>NZ_CM001514.1:2832901-3165397 GCF_000263715.2 Pseudomonas synxantha BG33R
CAACCGCCGACGGTACTTGGGACAACGCCACCGGCAAGTTGGAAGCCGCCAATGTTGCTATTGGCGAAGACTGCAAGATCAACACGGTATCCATCAAGATGCCGGCCAACTTCAAAGTGGTCGAATAAACCGTTCCAACTGTTGCAGCTGTAAATGCATTGAAATTTGGCTGGAAAGGGAAGTTCTGCAGTTTCACCGTGACCTCTCGATCATGGCCATTACCCCTGGCGAAATGAATCGCCATAACATGTGAGGAAAAACAATGAAAAGCTTGAAAACTCTCGTGTCGCTCTCTGCCTTGGCTGTTTGCATGGGTGCTGCCTCCATGGCCAACGCCTATAGCATCACGCCGGTTAATTCTAACTTCACTGCGCCTGGCACCATTTCGGTGAAATCACCGTCGTCCTATCAGGCCACCGTTAACTGCACCGCGAACTTTACCGGCAACGTAGATGCCACTGGGGTAGCAAAAATCACCGGAGTAACGGTCAGCGGCAGCGGCCTTTGCGCATTGCCGAAAATCACTGGGTTGCCATGGACATTGACCGCCACCGGCCCAACCGCAGGTTCGGTCGCCAATGTTGGCTATACCATTGCCTCATCGGTTCTGTACCCGGCATCCAACTGTGGCCCATCGACCATCACCGTGGGCTACAGCGGTGGGGTGCTGACGGCGGCCAACCAAGGGCTTAGCGGCAGCTGCACCGTGGTGAGCTTGAGCGTGACCCCAAGCCCAACCTTCACCATCGTGCCTTGATGGCAGGTTGAAATGCGGGGTTGATCACCTGCTCAAAAACTGGCGCCTGAACCAGGCGCCAGTTCACCAATGGCCTGGCAGCAAGACGAACCGGCAGGGCCGGCTCAGAGAGATAACAATAAGGAGTGCCGCATGAATAATAAGAAACAACAGGTGTTGCTGGGGCTGGCACTGATAGGAGGTGCGATAGTTACCGCGCCTGTGCAGGCTGGCGGTTTTTCTACCCCTACTTACGGCGCGCCCGGTTGGGGCAGGGCGTTTGCCGGTGGCTCGTTATTCAAGAACGACCCTAGCTCGGCCTATAACAACCCGGCCGCCATGGCGTTTGTCGAACACAACGTCGCGCAATTCACGGTCGACTATGCGCGGATCAAGATCAAGTACAAAGGCAATGCCTCTGACTATGCCGGCAACCCGATTTCCAGTACGCCGTTGGACGAGAATGGTTTTCCCGACGGTGCAGCGACCGCGGTCAATAACAATGATGGGGGCCAGGGTGGCTTCACTGCCTGGCTGCCGACTGGCTTCATGGTGATGCCACTGGGCGATCGGTTCGCCTTCGGCTTGAGCCAGGTCGTGCCCCAGGGCATGCGCTCCACCTGGGATGAAGACTCCAAAGTGCGCGATTTTGCCGTGGATACCAAAATCGAAACCGTCGGGTTGACGGGCTCGTTGTCTTTCAAAGTCAACGACCAGTTTTCTATCGGTGGCGGCATGATCGTGCAACACAGCAAGGGGTTCGTCAGCCAGAACGTCGACCTGTTGTCTGCGGCGGCGGTGTCCGATTCCGAGCTGGGCGGCATCAATTTCCCGTCCGATGTGGGGCACGCGTTGATGCGCGTCAAGGTCGACAATATCTCGACTGGCTGGTTTGCCGGCGTGGTGTGGAAACCCACTGAACGCGACACCTTGGGCTTGAATTACCACGCCAAGATCAAAAACAAGATGACCGGCAAATACAACCTGTATGCCGATCAGTTTTCCTACAACCTCATGACGCAACCCAGCCCATTCGGGGGCACCGGCACGTTGGTCAACACCGCGTATCCAGGCCTGGAACTGGCACCAAATGGCGCCCACGCCAGTGTCCAGCTGGACATTCCTGCCACCGCCGGCCTGGACTGGGTGCATCAGTTCAATGATCGCTTGACCTTGGGCGCAAGCGTGACGTGGACCGAATGGTCATCGTTCAAGGACCTGACGCTCGACTCCGGAGACATGCGGATTGTCTCCATTCCCTACAACTACAAGAACACCTGGATGTACTCCCTCGGCGGTGATTATCGTGCGACCGATGAGCTGACCTTGCGAGCCGGTGTGGCGATTGATCAGACACCGACACGTAACTCCACCCGCGACCCACGGATTCCGGACGGCGACCGCACGTTCCTTTCCCTGGGGGCGGGTTACGACGTCAAAGCCGTCAAGGGGCTGAGCCTGGACGTGGCCTATTCCCACCAGTTCGTGCAGAAGGTCAACCTCAAGACCAAGAACATCGATCGCCTTGGCGGTGCGAGCCTGGATGGCAAGGCCGAGTCTTCCGGGGATGTAGTGAGTTTGTCGGCAACCTACGCGTTCTAGCGATACATGCGCAGAATGGAGGAGGGCGGCAAGCGCATCTTGCTGCCTTCCCCCAGGGCTTTTTTCTGACGGGCTTTGATGTTTCTCGGTAGTCCTTGAGCAGGCTGATTCGGTCAGCCATTTTTTTCGCCCAAGGATTAAATAAAAATTTCAAAACAAAATTTGAATTTAGTCTTTCAAGTTTGTAGTGTGGTTTTACGCCGCCGCGCAGCTCGACCTGCCTGTGCTCTGGCCACATCCCGAATCAAGTAGAGGTATCCCTATGCTTATCTGGTTATTGGTGGGTTTCGCAGCAGCGATTGCCCTGGCGTATCGACAAGCCGCCGCTACCCTGTGGCTGGTCACTGGCCTGGTTTGGCTGGCAGCGGGTTACCTGTTCAACGTCGTGGCCGGCCTGGGCACCGCCGTCGCGGCGGTACTGGTGGTGTTACCGGCCCTGGTGCTGGCGCTCAAACCCCTGCGCCGCACGCTGTTGACCAGCAAGGCCCTGGGCCTGTTTCGCACGATCATGCCGGCGATGTCCGACACCGAGCGTGCGGCCATCGAGTCCGGCACTGTGTGGTGGGATGCCGAGCTGTTCAGCGGCAAGCCCAACTGGCAGCGCCTGTTGCAAGCCGCGCCGGCCAGCCTGAGTGCGGAGGAGCAAGCCTTTCTCGACAATGAGGTCGAAACCCTGTGCGACATTGCCAACGACTGGGAAACCACCCAAGTCTGGCAGGACATGTCCCCCGAAGGCTGGCAATACACCAAGGACGCCGGGTTCCTCGGCATGATTATTCCCAAGCAATACGGAGGCAAAGGCTTCTCCCACTACGCCCACTCCCAGGTGGTGATGAAGCTGTCGACTCGCTGCTCGGCGGCGGCGATTTCGGTGATGGTGCCCAACTCCCTGGGCCCGGCCGAATTGCTGCTGCATTACGGCACCGACGCCCAGCGCAATTACTACCTGCCGCGCCTGGCGCGGGGTGAAGACATCCCGTGTTTTGCCTTGACCAGCCCGTATGCCGGCTCTGACGCGGGTGCGATCCCGGACCTGGGCATTGTCTGCAAAGGTCTGCACGAAGGCGAAGAAGTGCTGGGTTTCAAAGTGACCTGGGACAAGCGTTACATCACCCTTGGCCCGATTGCCACGGTACTGGGCCTGGCATTTCGCGCCGAAGACCCGGACGGCCTGCTTGGCGCGGCCGGTTCCCTGGGAATTACCTGTGCGTTGATCCCGACTTCTCATCCCGGGGTGAACAGCGGTCGTCGTCACTGGCCGCTGAATGCGGTGTTCCAGAACGGTCCTACCACCGGCAAGGACGTATTCATTCCACTGGAGTGGGTGATTGGCGGCCGTGAACAAGTCGGCAACGGCTGGCGCATGTTGATGGAGTGCCTGGCCGCGGGCCGGGCGATTTCCCTGCCTTCGGCGAACGTTGGCCTGGGCAAGGTCGCCGTGCGCGGCACTACGGCCTATGCGGCGATGCGCAAGCAGTTCGGCTTGCCCATCGGCAAGTTCGAAGGGGTGCAAGCTCCGTTGGCGCGCATGGCCGGGCATCTGTATGCCTGCGATGCGGTGCGCAAGGTGTCGGTAGCGTCCCTGGATGCCGGCGAGAAACCTTCAGTGATCTCGGCCATTGCCAAATACCACGTCACTGAGCGCGCGCGCATCATCGTCAACGACGGCATGGACATTGTCGCCGGCAAGGGCATCTGCATGGGGCCCAATAACTTCCTCGCCCGTGCCTATCAGCAAAGCCCCATCGCCATTACGGTGGAAGGCGCCAACATCATGACCCGCTGCCTGATCATCTTTGGTCAGGGCCTGATTCGTTGCCACCCCTATGTGTTGCGCGAAATGGAAGCGGCGCGCAACCCGGACCGGCGCAAGGCGCTGGAAGACTTCGACAGCGCGATGTTCGGCCATGTGAGTTTTGTACTGGCCAACACCGTGCGCGCAGCCGTGCATTCCCTGACTGGCGGGCGCCTGCTTGCCGCGCCAGCCAAGACCGACCCGGCGCTGGCGTCCTACTACCGTCAGGCCAATCGGCTGTCGGTGGTGCTGGCGTTGATCTCGGACATTTCCATGGGCGTGCTCGGGGGGGCCCTCAAGCGCAAGGAAAGTATCACCGGGCGTTTGGGGGATATTCTGTCGCAGCTGTACATCCTGTCGTGCGTGCTCAAGCGTTTCGAGGACGACGGCCGGCCCCAGGCAGATCTGCCGCTGGTGCATTGGGCGGCGCAGGACGCGTTGCTGCGCGCCCATGAAGCCTTGGCCGAAGTGCTCGACAACTACCCGTCGAAACCAGCGGCGACGGTGGTGCGCGCGTTGAGTGTTCCGTTTGGCATTCCCCTGCACAAACCGTCGGATCGTCTGTTGGCGCAAGTGGCCGATGTGGTGCAAACCCCTGGGGAAACCCGCGACCGCTTGCTGGCTAATTCCTACATACCGCGCCCGGAAATCGACAAGCTGGCCTACGGCGAATTGGGCTTTCGTTTACTGCCACAGGTGGAGTCGATCGAGGCTCGGCTTAAACCCGCCATCAAGCAAGGTTTGCTTGGCCCGCTGCCGATTTCGGCCACGGCCTTTACCGAATGGCGCGTCAAGGCGCGGGCGCTGGACTTGATCAGCGACGACGAGGACGCCTTGCTGGGCCGCTATGTGGAATACGCCGACCACGGTATCCAGGTGGATGACTTCCCCCAGGACTTTGGTTTGCTGGAGGCGTTGCAGCAGCGCAAGCAGGCGCTCGAACCGACCGCCAAACGGCGCAGCAGCCAAAGCGAAAACGCCCCGGTGAATTGACAGTGTGGGAGGGGGCTTGCCCCCTCCCACATTTGATTGGGTTTACAAGGCAAATGTGTGGTGTGAGTGAGTGCTTACCATGAGTGACAACTACCTTTCATTCGTCAACTCCCCCTGGGGCCGTCGCCTGGCCCAGGCTATTGGCTTGCCGCAACCCTTGCCGCTGCAGCGTTATCGCAGCGGCCAGGCCGGGCTGGCCAACCCGGTGATCATCGCCGGGGCAGGGCGCCTGGCGGCGTCGGTGCTGCGTAACTTCAGCGCCACCGACACCGTCGCCGCCACGGCGGCAACCCTCAAGGCGCCGTCGACGGTCAAGGTGCAAGGCGCAGTGTTTGATGCCAGTGGCGTGGTCGATCTGCAACAGTTGGACGAGCTCTACCTGTTCTTCCACGCCAATGCCAAACGCCTCGGTCAACATGGCCGAGTGGTGGTGCTCGGCACCGCGCCGGAACACTGCCAGGGCTTGCCCCAAGCCATCGCCCAGCGCGCCCTCGAGGGTTTGGTGCGCTCGCTGGCCAAGGAGCTGCGTCGGGCGATCACCGTGCAATTGTTGTATGTGGCGCCGGGTGCCGAGGAGGCATTGGACAGTAGTTTGCGCTTCTTCCTCTCACGCCGCTCTGCCTATGTATCGGGGCAGGTGGTGCGCCTGGAAAAACCTGTGGATGGCAACACCACCGTCAATTGGGACAAACCCTTCGCCGGTCGCCGTGCCTTGGTCACCGGTGCTTCCCGAGGCATCGGCCTGGCCATCGCCCAGGTGCTGGCGCGTGACGGCGCCCATGTGGTGTGCGTGGACGTGCCCCAGGCCCAGCAAGCCTTGCAACAGGCCGCCGCCAGCGTCGGCGGGTCGTCGTTGCCCCTGGACATCACCGCCGCCGATACTGCCGCGCTGTTGCAAGCCCATGCCAACCAGTACGGTGGCTTTGATGTGGTGGTGCACAACGCCGGGATCACGCGTGACAAGACCATCGCCAAGATGACTGAAGCCGCCTGGCGCAGCGTGATGGCGGTCAACCTCCAGGCGCCGTTGCAGCTCAGTGAAGCCTTGCTCGACAACCAGGGCATCAACGCCGGTGGGCGCATCATCTGCGTGTCGTCGATCTCAGGGATTGCCGGCAACCTGGGGCAAAGCAACTACGCCACCTCCAAGGCGGGCGTGATTGGCCTGGTGCAAGGTCTGGCACCGCATGCGGCGGCCCGGCAGGTCACAGTGAATGCGGTGGCGCCCGGTTTTATCGAAACCCAGATGACCGCGAAGATCCCGTTGATGATCCGTGAGGCCGGGCGGCGCATGAATTCATTGTCTCAGGGCGGGCAGCCCATTGATGTGGCCGAGACCATCGCCTGGCTCGCTCATCCTGCGTCGGGCGGAGTGAATGGCCAGGTCGTGCGAGTGTGTGGCCAAAGCCTGTTGGGAGCCTGAAGCGATGGACTATGTGACACAGATTATCGACCCGCCGCCGTCGCGCACGCAGCTGCTGCTCGACGGTATGCGCGCTATGCGCAAGCCCAAGCTCGACGGTGCGCCGCTGTTACCCACGGCGTGCCTGGTGCGCTCCGCGGTGGCGCTTTCCCCCGCGGGTATCGCCGCTTACGCACGGGCCTGTGGCTTTCGGCGTGAACAGGGCGTGCCAATGTCCTACCCTCATGTGTTGGCGTTCCCACTGCATTTGATGCTGCTGACCCGGCCAAGCTTCCCGTACCCGGCCAGCGGCATGGTGCACCTGGCCAATCGCATTCGCCAGCACCAACGCCTGCACGAGGGCCAGGCGTTGCGCGTGGAGGTGTACTGCGAGCGCTGGGTCGCGCATCCCAAGGGGCAGGCGCTGAGTATCGCCACCCGGGCCTACGGTGCTGACGTCCTGGTGTGGGAAAGCGACAGCCTGTACCTGCGTCGTGACGTCGACGACCCCGTGGGCGAACCCTGGAGTGACCCTTTGCCGCTGCAGGAAGACGGTTTGTTGCGTACCCAACGCTGGGTGTTGCCGGCTGACCTGGGGCGACGCTTTGCCAAGGTCTCGGGGGATTTCAATCCGATTCACACCTCGGTCATTGGCGCCAGGCTCTTTGGTTTTCGCCGTGCCATCGCCCATGGCATGTGGACGCTGGGCCGTGCATTGGCGGCGCAACAACCGCCCGGTGGCCTGGAGCAGGCGCAAGCGCATTGCGATTTCAAGTTGCCGATTTTCCTGCCTGGCCAGGTCGCCCTGTGGAGCCACCCGGTGACCGGCCCACGACGTGAGTTCGAAGTGCGCAATTTCGCCGGGGACAAACCCCATATGCGCGGGCTGTTTATTTGGAAAGAGAACCAGTGATGAGTGACTACAGCTTCAACCCGGCGCCAACTCGCCGCGTGGCGATTATCGGCGGCAATCGCATTCCGTTTGCTCGCTCCAACACGGTGTATGCCCATGACAGCAACCAGGATCTGCTGGTCGCCGCTCTCCAGGGCCTGGTCGACCGTTACAAGCTGCATGGCCAACGCGTGGGCGAATTTGCCGCTGGGGCAGTGATCAAGCATTCGCGGGATTTCAACCTGGCCCGTGAAGCGCTGTTGTCCACCACACTGTCGCCGCAAACCCCGGCCTATGATGTGCAGCAAGCCTGCGGCACCGGGCTTGAAGCTGCGCTGCTGGTGGCGAATAAAATCGCTCTGGGCCAGATCGAAGTCGGCATTGCCGGTGGCGCCGACACAACCTCCGACGCGCCTATCGGCATCAACGAATCCTTGCGCCATACCTTGCTTGCGGCCAATCGCGCCAAGGGCATGGGCGAGAAGCTCAAGCAACTCCTCAACGTACGCCCGTCGATGTTGTTCAAGCCGCTGCTGCCGCGCAATGGCGAGCCGCGTACGGGGCTGTCCATGGGCGAGCACTGCGAAGAAATGGCCAAGCGCTGGCAGATCAAGCGCCTGGCCCAGGACGAGTTGACCCTTACCAGCCACCAACGATTGGACGCGGCCTATAACCGCGGTTTTTTCGACGACCTGATCAGCCCCCATCGCGGCCTGGCCCGCGACAATAACCTGCGTGCCGATATCAGCCTGGAGAAACTGGCGGGCCTGTCGCCGGTATTCGATCGCCAGAACGGCACGCTCACTGCCGGCAACTGCACGTCCTTGACCGATGGCGCCTCGGTGGTGCTGCTTGCCAGCGAAGAATGGGCTACCGCCAATGGCTGGCCGGTGCTGGCTTACCTGCGCACGGGTGAGACGGCGGCGGTAAATTTTGTCGACGGCACCGAGGGCCTGCTGATGGCACCGGCCTACGCCGTGCCGCGCATGTTGCAACGGGAAGGCTTGAGTTTTGCCGACTTTGATTTATTCGAGATACACGAAGCGTTTGCCGCCCAGGTGCTGTGTACGCTCAAAGCGTGGGAAGACCCTGAATATTGCCGCGAGCGGCTCGGCCTTGATGCACCCCTGGGCACCATCGAGCGCAGCAAGATGAACGTCAACGGTGGCTCACTGGGCTGCGGCCATCCTTTCGCGGCCACTGGCGGTCGGCAATTGGCGGCGCTGGCCAAGGCGATCCATGAACGTGGTGGCGGTCGCGGCCTGATCTCGATCTGTGCGGCGGGTGGGCTGGGCATTACCGCCATCGTCGAAAAGTAACGCTTTTAAAAACAACAATAAGGACACTGCCATGAACGCTATCAGCCTGGAACACACCGAACGTATCTGGTTGAACACTTACCTGCCCGGCGTTCCAGCCGATATCGAGGCCGGGATCGAGGCGTATCCGTCGCTGCGTGAAGTGTTCCTGGAGCATCTGGAAAAGTTCAGCGAGCGGGTGGCCTACGTCAGCATCGGCACCGAAATGACCTACGCCGACTGGCGGGTTCAGGGCATCGCCTTTGCCGCCTGGTTACAGGGCCAGGGCGTAAAGAAGGGCGACCGCGTGGCGCTGATGATGCCCAACTGCTTGCAATACCCGATCTGCCTGTTGGGCACGATCCTGGCCGGTGCCGTGGTGGTCAACGTCAACCCGTTGTACACCGCCCATGAACTCAAGCACCTGCTCAAGGACAGCGGCGCCGAAACCGTGGTGATCTTCGAGAACTTCGCCCACACCCTGGAAAAAGCCATGGCCGGCAGCAGCGTCAAGCGCGTGGTGCTAGCGGCTATCGGTGATTTGCTGGGGACCTTCAAGGGCGCTGCGATGAACTTTATCCTGCGCCGCATGCAGAAGCAGGTGCCAGCCTTCACGCTGCCCGGCGCGCTGCGCTTCAACCAGGTGCTCAAACAGGGCAGGGGGTTGCACCACTTGCCGGTTGCGTTGGATCGCGATGAACTGGCCTTCCTGCAGTATACCGGCGGCACTACCGGCGATGCCAAGGGCGTGATGCTCAGCCATCGCAATATCATTGCCAACCTGCTGCAAGCCAAGGCCTGGGTCGGCGACCAACTGGACCAGCACAAGCAGGAAACCAATGTGACTCTGCTGCCGCTTTACCACATCTTTTCGCTGACCGTGAATTGCCTGATGTTCATGTGCCTGGGCGGGCGCAATATCCTCATCGCCAACCCGCGGGACGTGAAGCGGGTGCAGATGATCCTGCGCAAAGAGCGCTTCAACGGGATTGCCGGGGTTAACACGCTGTTTAATGGCTTGCTGGAGAACAAGGAATTCTGCTCGCGGGATTTTTCCGACCTGCGCCTGGTGATCGCCGGCGGTATGGCCACCCACACCGCGGTGGCCAAGCGCTGGAAGGAGGTGACCGGGCTGCCGATCATCGAAGGCTACGGGCTGACCGAGTGTTCGCCGGTGGTGAGCATCAGCCCTATCGATATTTCGCGTATGCGCGAGATGGAATTCACCGGCAGCATCGGCGTGCCGTTGCCGTCGACCTGGGTGCGTTTCATGCGCGAAGACGGCGAGCTGGCTGACATCGGCGAGCAAGGCGAGCTGCAAGTACGTGGCCCGCAAGTGATGCAGGGCTACTGGAAGCGGCCCAAGGAAACCGCTGAGGTATTGGATGCCGACGGTTGGCTGTCCACGGGCGATATCGGGGTGATGGACGCGCGCGGATATATTCGCCTGGTGGACCGCAAGAAGGACATGATTCTGGTCTCGGGTTTCAATGTGTACCCCAATGAAATCGAGGATGTGGTGGCGATGCACCCGGGTGTCGCAGAAGTGGCGGCGATCGGTGTGGAAGATGCCGTGAGTGGGGAGAAGGTCAAGATCATCGTGGTGCGCAAGGATCCGGCCCTGACCCAGGAGCAGATTCTTGCGCATTGCCGGGAATACCTGACGGGGTACAAGGTGCCCCGGTATGTGGAATTTCGCAGTACCGAGCTGCCCAAGACGACTGTTGGCAAGGTACTGCGGCGCGCATTGCGCTGACTCGGTTCACCGGGGCTCGCCAATCGTCAGAGGTAACCATCTTCCCGGAAATTGAGACCAATGACATCCTCGCTGTGGATCGGTCGGATGCTTTTGATCAAAAAGTCAGTCTTGCCATTTCCCGTCAAATCGACACCGAGTAAGTACCTATTGGTTTTTGGGTTGAATGTCAGGATGGTATCGCCCGGTTGTCCGCTGTACTGAGTGACGTAGTTGAACTTGACCTGCGTGTTTTCGCTCAGGCTGCTCAAGTCGATCTTGTCCTGGCCTGTGGTGAAGTCCATGAGCAAGTCGGCGTTGTTGCGCAGCGAGTCGCTGGCGGCATGATAAGTGAAAGTGTTGAAGCCACCGTTTCCGGTCAGAATGTCGGCTCCGCCACCTCCGGTCAGGACGTTGTCCGCACTGTTTCCGGTAATACGATCGTTGCCTGTGCCGCCTTTGGCGTTTTCGATAAGGGTTTGGGCGCTGATGTGCACGTTGTCAGTCAAACCACCCACGCTGGAACGCGAATCCGGAGCCAGGTTGATTCGCTGATTTTGCGCGAAGCCAGAGAAGTCCAGCGTGTCATTGCCTTGTTTGTCGTGCACGCTGAAACCGGGCTTGTCGGTGGAAGAGGTAAGGCTGGTTTCAGGCTTGCCGGTATTGGAATTGAAGCCATAAACAGTGTCGGCGACCTCGCACTCGGGATGTGAAGGCGTTACTGGGGGCTTGGGTACCGGCTTGGGGACTGGAGTCGTTGTAGGTTCTGTCTCAGGCTCTGGTTGAGGTGGCGTTACCGGGGGCGTGGGTACCGGTTTGGGGACTGGAGTCGTTGTAGGTTCTTTCTCAGGCTCTGGTTGAGGTGGCGCAACTGGCGTGGCACTGGTCAAAATATCCTCGGGTTTTATGGGCTTTTCACTCAGAATCACCAGCATGGAATAGGGGTCGCCAGTTACATTCATGGTCAGCCTGTAGCGCTTGATACTCTCATCGTAGTCCAGCGTCAGTTCACCTTTCTTCCCCGTGTGCCGGTCAACAAACGTGGGTTTCTGGATGCCCGCATCTTTCAACATAGTTGACAGATCAATCTTGTCGATGCCACTTGTGAAGTCTGTGAGTGTATCGGGATTTTCACCCGATGAGTCGCTGACACTGTTATATACAAACGTATCTGCGCCACCTCCACCGGTCAGCGTGTCGCCGCCAGCACCTCCCCTCATGCGATTGTTGACATTATTGCCGATCAGCACATCGTGCCCGGAGCCGCCAATGGCGTTTTCAATAACAACGCCCTTGGCAATTGATACATTACCCTCACGGCCGCCGACATCCGAGAGTGTTCCCGCGTTCAAGTTTATCCTTTGATTTTTTTTGAAACCGGAAAAATCCAGAGTGTCCTCGCCGCCGTTATCCCAGACACAAAAGAACGGCAAGTCGTTGGGGGAAGTCAACGTATAGTGGTCGCGCTCTGTGTTGGAGTTGAAACCGTAGGTCGTATTGCCTTTACGGGTTTCGTCGTTGGCCTTGTATCGCAGATGAGCGCCGGCAATATCGTGCATCATCGGGGTTTGGGAAGAGTCCGCGACGAAGGAGTTTTTACTGTTTTCATAGGGGCGAAACATGGTGAAACCATAACTCATAGTGCTATAGACGTCGCTGCTTTGAGGGAGGTCAAGGTCCGGATGCTCAAGTCCCAAGGTGTGTCCGATTTCGTGGACCATTGCCGCATGTAGCCCAGCCCCTTCATTTTTTCCGATGTCTATCCTCTGAGCGCCGTAAGCATTTGGCAACGTAGCGCTACCGCCCCCGCCTGAGACTTCCCGAACTGACAGGTGAGTGTCAGCATTTTTGCCATTTTCGACAAACTTGACTTTTATAACATCTTCCCAAGACTGAAGTGCCTGCCTGAATGCTCTTTTCTTGGCCTCGCTGAATTCGCTAAGTGTATAGGAGATCGTTATTTGTCCGTCACCATTGCGATCTTTTATTTTATAGTTGCTTCGAGTGAGGCTTTTGGCAACTTCATTGGAAGGGTCGGAGGAGGGTGAGTTACTGGCGGGTAACTTGGAAGTTCCGGTTGTCACAGGAAGCGGTTTTGCGGGCGGGCAATAAACGCGAATGGACGACATGATAGAGGCTCTTGAGTAAGTGGATATTAGTTGCTGGCCATGCTTGCAATTGATATTTAAGGCAGGGGTAAGTTAGACGCTTTTTGGAGGCTGCTCTAGGGGTACAGTATTTCGATATATGATTGTGTTGTTAGGTAACTGCGGCCGTGTTACTGGTGTGCTAAGTGTTGTCGGAATAATTACTTTGTGGGGGAGGCGGCAAGATATTTAAGCGAAGGGTGACGGTTAACTTGTCAGGCAGAATAGGCGTTGAATGAGGCGTGCGTTCATGTTTTCGTTATTTAGCAAGCAAGCAATGAGTGCGCGTAAAGAACATGCAACACTGAGTGACGTCGCCCGTAGACAGGGCGACGTGATTGATTATTTGCACCGTGATTGATTAAAGCGCGCTGACCTTGACCCAACGTTCTTCGAGGGCTGCTACGCGAATCGCTGTTGCCAACCGCTCCACCTCCCATGCAGCCTCGAAGTCCGTGCCATCCGCACCTTGCCCCGCCAGCGCCATGATCAACTCCTGCACCTCCAGCGTCTTCAACTCGTTGTAGCCCAACTGATGCCCCGCCGCCGGGCTGAACGCCGCATAGCCGGGCAGCGCAGGGCCGGCCAGCACGCGTTGGAAGCCGTCCTGGCCGACGCGGTGCAGGCGCAGTTCATTCAAGCGCTCCTGATCGAATGCCAAGGTACCTTTGGTGCCGCTTATCTCAAAGCACAGGTGGTTTTTGTAGCCGTGTTTGAGCCAGCTGCTGCTCACCGTGCCGCGTGCACCGTTGGCGAAGCGCAGCAGGGCGTGCACCTGGTCATCCACGGCGATGGATTTCAAATCAGTGCTGCCTTGGGTAGCGGGGCGCTGAGCATGCACGGTCTGGGTATCGGCACACACACTGACCACATCGCCCACCAGGTAACGGGCCATCGACAGCAAATGGCTGCCCAGGTCAGCCAGAGCACCACCGGCGTGGCCCACTTCGCAGCGCCACGACCACGGCGAGACTGGGTCGGCCATGAAGTCTTCGCTGAACTCACCCTGGAAGCTGATGATCTGGCCCAGCTCACCCCGGGCTAGCATCTGGCGCGCCAACACGATCATCGGGTTGTGCTGGTAGTTGTAGCCCACTCGCGTCACCACCCCGGCGCTGCTGGCTGCACGGCGCATGGCATCGGCTTGCTCCAGGCTGATGGCCAGGGGTTTCTCGCAATACACCGCTTTGCCCGCCGCAATCGCGGCCATGGCCATGGGGTAGTGCAGGTGGTTGGGGGTGGTGATGGCCACGACATCGACCTTGGGGTCCTCGATCAGCGCCTGCCAATCGCCATGGGCCTGGGCAAAACCCCAGGCCGTTGCGCAGCGTCGGGCGCGCTCGGTGTCGGCATCGGCCAGGGCAGCAAGCTTCAGCTGTACCGGCAACTCGAACACTGTGCGCGCATTATTGAACGCCAACGCGTGGGCACGGCCCATGAAGCCTGTGCCGATCAAGCCGATTCCGAGTTCACGCATAGCCGTGGTCCTTTGGATTATTGTTTTCAGGGATGGCATTAATGGAATAAAAATTCGTAAATATCAATAGTTGGAATAAAAATTCACTCATCACTTCAGTTGATATGAACCTATTCAGCCGTAGCCAAACGCCGCCAGTTAACAAAAGATAACGTAGCGCCGATTGTCAGACGATTCCAAAGCCCGATAGGATGGCCCGTGCTGACTCCAGGCGCTCTAGATTGCAGGTTTCAACGTCCTGGAAGATAAGCCGACCTAACAATAATAAATGGGAGAAAGGTCTATGAGTGAGCCTGTCATGGGTTGGGTTGTTTGCCGCCCACGCGCCGCACGCAGGGTTGCGTTGCTGGCCACAGCGCTCTCGCTGCTTGCCGGTGCGGTGTTGTCTACGCCCGTGCTGGCCGCCAGCGATACCTCCGCCGCCGCGGTATTTGCGATTCAATCCCCCAAGGCCGCCAAAGGCTTGATGATCGATGTGGTTCACGCCGGCAAGCGCCTGGTGGCGGTCGGTGATCGTGGGCATATCCTGTATTCCGATGACCAGGGCAACACCTGGACCCAAGCCAAAGTCCCCACCCGGCAACTGCTCACGGCGGTGTTTTTCGTCGATGACAAACAGGGCTGGGCCGTCGGCCATGATGCGCAAATTCTTGCCAGTTCCGATGGCGGCGCCACTTGGACTCAGCAATATGAAGACCTCAAGCGCGAAGCGCCGCTACTCGATGTGTGGTTCAACGATGCCAGGCACGGACTGGCCGTCGGCGCCTACGGTGCGTTGATTGAAACCACCGACGGCGGCACCACCTGGGCCGACGTCAGTGACCGCCTCGATAACGAAGACCAGTTTCACCTCAACGCCATTGCCCGGATCAAGGGCGCCGGCCTGTTTATCGTCGGCGAACAGGGCAGCATGTTCCGCTCCAGCGACGATGGCCAAACCTGGGAGAAACTCGAAGGCCCCTACGAGGGCTCGTTGTTTGGCGTGATAAGTACGGCGCAGCCGCAGACCCTGCTGGCTTATGGCTTGCGCGGCAATCTCTACCGCTCCACGGATTTCGGCAGCACTTGGGAGCAGGTCGAACTCAATGCCACACGCGGTGCGCTTGAGTTCGGCCTGTCTGGCGCCACCTTGCTTGATGATGGCGCCATCGTCGTGGTCGGCAACGGTGGCAGCGTGGTGGTCAGTCATGACGACGGCCAGACGTTCAGCGTGTTCAATCGCCCGGACCGGATTTCACTCTCGGCAGTCACAGCCGCAGGCAATGGCAACTTGATTCTGGTGGGGCAGGGTGGCGTTCGTGTCGCCACGCCCGCCGGCGCCGAACTCGTAAAACAATAAGAAGGGCGGGGAACGCATGAGCAGTCATCACAACGATAAAGCGACCTTTCTTGAGCGCCTGATTTTTAACAATCGCCCGGCGGTGATCGTCATCTGCCTGCTGGTGAGCATTTTCCTGTTCTGGCAGGCGACGTTGATTCGCCCGTCTACCAGCTTTGAAAAGATGATCCCCCTCAAGCACCCCTTCATCGAAAAGATGATGGAGCACCGCAACGACCTGGCCAACCTGGGCAACACCGTGCGCATTTCGGTGGAGGCGAAGGATGGGGATATCTTCACCAAGGACTATATGGAGACCCTGCGTCAGATCAATGACGAGGTGTTCTACATCTCCGGCGTCGATCGTTCGGGCCTCAAGTCGCTGTGGAGCCCCAGCGTGCGCTGGACCGAAGTGACTGAAGAAGGCTTTGCCGGCGGTGAAGTGATCCCGCAAAGCTACAACGGCTCGCCGCAAAGCCTCGACCAACTGCGCAACAACGTGCTCAAGTCCGGTCAGGTCGGGCGTTTGGTGGCTAACGATTTCAAGTCGAGCATTGTCGATATCCCGTTGCTGGAGTCCTACCCTGACCCGCAGGACCAGGGCAAGCTACTGGCCCTGGACTACCAGAAGTTTTCCCACGAGCTTGAGGACAAGATCCGCAACAAGTTCGAGGCGCAAAACCCTAATGTAAAAATCCACATTGTCGGCTTTGCCAAGAAAGTCGGAGACCTGATCGACGGCCTGATCATGGTGGTGCTGTTCTTTGGCGTGGCCTTTGGCATCACCCTGGTCCTGTTGCTGTGGTTCACCAACTGCCTGCGCAGCACCATCGCAGTGTTGAGCACCACATTGGTGGCGGTGGTATGGCAGTTGGGTCTGATGCATGCCGCCGGTTTCGGGCTGGATCCCTACTCGATGCTGGTACCGTTCCTGATCTTCGCCATCGGTATTTCCCACGGCGTACAGAAGATCAACGGTATCGCCCTGCAATCCGGTGAGGCCGACAACGCCCTGACGGCTGCGCGCCGCACGTTCCGGCAACTGTTCCTGCCGGGGATGATCGCGATTCTCGCGGATGCGGTCGGCTTTATTACCCTGCTGATCATTGATATCGGCGTGATCCGTGAACTGGCCATTGGCGCATCGATCGGCGTGGCGGTGATCGTGTTCACCAACCTGATCCTGCTGCCGGTGGCGATTTCCTACGTTGGCATCAGCAAACGCGCCATCGCCAAAAGCAAGAAAGATGCGAACCGCGAACATGCGTTCTGGCGCCTGCTGTCCAAATTCGCCAGCCCGAAAGTCGCACCGGTCTCGATTTTCCTGGCCTTGATCGCCTTTGGTGGCGGCCTGTGGTACAGCCAGAACCTGAAGATCGGCGACCTCGACCAAGGCGCACCGGAACTGCGCCCGGACTCGCGCTACAACAAAGATAACAACTTCATCATCAGCAACTACTCCACCAGCTCCGACGTGCTGGTAGTGATGGTCAAGACCCGTGCCGAAGGTTGCTCGCGCTATGAAGCCATGGCGCCCATCGACCAGTTGATGTGGAAGATGCAGAACACCGAGGGTGTGCAGTCGGCGATCTCGTTGGTGACCGTATCCAAACAAATGATCAAAGGCATGAACGAGGGCAACCTGAAATGGGAAACCCTGTCGCGTAACCCCGACGTACTGAACAACTCCATCGCCCGTGCCGATGGCCTGTACAACAACAACTGTTCCCTGGCGCCGGTGCTGGTGTTCCTCAACGATCACAAGGCCGAAACCCTCGACCGTGCGGTGCACGCTGTGCAGGACTTCGCCAAGGAAAACAACAAGGACGGCCTGGAGTTCATCCTCGCTGCTGGTAACGCAGGGATCGAAGCCGCCACCAACGAAGTGATCAAGGAGTCGGAACTGATCATCCTGATCCTGGTGTACCTGTGTGTGGCGACCATGTGCATGATCACCTTCCGGTCCTGGGCGGCGACTTTGTGCATTGTGCTGCCGCTGGTGCTGACCTCGGTGTTGGGTAACGCGCTGATGGCGTTCATGGGTATTGGCGTCAAGGTCGCGACCTTGCCGGTGGTGGCCCTGGGTGTGGGGATTGGCGTGGACTACGGTATCTACATCTACAGCCGTCTGGAAAGTTTCCTGCGTGCAGGTTTGCCGCTGCAAGAGGCGTACTACCAGACGTTGAAATCCACCGGCAAGGCTGTGCTGTTCACGGGTCTGTGCCTGGCTATCGGCGTGTGTACCTGGATCTTCTCGGCGATCAAGTTTCAGGCCGACATGGGCCTGATGCTGACCTTCATGTTGTTGTGGAACATGTTCGGCGCGTTGTGGCTACTACCCGCACTCGCGCGGTTCCTGATCAAGCCTGAGAAACTGGCGGGGCAGAAGGGCAATTCGTTGTTTGCGCATTGAGTCAATGCAAAAAGCCGCACTGTGCGGCTTTTTGCAGAGCGTCAGTTGATCAGCCTCACAGATCCAGAAAGAGCTTCTGGTCCAACGGGGCTGTAATACTGGTTTTGGTTATTTTCTCCACGACGCCATTGTTTCCTGCTTCTCTAATCAAGTCCTTTTGGGTCTTGTAGCGTTGGGATGGGATTTTCAGATGCGCAGCGTTGTGGTCGGCTCGCTTCCAGCCTTTCTGCGGATAGTGGAAGTGGGCATACCACAACGGTTCGACTTCGCCTTTTTTGCGAACTTGGTACTCGGTGAGAAAGTCGTTTGGCTTTAATTGGAAGTCCCGCTTTACCAGGTTGATATCGACAAAGCGATGGGTCCACAAGAAGTCGACATTTTCCGCTGTCGGCGGCTGAACCAGAAAGCCGTCTGCGGCGTGTTGACGGGCCTTTTGCAGCAGCTCATCTGCGGCGGCCCTCCATTGTGCAACTAAGTCGGCGGTTTCCGGTCTGGCTCTATGGCTGGCTTCGGCTTGATCCGCTGTCTCCCTGAGTTTATTGGCCAGCGGTTCTAGCATATCGTTCCAATCCTTGGGGGTAACAGTATCGCGCCGCGCCGGATCGTTAAGTTTGCGTTTCTGGAAAAGAATTGACTGCTCCTCTTTCGCCGCGTCACTCATCAGCTTTTGTGCCTCGCTCTTATAGTTCGCCAGGGACCTCGGGGGGGAGGTAAGGCGGGGAGGTGTGGGCTGCCCACGGATGATCTTCACCCACCCACGATCATTCGCGTGTTCGCTATAACTCTCCATGGGTTGGCCGCTTTGTGGGTCTATCACATCGACAATGTCAAAGGTCTGGCCCGGTTCCGGAGCGCGCAGGGTGCCGATCAAGGTCTCATTGTCTTCAGTCTTGAATACGCGTTGATTACTCGGTTTGGCCCGTTGGTCGCTGCGTGGGGGCGCTTTTGGAATTAGAAACTGCTCTTCTTCGACGACTTGGACCAACTCGGCTTCCGCTTCGGCGATGAGCTCATTGAGCACCTCGGTGAAACGCTGGTGGTATTGCGCCCGAAAGAGTTCTGGGTGCTCCTCCTGCATAAGGAGGCTGTCGCTCAATACCTGTTTGTATTTAGTGATAATGGTAGTCAGCGCGGCATTGCGTTCGCTCAAGGTGTAGCCGGTGTATTGGCGCAGATCGTTAAAAGCGACTATTTCGGTTTTCAGGGATTCTGTCAGGAAGCGCTTCATCTGCAGGCGATCAGTTGCCCCTGCGCTGCGGGCAGACCATGTCGTGGTTAGTAATTTGAGGAACGACATCCTATTCAGTTTTGATGTCAGTATTCTGGCGGCGGGAGGGGAGGTGTATCGCTCTTTGATGTACTCCTCGGCGTTTTTATTACCGAAGGGGGAGTCGTTCTTCCACTGATCAAATGTGTCACTGACCGCCTGCTTCGACGCCAATAGGTTTTCAGTAGCGTGATAGGCCATTTCGGATACTTGCATCAATTCATCGTAAGCGATCTCGGAGTCGTTATTGGACTGCCGTATCAACTCCTCCAGCGAGGCGCCGTTCACTCCAACGTGGCGGGCGTCGTTGGCCAGCTTCGTGTAAACGTCATCTATTTCAGTCAGGGCGTGCAGGACTTTTTCGTACACCTCTGAGCGGTCCTCTTTGAATTTGGACAGGTCGTCGACCCCGCCGAATTTTTTGGGTGCAATGATTTCAATGGCTTTTTCGCCAGCCACCTTTAGGGTTTGTGTCAGCGGCTTGAGCGCCTGAAGTTGCTGGTCCAGGTTGCTCTTGAGCCGCTCGGAGACCTCGTACTGTTCTAGATAGGGCGCAAGAAATCGCTGTGCCGAACCCTCACTCCTGGATAGGTTGCGAAGCGTCTTGAGTTTTTTTCGAGCGGCCTCGTAGTCGGAGAGGCTGGTTTGGATTTCTTTGAGTGCGCTTTCATGGGCTTCTACCACTTTGGTCAATTCCCGCGTGCTGCGCTGGAAGTTCGCTTTTGCTTGCTTCTGCGCTAGCAGGTTTTTTTTGACCATATCCTGCGGGCTCTCGTTTTTTGGCATGCCGCCCTTGAGCTTGGGTGCCACGTCAAAATGCCAACGACCCTGGGCATCGCGTTGTATTGGCGGTGCCGTACGCGCCTTGTTCTGTTCATCAATAACGTACGGGCCATCCAGGTCGGTCGCTACGCGATACCAGTGATTGTCGATGTTGGCATACAGCTTATCGTTCACTCGGTACAGACCTTTTTTGATGCCTTCGGCGATGGGCAATCCAGGGGTGGTCGGAGCCGTTACTTTGAACGAGTCTATGTGTGCAAGCAGGCTTGGCGTCAATCCACGCGGGCTGGATAAGCGGATATCGATGGCCGTACCGTTGCCGCCAAAATTGCCGGAGGAGGGAGGTGTCGGGTCCTGGCGGATCACAGCCTGGCGTACTATCGGCTGATTGCTGTCGCGAGGGAGCGGACCGCGGCTGTCGGAATGGGCGTCCTGCTCGAAGTGTTCAAAGGACTGCGCTGGTTTGCCAGGCTCGCTGGTCGGAGCATGGGTCAGCGTCATGCCCAAATTGATCAGCAGGTCGATCACCGCCGAAGTCGGGTCCGGGTCGTTTGGTGTGGAGAGCCGCTTGATGTCCTCTTCGCTGTTGGCCAATTGCAATAACCAGCCTGCCATGGCCCCCGGCCCGCGCAATACCGGCAGCAACGTGTTGAATAGCAGCCAACCGAGTTCCTTGTGCGAAGCCCAGCGGCTTTCAGCGTCGGAGGTGGATTGGCCTTGCGCCAGGGTGACGAGGCTGTTGGCGTTGGATCGGAACCAATGGGTGAACAGACCACCGTTGAGCTGGTCCTGGCGTAGCTTGGTGGCCTCAGCATAGCCGTCGACGGCGAGGGTGGTGGGCTTGGGCGTGGTGGGTGGGTCGAACTCATTGAATACGGTGAAGCGTGCAATATTGGGGATGCGAAAACCGCCATTGCCATACACCGCTCTGACCTTGTCATCCTTCAACCAGGCCAGCACGCTGTCTTGCAGCGCACCCGGCTGGCGGATGGCTTCCAGTAGCGCGTCGCGGCTTGCAAACTCCAGCAACGCAGGCTTCAGTTGCGCACGATAGAGAATATGTGGGCCGCTGGTGCCGGCCAGTGGTTCGATGATGAACATGTTGTCGACAACGTCTGGCGTTGCCCCTGGTTTGCGCACAAATGCCAGGGGGCGCACGGTAATCTCCTGTCCATCCACCTGTTTGCTGCCCGCACCGGGCTGGGTGAGTGCTTCAATAAAGCGGTAACCCTGGGCGGTCATCCCGGCTTCGCCCTTGAGCTTGAGCCCCAGCGCCTGCATGGCGAGCTGGATCGGCACCTGTTCGACAAAACGCGCTGCCCGCTCCTGGGATTGCGGGGTCTTGCTGAGCAGTTCGCGATTAAGCAGTTGCGGGTAGTGACTACCGATGTCCACGCTGCTGATCAGGTTCTTGAGCATCTGCGGCATTTGCGGGTCGCTGCTTGGTTGCCCGCGCAGATGGACTTCCATCTCGCCCTTGGGCAAGCCGGCGAGATTGTTCAGAGCCATATCCACCAGGCTCATCTTCACCCGCTCGATGTAGCCGCTGCCCAGGTTACCCACGGCGACCTTGAACACCACTTCCACATCTTTTGCCGTGTAGCCCTTACCGGACAATTGCTCGTCCAGCTGCTGCTGGGCGTAGGTGCGGATATCGGGAATGCCGTCGAGAAACGTCCGGCCATTGTTACGTTGTACGCTGCTGGCCAGTGCCAACGAGTGACGCCGGTAAGTGTCACGATCTGCTTCGCTGGCGTTTTTGAGCCAGCCTGGCAAATTATTGCGCAGCCGCCCAAGCTCGGCCGCATTTGCAGCATAGGCTCCGGTGAACCAGGGGCTCGGGTCGCTTGCACGGAAGAAGGCCTGCTCCAGTTGATCAAGCGTGCCCGACGTCGGAAGCGCAATGGACGCTACGTTTTCCACCATGGCATTGAGGATGAGCGCCGCTTGTGTATCAAAAATGTTTGCATCGATTTCCTGGCGCTTCCAATTCAGGCTGTCGAAAACAAATACTTTCTCCAGGTTTCGCCCCCAGGCTTCGCCGAATGCTTGCAATGAGTCATACGGTGTGACGACTCCAGCGGGGGTGGTATGCAGCACTTGCGTACGGCCGTCGACTTCTCGTGTGATCAACAGATCCGGGCTCAGTTGAGCTGAACTGGTGGCGCCATGGCTTACGGTGGTGTCGAGGATAAATACCTTGGCCGCTGCGTTGCCTTTTGCGGCTTGGCGGTGCACTTGATCCGGGTAGGTGGCGAGCTGATCGAGAGTCTCGCGTTGCGTGTCGGTGAGCCTGGGTTGTTTCAATGCAGCGGTTTGCAAGGTGTCCCTGAGTGTGTCGCTCAGCCATAGCCAACGGTTTGTCTCAAGCTCGGGGGTGTCATAGGCGTTGCCGTTGAAGTGGCGAACCAGCGCTTGTTCGAAGCCGCTTTTGAGAGTGGTTCGCAGGCTGCGGATGATCAATTCGATGGCTTGCATATCGATGCCCGGCACCAGCGCTCCCGCCAAGGGCCCCGGTTTGAGCATATGGCCCGTGGCTTGATCAATCAGCGTGCAGGCCAGTGAGTGCTTATCGGTAAAGTCCAGCTCGCCGTCGCGGGTCAGGTGCTTGAGCGCTACGTCCAGCAAAGGGGTCAAGCAGTACTGGGGGGGATTGTTGGAAATGGGGTCGGCCAGCGCTGTGTATTGAGGGTCAAACGCCAAGGTGGGATACAGGTTTTTGATGGCGTCGCCGAGCAGGTTCGATACCACTGAGCGCAACGTGGGCCGGCCGGCGAACTGGTGTGCAACCGTATTGGCAGTGACGTCGGCAGCGGGCTGCAGCGTTGAGACCGTAGCGGCCGGCGTTGGGCTTAGCGGCACAAAGCTCAAGCCGGATCTGAGCGATGACGACCCAGGCGATATTTCGTAATGGACGCTGGTATCGCGCCGGGATCTGCGCAGTGAATGATCGTGGTCCGTTTGGAGCGACGCCTCGGAGTGGCTGCCAGGGGGTGTTTCGAGCACTTCACCCGACTTGTGGGTAACGGGGGGGAGCGGTACGGGGCTCAAGGTGTAGTCGGAAGGTCGTGGAGGGTGGTTTCCATGGATCATCATGTAGCTTCCTTGTCGTTGAGATCTTGCTCGGCATAGCGATTTGACCCTGAACGCGTAAAGCGAACAGGCGAGCGAAAACTAACGACCGGTGCTTAACCGTCAAATGAACAATGAGTAATCAGCTGTTTCCGGTAACGCTGTATCAGCGGTAAAAGCTGATAATGCGCGGGCCGACTTAGGGAGGGAGCAATTATGGCGGCATGTGAACGCCCCCGATGGTTGAAGGCAGCATTTAGGCCGATGCAACAATTTGGCCTATCATGAGGTCTTTCCTCTGAACGACTGATGTGATGACTGCCGAATCTGCCACCCTGCCGGACACCCTTGAAACCAGCGACATGCTTGAAATCGATGGCTTGCACGCTTTTGACTTCGAACTCAATGACGAGAAGTTGCTGATCACCGCCATGGACGGCCGTGCAGAAAAACGCTGGGCATTCAGCCTGGCCCAGGTGCAGGCGGCCACGTTCGACGACACCCTGCAAAGCTGGACCCTTACCGGTGAATCGGGCGAGCATCGTCTGATCTGCATGAGCGCTTTCACCGGCAACAATAACGATGAGGATGAAGCCGATGATGATGCGTAAATTCTGGCCCCTGCTGATGGCCGGCAGTGTTGGTGCCATGTCGGTGCAGGCTGCACCGGCTGACACCTATGAACTGCTGGTGGGCAGCTACACTGCCGGTACCAGCGAAGGCATCTACCGCCTGCAATTCGACAGCCGCACCGGGCAGTTCAGCGGCAAGCCGGTGCTGGCGGCCAAGACGGCCAACCCGTCGTGGTTGACGGTTTCCAAGGACCAGAAGTACCTGTTTGTGGTCAACGAGAACGGTCCAGGCCAGAAAGACCCGGTGGGTCGTGTCAGCAGTTACAGCATCGACCCGCAAAATCATCAGCTCACCCTGATCAACCAGGTGCAGAGCCTGGGCAACGAGCCGACCCATTCCAGCGTCGCCGCCGATGGGCGTCACCTGTTCGTTGCCAACTATTCGGTACTCGAAGACCCGGGCGGCAGCCTGGCGGTGCTGCCGGTAGGCGCCGAGGGCAAGCTGTCGGCCCCGGTGCAGTTGAGCGGGCATCCGGCCAGCCGGGTAAATCCTGAGCGCCAGGCGTCCAATCACGTGCATTCTGTGGTGTCGTCGCCGGATGGCAAGTACGTGTATGTGCAGGACCTGGGCGCGGACAAAGTGTTTGTCTACCAGTACGATCCCAAGGCCAATCACGAATTGCCGCTGACGCCGGCCAACCCGGCCTCGGTGCAACTGCCACCCGGCAGCGGCCCACGTCATTTGCTGTTCAGCGCCGACGGCAAACACGCCTGGCTGACCACCGAAATGAGCGCTCAGGTCGCGGTGTTCGATTACAGCGATGGCAAGCTGACGCAAACCCAGCTGCTGGACTATGCCGCTGGCCAACCGGTGTCCGACAAGGCCGGCGCGGCGCTGCATGCGTCAAGCGATGGCAAGTTCCTCTACGTGAGCAACCGCGGTACCGCCAATCAGTTGCTGGTGTTCAGCATCGACCCGGCCACCGCGCACCTCAAGGAAATCCAGCGTCGCTCTGTGGAAGGTGATCACCCTCGCGAGTTCAGCCTCGACCCGAGCGGCAAGTTCCTGCTGATCGCCAACCAGAAAAGCAATGAAATCGTGGTGGTTGAACGCGACCCCAAGACCGGTCTGTTGGGTAAAACCGTGCAGCAATTGCCGATCGATGCCCCCAGCGACCTCAAGTTCCTGGTGCGTCAATAAGCCACAGGCCCCGCAGTGCGGGGCCTGAGCCTTTGTATTAATTCGGTTGATAGCGGCTACTGTTTCAAAGCACTTCTAAGGTTCAAGCCTCGGGCGTAAGTTTGGTTCCAAGGCCTCCACCGGCCACCCAACCAAACGAACACAAGGGTTACCGCCATGAACTTGAATCTCTTCTCCATCATCGCCGCTTCCGCTGTTTCCGCTACCGTGGCATTGCCTGCCAGCGCCAGCGTGGAAGTCACTGACAAGAAATCCAGTGTCACGGCCTACACCCAGAAATACCTGCAACAGAGTGCCAATTTCTATGCAGCGCTGGATCACAAGACTCAGCACTGAGCTTCAGACTACAGAGTACTAATGTGGAAGGGAGCTTGCCCCCGATAGCCATAGGTATCTACACAACTTCAGTTCCCAGCCCTACGGTAACCACGGTGCGAAGCGAGCCGCTCTTGATCTGCTTTTGATCTCAGGCGCCCCGTTAAACCACGCTGGCGGATTACGGGCACACCGAGCCTAGGCGAGGTGCCGAGTGGTGGGGCAAGAGCGTTTTGCTTACTTTTGCGCTTTTCAAAAGTGAGCCGCTGTAAAAGCGGAACCAATAGTAGCCGTTGCCTAAATAACGGATATGTACTCGGTTTGATCCGGCATCCTGGTCGGCCCTCAGGCCGCCATCGGGAGCAAGCCCCCCCACATTTAGTCGAGTAAGACTCAGGTTTTTGCCATCACCGCAATAAACAGCGGTGACTCCAGAAATTTCTGAAGCCACGCCTGCAACCGGTAGTACTGCGTCCCCGCAAACCATTCGCGATCCACATGGGCAAACTGCCGTACAAAGGGCACAAGCGCCGCATCTGCCAGGCTCCGGTGATCGGCAAGCAAATACTCCCGCTCTGTCAGCAAACCCTCCAGCTTGCGCAAAAACACCTCGCCCTCGGCCCGATAATGTTCCATCGGTTGCTCCGGGTAGCGTTCGGCGTACTTGTATCGATTCAAGTGATGTTTGAACACCTGATCGTTCTCGCTAATCAGCGCCAATACCGCAGGCTCACCCTGCAACAACCAATCCTCGGGATCGTGCTGTGCCAGCGCCCACTGCATGATCTCCAGGCTTTCTTCGATCACTCGGCCTTCGACGCTCAACACCGGCACCGTGCCCTTGGGCGACAGCGCCAGCATCTCGGTCGGCTTGGCTTTCAGGCTCACTTCGATAATGTCCACCGGCACGCCTGAATAGCGCAGCGCCAATCGCGCCCGCATTGCATAAGGGCAACGCCGGAACGAATACAGCAGCGCCTGGCTCACTTGACCTCCAGGGTGCTCAGGCCATTGCCCTGGCGCTTGACCTGGATTTGCACCGGGATACGCTCGTGCATTTCCTGAACGTGAGAGATCACCGCCACCTTGCGGCCCTGAGCCTGCAAACCATCCAAAGCGTCCATGGCCAATTGCAGGGACTCGGGGTCGAGGCTGCCGAAACCTTCATCGATAAACAGCGACTCGATCTTCAAGGTGCTTGAGGCCATGGACGCCAGGCCCAAGGCCAGCGCCAATGACACCAGGAAGGTTTCGCCACCGGACAGTGAGTGTACCGAGCGCAATTCGTCACCCATCTCCGTGTCCATCACCAACAGCCCGAGCATACTGCCGCCGCGTTTAAGCCGGTAGCGGCGCACCAGTTGGCGCAACTGCACGTTGGCATGGTGCACCAGCAAATCGAGGTTGTAGGCCTGGGCGATCTTGCGGAAGGTGTCGCCGGTGGCCGAACCGATCAACGCATTCAGGCGCGCCCAGCGCTGCCATTCTTCATAGGCCTTGGTGATCTGTTCGGCCAGGGCCTGGTTGGCGTCCTGGCGGCGTTGATCTTCGGCTTGGCGGGCGCGCAGTTCGGCGCACTGCTTCTCGCCTTCGGCCAGCTGCTGATTGAGCGCCGCCAGGGTGTGGTCCAGTTGATCGGCGTCGAGATTGCCGTTGTGCAAGGCCTGGTGTTCGGCCAAGCGCTGTTCGCGCTCTTGCAGCAGTACCTTGGCTTGCTCGACAGCTTTTTCGCTGCTGTTCAGGTCCTGGCGTAGCTGCGCGATCCGGGCCTCATCGAAGGCCAATAAACGTGACAGGCCCTGGTTATCCAGGTCGGGGTGCAGCGTGCGCCATTCATTGATGCGTGTTTCAAGCGCTTGTTGTTCCGCTTGCAGCGCGTGCTGGCGGTCCTGCTGGGCCTTAAGGTCAGCAGCCAGTTGGACCAGGGCCGTGTGCACGGTGTGCAGCTCGTGGTTGGCGTCGGTCTCGCTTTGGCGTGACTGCGCGACGGCCTGCTCCAGTTGCTGCTGCCAGTGTTCGGCGCTGGCGTGGTCGCCCAGCAAGGCGCTGAGTTTTTCTTGAACAGCTTGTTGCTGTGAGGCCACTTCGGTGACTTGCAGCGTGAGCGCGTCGAGCTGCTGCTGGCGATGTTGCTGGTGGGTCTGCTGTTTCTCGATGGCCTGCTGGCGCTCCTGCTGCTCGGCCAGTTCATCGCGCTGATGGCCCAATTGCTCAAGGCGTTGACTGACCTGCTGGTCGAGTTGCATGAAGGTCGCCGCAGGCGCACTGCGCAAGCCCTCCAGGGTTTGGGTGGGCAACAGGGTGGCGAAGGTGGCGAGTTCTGCGTCGAGGCGTTCGCGGTCCTTGGCCAATTCCCGTTGCTGGTCCACCAGCAGCTGCCGGGCTTGCTGGCTGGCCTCCTGGGCGGCTTGCAATTGCTGCTGAAGGCGCCCGGCGTTTTGTTGCAGGTTGAGCAGGGCGCCCTGGCGTTGTTCGTCCTGAGTGAGGCTCTGGGTCAGTTGGGCCAGTTGCTGAGCCAGCCAGCCGCTGCGTTTGGCCGCGTCCTGGTTGAACAACGAAGCGGCCAGCGGATGGGCTTCCAGGCTCTGTGCCAGGCCTTGCTGGTGTATCGCCAGCTGTTCCTGTTGGCGCAGGAACTCCTTTTGTTCGGCGATCAGGCCACCGACTTCTCCGCGCAGTTCGTTGAGTTTTTCCTTGAGGTCGTCGACCGCCTTTTGCGCCGTGGCTTCTTCGTTCTCGTCATGGCGACCCAGGCTCTGCAACAGGGCTTCGGGCTGGTGATACGGATGCTCGTGGCTGCCGCACACCGGGCAGGGCTGGTCATCCTGCAATTGCGCGCGCAACTCTTCGACGCTGGCACTGCGGGCCAGACGCTGACGTTCCAGCAGTTGCTTGGTCACCGTGAGGGTTTGCTCAGCCACGCTGAGTTCGGCCTTGGTTTGCAAACCGCTCTGGTTCAGTTGCTCGCGGCGTTGCGCGGCGTCGGTGAGCTTTTGTGTCAGCGCGGCTGTCTGTTGATCCAGTTGCTGCTGGCTGTCCCACAAGCGGGCCAGGTCCTCGAAGGCACGCTGTTGCTTGCGATTATCCTGCAGCAGGCTGGCCAGCAACTGAATTTGCTCGGCCACCGCGTGGGGTTCGGCACCGGCTTCCTGGTAGAGCAGGTCAAGGGCTTCGCGCTGTTGGGTGAATTGTTCGGCGGCGGCGCTGGCACGCTGTTCGAGTTGCGGCAGTTCAGCCTCGCCCTTGTTGAGGCGATTGCCGATCACCATCAGCTGTTGCAGACGGTCGCGGTAGGCGTTCCAGGCTTCGCTCAGCGGGGCAAGGGCGGCGCTGTGCTCAAGCTCGGTGGCCAGGCGGTGCAGGCGCTCGGCGACTTGGGTTTGCGTGTCCTGCAAACCCTTGAGCAGGGCGTGGCCTTCGTTGCAGGCGCTTTGCTGTTGTTGTTTTTCTTCGCTGCGCTTGGCCAGTTCCCGGGTCAAGTGGGCGAGGGTGTTCTGTTCTTCAACGGCCTGGCGCAGCAGGGGAGCCGCCTCGGCCTGGTTTTTCAGGGCGTCGACCAGCGCCGTTTGGGCAGCCAGTTGCTGTTGTTGCGCCTGGTCCTGGCGGGTATGCAGGGCGACTTGCTGCTCAAGCTGTTGCTGAATCTGTGCCGCGAGTGGCGTCAGCAGGGTGCCGAGTTCAGCCTGGCGCAGGAAGTGATGACGTTGCGGTGCCAATTGCTCCAGGCGATTGAGGTCCTGGCGTTGCGGGCCTTGGCTGTCCCACTGCTGCTGGGCCTGCTGCAGTTGTTCGACGGCGCTGAGCTGGCGCTCTTGCCACTCACGCAACTCTTTAAGCCAGGTGTGCTGCAACTCCAACTGCTTGAGCTGGGCCTGCTGGGTCTTGAGTTGTTGCTGGGCTTCGGCCAACTGTTGATCGAGTTCGACGCGGGCTTCAGGCGCCAGGGGCACTACGCCGGTGGCCTGGTCTTGCAGCTGTTTGTGGGCGTCCCTGGCCTCCTTGGCCTTGTCGAATGCACGTCGCCCCAGTTGGGTGTACAGCGCGGTGTCGGTGAGCTTTTCCAGCAGTTCGCTGCGCTCATTGTCATTGGCCTTGAGGAAGGCGCTGAACTCGCTTTGCGCCAGCAATACCGCACGGGTGAACTGCTCGAAGTTCAGGCCCAAGGCCAGCTCAAGCTGAGTCTTGTATTCGGTTTTCTGGCTGGCCAGCAGTTGCTCGCTGTCCAGGTCGATCAAGCTTTGCCGGCTGTTCTGCAACTTGCCGCTGGCCTTGTCGCGGGCGCGGTTGGCTTCCCAGCGCGCGCGGTAGCGACGGCCGCTGACGCCGACGAAATCCACTTCGGCATAACCGCCGCCGGTGCCGCGCCGAATCAGCGTGCGCGGATCGCCAATGGAAATATCGGTGTCGGCGTCCGGCATCTTGGCCTGGCCGGTATCGCCCAGGCGCGGCACCGCGCCGAACAACGCCAGGCACAATGCATCAAGCAGCGTGCTTTTACCCGCGCCGGTCGGCCCGGTGATAGCGAACAGGCCCGCACTGGCCAGGGGCTCGGCGGTAAAGTCGATCTCGAACGGGCCGGCCAGGGAGGCGAGGTTTTTCAGGCGGATAGCGAGGATCTTCATGGCTGTTCGCCCTCCTGTTGCACTTCCTGGAGCAGCACGGCGAAATCCTTCAGGGTTTGTTCATCCACTTCGCTGCCATAGCTGTCCTGCCAGGCGCGGCTGAACAATTCCTGGGGCGTGAGCTGGTCGAGTTCGATCAAGCGCTCATCGTCGCTTTCGCTGTTGCCGCGCTGGCCGGCGTATTCGGCGGCGATGCGCACCAGGCGCACGGCTTTGCCTTGCAGGGCGGTTTCGATCTGCTGGCGCAGGTCTGGCTGTGGTTCGTCGAGGCGTACCCGCACTTCCAGCCAAGGGTGACGTTGGGTTTCGGCCAGCAGGTCGATGTCGGGCAGGTCGTGCAGCTGCTTGAGGATGTCCGCCAGCGGTGCGGCTTCCAGGCGTTGCAGGTTGACTGAACGGGGGATCAGCAGCGGTTCAACACCCACCAGCCGTTCGCCCTGGAACGTCACGTCGAGCACCTGGTGCTTGTAGCCAATCTCGGAAAACGACAGTGGAATCGGCGAGCCGCTGTAGCGAATGCGCTCTTCGCCATTGACCTGTTGCGGCTTGTGCAAATGGCCGAGGGCAACATAGCTGACGGTTTTGTCGAACAGGCTGGCCGGCAGCGCCTCGGCATTGCCGATGATCAGGCTGCGCTCGGAGTCTTCCGATACCGACCCCCCGGCCATGTGCGCATGACTGATGGCTATCAGCGCCTGGCCTTTTTTGCGTTTGGCATTGGCGGCGGCGATCAGCCATTCATGCACCTGGCCGATACCCCGCAAGTAATCATCGCCCAAGTGCGCACCGGTGACTTCCGCCGGGCGTAGAAAAGGTAACGCCAGGCACCAGGCGGCAATCTTGCCTTTGGCATCCGGCAAGGGGATCAGCAGGCGTTCGGCGTCCAACTGGCCATCATCGAGCCACAACACCCGGCCCAGGGCATGAGTGCGCAGGCGGCGCATCAACGGCGCGGGCAGCTCGATACGCGAGCCGGAGTCATGGTTGCCGGCGACCATCACAATCGTCAGCGTCGGGTTTTGCTCGTGGGCGCTGATGATGAAGTCATACAGGCGTTCCTGGGCCTTGAGCGGCGGGTTGACCGTGTCGAAAATATCGCCAGCGATCAACAGCGCATCCGGGCGCTGGGCCTTCAGTTGGCCCAGCAGCCACTCAAGGAAACAGGCATGTTCGAAGTCGCGTTCCTGGCCGTGGAGGTTTTGGCCCAGGTGCCAGTCGGAGGTGTGAAACAGACGCAAGGCGAACTCCGTGGAGAAGATGAAAAGGAGGGGAGTTTACCTGTAACACGCACGCAGTGCCTGCAAGTGGCCCAGACCCGATATAGAAGAGGACTTGCCCCTATGACGATGAGTCAGATATGGATTAACTGGCTGATCCACCGCCATCGGGAGCAAGCCCCCTCCCACATGAGTTTGCGGTATTACTTGGGATACAACGGCGGCAAGCTGGTGGTGTCGGTCGCCGGGTCTTGCTCGCGTTCGGCCACGGGGATGGCCTTGATTGCACGCCACAGGTCTTCACCCAGCCAGTACTGGCCGCTTTCGCTGTACAGCGCGCCGTTCAAGCCATCCAGGGCATCTGACAATGGCACAAACCGCGCCGCCATGTCGGCCAGGGTTTCCGGCTGTTGACGCGCCCAGGCATCGAGGGCCTGGCGGGTGGCTTGCGGATCGTTGGCCTGGGTGGCGCGCTTGAGGTCGTCGAGCAGGGTGCGTGGGCTTGGGCCGGTTTGCGCGGCGCGCTGTACGGCCGGCTGCCGACGGGCGCGCCACCACAGGCCGAAGCCCAGCAACGTGGTGCAAGCCAGGATCAGCGTGCTCAGTTGCCACAGCCACAGGCGCTCATCGTCGGGTGCAGTGATGATGGTCGGCGTGGCGGGTGTGTCCACCACCAGGCTGGGATTGACCGCCACTTGCATAGTGCGCGCCGGCAGGGTGGTGCGTTCCAGGTGATCTTCGTGGGTGTTCCACCACACCACTTCCACCGGCGGCAGTTCCAGCTCGCCGGCGCGGGTTGGCACCAGGGCTTCGCGGTCTTCACGGCTGCCGATCAGGCCGCGGTCGCTGGTCTGGTTGCCCAGTACCGGTTGGTCCGGGTAGCGGCGCAGGCCGTTGACGTCGGCGCTGGGCAGCGCCGGCAACTGTGCGCTGGATAAGCCCTCGGCCTGCACGGTGAGGCTGCGGGTCAGAGAGTCGCCGACCTGCACGTGGTCCGGCGTAGGGTTCCAGCCTTCGCTCAGGGTCAGGCTGCGCGCCGGCAGCCAGGGAGCGTCGGCGGGGTAGAGGTCCGGCTTGGGTTTGATCGTCAACGGCAGGGCTGCAGAGCTGACGTGGATCATCTTGCCCGGCTTGGTGCCCTGCAGTGTGTTTTCCTGGGGGGGGCGCGATTCGACCAGGGTAGCGCTGAAGGTCTGCGCCGGAATTACCACCGTGCCGCTGTGCTGGGGGTAGACAGCGTAGCGGGTCTCGATCACGCCATGGCGGATGCTGTTGATGACCTTCTCATAGGTGCGCGACTCGCCCAGTTGTTCGACACGGGCATCGGGGATCTGCAAGGGCGTGAGGCTGCTGTCGTCATACAGCGATACCGAGTGGTACACGCGTACGGTCAACAGCGCCTGGGCCTGGACGTACACGGCGGTCTGGTCGAGGTTGGCCTCGATAAATACCGGGGCCAGTTCGGTGCTGGTGTTCTGGCTGGCGGTTTCGACCACTTGCAGGGTGATCGGCTGGGTCTTGAGTGCGCCCACTTGCAACGGCGGGATGACCACGTTGCCGTTTTCCTTGGGCAGCAGGGTGATGATCCAGCGGGTGGTGGCGTGGTTATCGCCGCCCAGGGTGGTGAGTTGGTTGATCTGGCGGGTGCCGCTGACTTCGAACTGTGCGTCCAGGGGCGACAGGTCCGGCTTGCCGAATTGGGTTACATCGCTGGACTCCACCGTCAGCTCCACCGTTTCCCCGGAGTTGAGGCGGTTACGGTCAACGCTGGCAACCAGGTTCGCCGCCTGGGCGTGGCCTGCCGACAACGCGAGCAGAAGCAAAAGGGTGGTGCGGCGGCTCATCGAGTCGTGTCCTGATGTTGTTGCTGTTCGTACCAGAATTTGCGCCGCAGCAGTTCGCCGGGGTTGTCCGGGATCTCTTGCAGCCATTGCTCCAGCGCTTGGCGGCGCTCGCCTTCAAGGCGGGTGTCGACAGGGCGCAGGGGCGGCGTGGTGGTGTGCTCGTCGCCCAGTTCGCTGCCCGGCACTTCATTGTGGCCTGGCTGTGGGGTGGCGCCGGCCTGCGTTTCACCGCTGCTGGCTTCGCCCTGGCCCTGGGGCGATTGTTCGCCACTCTGGCCCGTTTGCCCGCTGGCCCCCGGTTGCGCAGTTTGGCCGGGTTGGGGGCTTTCGTCATCTTCGTTTTTTGCAGGCTGGGTCGGTTCGGGCTGGGCTTGCTCTTGCATCAGGGTTTCAACCAGGGCCTTGTTTTTCAGCGCCGGTTGCAGATCGGGCTGGGCTTCCAGGGCTTGCTCGTAGGCGTCGATAGCGGCTTCGAGTTCACCGGCTTTGGCCAGAGCATTGCCTCGATTGTAGTGGGAATAAGCGTCGTTGCCTTGGGCAAAACGTTTGATCGCCTCGGCGTAATTGCCGGCTTCGTACAGGGCTACACCTTGCCATTGCGGGTCTTGAAAGTGTTCGGCGGCTTCGGCTGGGCGCTTGTGCTTGAGCAGGTATTGGCCTTGCTGGTCGGGGCGCAGCCACAGGTCCTGAAGGCCAAAGGCGTAACTGGGTTGTGGTGCGCCCAGCAGCAGCAACGGCAGGCAGAACAGCCAGCCGCGACGCCCGGCGCAGGCGGCCAGCAGTAACAGCGGCAGCAGCAGCCAGTAACCCTGATCGGCCCAGGTGTCCAGGTGCAGTACTTGGCCGTCGTTGCGCAGGGCTTGTACGCTGTCGAGCATACCCAGTTGGCGCAGGTCCTTGTCATCCAGGCGCGCTGCACGGTAGCGGCCACCCATTTCACTGGCGAAGGCCTTGAGCGTCGGGCTGTCGAGGCGTGGCACCAGGATCGCGCCCTGGTCGTCCTTGAGGAACTCGCCGCTTTCCTGGGTCACCGGTGTGCCTTCACGGCTGCCGATGCCGAGGATCGACAAGGGCGGTGCCTGGGCGCTTTGCAGTTGCAGGCGGATGCCCTGGCGCTCCTGTTTCGACAGCGAGGAGCCGATCAGCAGCAGGCGCCCCTGGCCGAGCCCGCCTTGCTTGAGCAGGCCGAGGGCTTTTTCCACGGCCAGATCGGCGCGATGGCCGGGCTCGGGCATGATCGAGGGGCGCAGGGCCTCCAGCAGATTGCGGCTGGTGGCCAGGTCGTCCGACAGCGGCACCAGCGTATGGGCGCTGCCGGCATACACGACGATGGCGGTTTGCGCATCGGTGCGTGCTTGCAGCAGGTCATACAGCTTGCGCCGCGCCTGCTCCAGACGGTTGGGCGGGCTGTCGGTGGCAAGCATTTCCGGGGTCAGTTCCAGCAGTACCACCAGCGGGTCAGCGGGTTTCTGACTGGGCTGTTCAACCCGTTGCCAACTGGGCCCCAGCAACGCCAGCACGGCCAACAGCCAGGCGATGCCCAGCACCACCCACGGCGATTTGCTCTCGCGGCCGTTGCCGCCACTGAGCAGTACGGCATGGAAGGCCGGTGGCAGGATCATCTGCCAGCGGCCGGCGCGCTTTTGTCGGTGCCACAACTGCCACAGCAACCAGCCGAGCAGCGGTAGCAGCAACAGCCACCAGGGCCGGAACCAGTGCGGCCACAGGGCGATCATCGACGTCTCCGCAAACGCAGGCGCTTGAGGCGCTGGCGCCATTCAGGGTGTTGTTGCAGGAAGATCCCTCTGCTCGACAGCTTGTTGAACCCGCGTTGCAAGGCGTTGTTGGGCCAGCGTTCCTGGATCACCAGCAACAGGCTCAAGATCAGCGCCAGCGCCAGCGGGCCGCTGTACAACGCCTGGGCCGGTCGCGCTTGGGTGGGTTGTTGTTCGACGGGCTCCAGGGTGTCGAGGGTCTCCTTGATCTGCTGCAGTTCTTCGCCGTCATGGGCGCGGAAATATTGGCCGCCGGTGGCCTCGGCCAACGCCTTGAGCGCCGGTTCGTCGAGGTCCAGGCTCGGATTTACGCCGAGAATGCCCAGGGAACCGGTTTGCTCCGGGTCGGCGCCAATGCCGATCGGGTAAATCTTCACGCCTTCTTCGGCCGCCAGTCGCGCTGCCGTCAACGGGTCGATCTGCCCGGCGTTATTGGCGCCGTCGGTGATCAGGATCAGCACACGGCTTTGCGCCGGGCGTTGGCGCAGGCGTTTCAAGGCCAGGCCGATGGCATCGCCGATAGCGGTATTCTTGCCGGCAATGCCGATACGCGCTTCATCCAGCCAGGTACGTACGGTGCGCCGATCGAAGGTCAGCGGTGCCTGCAGGTAGGCTTGAGTACCAAACAAGATCAAGCCCACGCGGTCACCTTCGCGTTCTTCAAGAAAGTCCCCGAGCAGGTGTTTGACCAGGGCCAGGCGACTCACGTCCTCGTCTTGCCAGTGCATGTCGGGAAAATCCATGGAGCCGGACACGTCGACCGCCACCAGCAAGTCCCGGCCACTGGCGGCAATCGGTAAAGGTTCGCCAAGCCATTGCGGGCGTGCGGCGGCGGTCAGCAACAGCAGCCACAGCACCACGAAGGGGGCCTGCTGACGCCAGCCGGGCAGGTTGGCCCGGGCGCGGCGACGGGCGAGGCTTTCGAGGTCGCTGAGGTAGCTGACTTTCAATGCCGGCTCGCCGCTGTCGGCCACGGGCAGGATCAGGCGCATCAACCAGGGCAATGGCAGCAGGGTAAAGATCCACGGCCAGGCGAACTCAAACATGTTTGCGAATCCAGGTGTCGACAGCCTGGGTCAGGCCGGCGATGGCTTTGTCATCGAGTTTGCATTCGGGCTTGTAGGCGCCTTCCACCAGTACCATCCAGCGTGTCAGGCCGGCGGCGGGGCAGCGGTTGTCGAGGAAGGCCAGCCATTTGCGGCCGTTGAGGGTATGGCTCTGGCTATACGGGTAGTCGTTACGGCACAGGCGCTTGAGCAGGCCGTTGAGTTGTTGCAGCCAGGCACCTGCGGGCGCGCCGTCGTAGGGCTTGGGCATCAAGGCCAGTTCGGCGAGGGCGGCGATGCGCAGCGGGTCCAGCGGTTGTTCGGCGCGGGCCACGGGGCGGCGCGCTGGCAGGAAGCGGCGCAACCACCACAGGCCCCAGCCGAGCAGCGGGATCACCAGCAGCAACAGCCACCAGCCGGGCGCAGGCGGCCAGAAGCCGATGGCCGGCGGGGCGATCAGCGGTTGCAGTTGGTCCAGGCTGCTCATTGTTTTTTAACCGGGCGTTGCGGGTTGAGGTACTCGCGCAATTGCTCGACCATTTCACTCTGTGTGCTCAACGGCATCAACAACACCCGCAGCTTTTGCGCGAGCCGTTCCCAGCGGGCGATACGCGCTTCGGCCTGGGCTTTGTAGGCCTGGCGCAAATCAATGTTCAGGGTGTCCAGTTCCAGCTGTGCGCCACGTTCTGCGAAGCGCAGTAACCCGGCGGCGGGCAGGGCGTGATCAAGGGGGTCGGAAATGGGCAGCAGCAACAGGTCGCAATGTCGCGACAGCAGGCTCAGCTGTTGCTCGGCGCTGTCAGTCAGCGCCCGTTCATCGCAGATCACAATCCCCAGGCTGCCCGGTCGCAACACTTCACGGCCACGGCGCAAGGCCATGCCCAGGGCGTCAGCTTCGGGGCGGCTTTCGGTGTTCAGGCTCTGGTTGACCCGCACCAGGCGGTTAAGCAGCTGCAACAGGCTTTGTTTGCTGCGTCGAGGCTTGATTTCGTAGTGCTCGCTGTCGCCGAACACCAGACCGCCGACCCGATCGTTATGCCCCAGGGCCGCCCAGCCGATCAGGCTGGCCGCTTGTGCGGCGAGCACCGACTTGAACATCTGCCCCGAGCCGAAGAACAGCCGGCAGCTTTGCTCCACCATGATAAAGATCGGCCGTTCGCGTTCTTCGTGGAACAATTTGGTGTGCGGTTCCTGGGTGCGCGCTGTCACGCGCCAGTCGATGGTGCGCACGTCGTCGCCCGCCTGATACACCCGCACCTGATCGAAGTCCACACCGCGCCCGCGCAGCTTGGAGTGGTGCAGGCCGATCAACGGGCTGCGCTGGCCGGGCGTGGAGAACAGCTGCACTTCGCGCACGTGGTGACGCATCTCAATCAGTTCACTGAGGGTTACGCGTATACCATCGCTTGCGTTCATCGGCTTCAAGCGACGGCAACAACGTCAAGAATGCGTTGCACCACGCGGTCCTGGTCGATCCCGGCAGCTTCGGCTTCGAACGACAGGATGATGCGGTGACGCAGCACGTCGAACAGCACCGCCTGGATATCCTCGGGGCTTACGAAGTCGCGACCGGCCAGCCAGGCGTGGGCGCGGGCGCAACGGTCCAGGGCGATGGAGCCACGGGGGCTGGCGCCATAGGCGATCCACTCGGCCATTTCCGGGTCGAACTTGGAAGGCGTACGCGTGGCCATGACCAGCTGCACCAGGTATTCCTCTACCGCATCGGCCATGTACAGGCCAAGGATTTCCTTGCGGGCGGCAAAGATCGCCTGTTGGCTGACGCGCCGCTCAGGCTTGGTTTCGCCATTGAGCGCTTCGCCGCGGGCCTGTTGCAGGATGCGCCGTTCGACGGCGGCGTCCGGGAAACCGATCTTGACGTGCATGAGGAAGCGGTCGAGCTGGGCTTCGGGCAGAGGGTAGGTGCCTTCCTGCTCGATGGGGTTCTGCGTGGCCATCACCAAAAACAGCGGCGATAGCTCGTAAGTGCTACGGCCCACGCTGACCTGGCGCTCGGCCATCGCTTCAAGCAAGGCCGACTGGACCTTGGCCGGGGCGCGGTTGATTTCGTCGGCGAGCACCAGGTTGTGGAATATCGGCCCCTGCTGGAACACGAAACTGCCGGTTTCCGGGCGATAGATCTCGGTGCCGGTGATGTCGGCGGGCAGCAGGTCGGGGGTGAACTGGATACGATGGAACTGCGCTTCGATGCCTTCGGCCAACTCCTTGATCGCCTTGGTCTTGGCCAGCCCCGGTGCGCCTTCGACCAGCATATGGCCGTCGGCGAGCAGGGCAATCAGCAGGCGATCGATGAGTTTTTCCTGGCCGAGAATCTGCGTAGAAAGAAAGGTTCGCAGCGCAAGCAGCGCTTCACGATGTTCCATCGATGACGGTTCCTGGAAAGATGAGCCTGATGGTGGAGCGCGAGCGCCAGGCTTGGGAGGCTTACTTTAATGCATCGAAGGGGGTGACGACTAACGACGTCACGGGTATTTTCAGAAAAACTTGTAGGCTTTTGGTGTGGGAACACGGTCAATGTGGGAGGGGGCTTGCCGCCGATGCCCGTGTGTCAGGCACCGATGTATTAACTGGCCCGCCGCTATCGGGGGCAAGCCCCCTCCCACATTTGAACCAGGGTGCAGCTCAAGTCCGGATGAAAGTGCCAGTGCCTGCGAGGATTTTCTGCAAGGTTTCCTCCACTTCAGCCAGGTCGGATGCGGCCGTGGCGTGGGTGATCTCCAGATGATCCTTGCCACCCAATGCATCGGCATCACCGGCTGCAAGTTCGACCAGCAACGTCGTGGCACTCAAGGTGATCTTCAGCCCATCCAGCGTCGACGGCTCGTAATCCCAGGTCAGTTCCACTTCCTCTTCATCCGGGTAGCGGCTCAACATGAACATTTCGCCGTTCTTGCCGTGGCAGCAAAGCATGGCCATGTTGTCTTCTTCTTCGTCGCACGGGGTGGCCATCAGGGCGTCGGTTTTCAGCTGCAGCATGGGAAATCCTGTGTGGAGGAGGGCGTTGCGCTGGCAATTGTGCCATTGCGGCGAATTTTATGCTGCAGGGTGTGTCAGACCCAGGGCATGACCTGGGGTGCGGTATCAGTCATTTTCGGTACTCAGAGGGCTGAAAAGCGCAGGTTTTTTGCCCGGAAAATCGCGGTTGCCCAAGTTGCAACCTATTGCCTGCTTACCGATGACCGAATATGTCGCAGCGTCGCAAGCAGCGGTCTTCCTACACTCGTTAAGCTGCGCAACGGATGTGCCCCGCGCCCGGCGCCTGACCTGCCCGTCGTACCGTCACCCGGCAAGGTGTGCATCTTGTGGAAGTTGTATGTGACCTGACTGTCCTGTCCAGCTTCACCCACCTGTCGGCCTGATTCGTTTATCGTGACCCACGAACAGAGCTGACGGTCTCCCCGCAAGGGGATAACACGCGACGCTTCCATCAATAACAAGCCCAAGCGGAGTACCACAGATGGCGTTCTTCACCGCAGCCAGCAAGGCCGACTTCCAGCATCAACTGCAAGCGGCACTGGCGCAGCACATCAGTGAACAGGCACTGCCACAAGTGGCGCTGTTTGCTGAGCAATTCTTCGGCATCATTTCCCTGGACGAACTGACCCAGCGTCGCCTTTCCGACCTGGCCGGTTGCACCCTGTCTGCCTGGCGCCTGCTTGAGCGCTTCGATCACACCCAACCGCAAGTGCGGGTCTACAACCCCGATTACGAACGTCATGGCTGGCAATCGACCCACACCGCGGTCGAAGTGCTGCACCATGACCTGCCATTTCTGGTGGACTCGGTCCGTACCGAGCTGAACCGCCGTGGCTACAGCATCCACACCCTGCAAACCACCGTGCTCAGCGTGCGCCGTGGCAGCAAGGGCGAGTTGCTGGAAATCCTGCCCAAGGGCACCCAGGGCGAAGGCATCCTGCAAGAATCGCTGATGTACCTGGAGATCGACCGCTGCGCCAACGCCGCCGAGCTGAACGTGCTGAGCAAAGAGCTGGAGCAGGTGCTGGGCGAAGTGCGCGTGGCCGTGGCCGATTTCGAACCGATGAAAGCCAAGGTCCAGGACCTGCTGGCCGGTATCGACGCCAGCGCGTTCACGATCGACGGTGAAGAAAAAGCCGAGATCAAGAACTTCCTGGAATGGCTGGTGGGCAACCACTTCACCTTCCTGGGTTATGAAGAGTTCGTGGTACGTGACGAGGCGGACGGCGGTCATATCGAATATGACGCCAGCTCCTTCCTCGGTCTGACCAAGCTGCTGCGCGCCGGCCTCACCGCCGAAGACCTGCGCATCGAAGACTACGCCGTGGCCTACCTGCGTGAACCGACGGTGCTGTCGTTCGCCAAGGCTGCACACCCAAGCCGCGTGCACCGCCCGGCGTATCCGGACTACGTGTCGATCCGCGAGATCAGTGCCGACGGCAAGGTCATCAAGGAACACCGCTTCATGGGCCTCTACACCTCCTCGGTGTACGGCGAAAGCGTGCGAGTGATCCCGTACATTCGCCGCAAGGTAGCGGAAATCGAGCGTCGCTCGGGCTTCCAGGCCAAGGCGCATCTGGGCAAGGAACTGGCCCAGGTGGTTGAAGTGCTGCCCCGTGACGACCTGTTCCAGACCCCGGTCGACGAGCTGTTCAGCACCGTGATGTCGATCGTGCAGATCCAGGAACGCAACAAGATCCGCGTGTTCCTGCGCAAAGATCCGTACGGTCGTTTCTGCTACTGCCTGGCCTACGTGCCGCGCGACATCTACTCCACCGAAGTGCGCCAGAAGATCCAGCAAGTGCTGATGGATCGCCTCAAGGCTTCGGACTGCGAGTTCTGGACCTTCTTCTCCGAGTCCGTGCTGGCCCGTGTGCAACTGATTCTGCGGGTCGACCCGAAGAACCGCCTGGACATCGACCCGCTGCAACTGGAAAAAGAAGTGGTGCAAGCCTGCCGCAGCTGGCAGGACGACTACGCCAGTCTGGTGGTGGAAAGTTTCGGCGAAGCCCACGGCACCAACGTGCTGGCGGACTTCCCCAAAGGCTTCCCGGCCGGCTACCGCGAGCGTTTCGCCGCGCATTCGGCCGTGGTCGACATGCAGCATCTGAACAGCCTCACCGAAGCCAACCCGCTGGTGATGAGCTTCTATCAGCCGCTGGGCCAGGTCTCCGGTCAGCGCGAACTGCATTGCAAGCTCTATCACGCTGACACCCCGCTGGCGCTGTCCGACGTGCTGCCGATCCTGGAAAACCTCGGCCTGCGCGTGCTGGGCGAGTTTCCGTATCGCCTGCGCCATGCCAATGGCCGTGAGTTCTGGATCCATGACTTTGCATTCATCGCCGCCGAAGGCGTGAACCTGGATATCCAGCAGCTCAACGACACCCTGCAGGACGCCTTCGTGCACATCGTGCATGGCGACGCCGAGAACGATGCATTCAACCGCCTGGTATTGACCGCCGGCCTGCCATGGCGTGACGTTGCGCTGCTGCGTGCCTACGCCCGTTACCTCAAGCAGATCCGCCTGGGCTTCGACCTGGGTTACATCGCCAGTACCCTGAACAACCACACCGACATCGCCCGCGAGTTGACCCGGTTGTTCAAGACCCGCTTCTACCTGGCGCGCAAGCTCACCGCCGACGACCTGGAAGACAAGCAGCAACGCCTGGAACAAGCGATCCTCACCGCCCTGGACGATGTTCAGGTGCTCAACGAAGACCGTATCCTGCGTCGCTACCTGGACCTGATCAAGGCGACCCTGCGTACCAACTTCTACCAGACTGACGCCAACGGCCAGAACAAGTCGTACTTCAGCTTCAAGTTCAACCCGCACGCGATCCCTGAGCTGCCCAAGCCGGTGCCGAAGTTTGAAATCTTCGTGTACTCGCCACGGGTTGAAGGTGTGCATCTGCGCTTCGGCAACGTCGCTCGCGGCGGCCTGCGCTGGTCCGACCGTGAAGAAGATTTCCGTACCGAAGTGCTCGGCCTGGTAAAAGCCCAGCAAGTGAAAAACTCGGTGATCGTGCCGGTGGGCGCCAAGGGCGGCTTCCTGCCGCGTCGCCTGCCATTGGGCGGCAGCCGGGACGAGATCGCGGCCGAGGGCATCGCCTGCTACCGCATCTTCATTTCCGGCCTGTTGGACATTACCGACAACCTCAAGGACGGCGCCCTGGTGCCACCGGCCAACGTCGTGCGTCATGACGACGATGACCCCTACCTGGTGGTGGCGGCGGACAAGGGCACTGCGACCTTCTCCGACATCGCCAACGGCATCGCTATCGACTACGGCTTCTGGCTGGGTGACGCGTTCGCTTCCGGCGGTTCTGCCGGTTACGACCACAAGAAAATGGGCATCACCGCCAAGGGCGCGTGGGTGGGTGTGCAGCGTCACTTCCGCGAGCGCGGCATCAACGTGCAGGAAGACAGCATCACCGTAGTGGGCGTCGGCGATATGGCCGGTGACGTGTTCGGTAACGGCTTGCTGATGTCCGACAAGCTGCAACTGGTGGCGGCCTTCAACCACCTGCACATCTTCATCGACCCGAACCCGAACCCGGCCACCAGCTTCGTCGAGCGCCAGCGCATGTTCGAGCTGCCGCGTTCGTCCTGGACCGACTACGACACCAGCATCATGTCTGAAGGCGGCGGTATCTTCTCGCGCAGCGCCAAGAGCATCGCCATCTCGCCACAGATGAAAGAGCGTTTCGACATCCAGGCCGACAAGCTGACCCCGACCGAACTGCTCAACGCCTTGCTCAAGGCGCCGGTGGACCTGTTGTGGAACGGCGGTATCGGTACCTACGTCAAGGCCAGTACCGAAAGCCATGCCGACGTGGGCGACAAGGCCAACGACGCGCTGCGTGTCAACGGCAACGAGCTGCGCTGCAAGGTGGTGGGCGAGGGCGGTAACCTGGGCATGACCCAACTGGGTCGTGTGGAATTCGGCCTCAATGGTGGCGGTTCCAACACCGACTTCATCGACAACGCCGGTGGCGTGGACTGCTCCGACCACGAAGTGAACATCAAGATCCTGCTCAACGAAGTGGTGCAGGCCGGTGACATGACCGACAAGCAACGCAACCAGTTGCTGGCGAGCATGACCGACGAAGTCGGCCACCTGGTGTTGGGCAACAACTACAAGCAGACCCAGGCCCTGTCCCTGGCCGCACGCAAGGCTTACGAGCGCGCCGCCGAGTACAAACGCCTGATGAGCGACCTGGAAGGCCGTGGCAAGCTGGACCGTGCCATCGAGTACCTGCCGACCGAAGAGCAGCTCAGCGAGCGCGCGTCCACCGGCAAGGGCTTGACCCGTCCGGAGTTGTCGGTGCTGATTTCGTACAGCAAGATCGACCTCAAGGAAGCGCTGCTCAAATCCCTGGTGCCGGATGACGAGTACCTGACCCGTGACATGGAGACCGCGTTCCCACCGAGCCTGGTGGCCAAGTTCTCCGAAGCCATGCGTCGCCATCGCCTCAAGCGCGAGATCGTCAGCACCCAGATCGCCAACGACTTGGTCAACCACATGGGCATCACCTTCGTGCAGCGACTCAAAGAGTCGACCGGCATGAGCCCGGCGAACGTCGCCGGTGCCTATGTGATCGTGCGCGATATCTTCCACCTCCCGCACTGGTTCCGTCAGATCGAAGCCCTGGACCACCAGGTGTCGGCCGACGTGCAACTGGAGCTGATGGACGAGCTGATGCGCCTGGGCCGTCGTGCTACGCGCTGGTTCCTGCGCAGCCGTCGCAACGAACAGGACGCCGGGCGTGACACAGCGCACTTCGGTCCGCACCTGGCGGCATTGGGCCTCAAGCTCGACGAACTGCTGGAAGGTCCGACCCGTGAAGGCTGGCAGAACCGTTACCAGGCCTACACCCAGGCCGGCGTACCGGAGTTGTTGGCACGCATGGTTGCAGGCACTACCCACCTGTACACCTTGCTGCCGATCATCGAAGCCGCCGACGTGACCGGGCATGACGCCGCCGAAGTGGCCAAAGCCTACTTCGCCGTTGGCAGCGCTCTGGACCTGCCGTGGTACCTGCAGCAGATCAGCGATCTGCCAGTGGCCAACAACTGGCAGGCCCAGGCCCGCGAAGCCTTCCGCGATGATGTGGACTGGCAGCAACGGGCGATTACCATTTCGGTACTGCAAATGGCCGACGCGCCACAAGACATGGAAGCCCGCGTGGCCCTGTGGCTTGAACAGCACCAGGACATGGCTGATCGCTGGCGTGCCATGATGGTGGAAATTCGTGCTGCGGTTGGCACGGACTACGCCATGTACGCGGTGGCCAATCGTGAGTTGCTGGACCTGGCGTTGAGTGGTCAGTCGGTGTTGCAGCCGGCTTGATGCTTCGGTAAACCAAAAGCCCCCGCATCGTGAGATGCGGGGGCTTTTTATTGGAACACCATTTATCAAACACTGAAGGGCTAGTGTGGGAGGGAGCAAGCCCCCTCCCACATTTGGATCTCCTTATTATCCGCAGGTCAGTGGTGTTTGAGTAGCCGGGTTTCCAGGTGATTCAGGTGCTGGGTCATCAGGGCGACAGCCGTGTGGGCGTCGCGCTGTTCCACGGCATCCACAATCGCCACATGTTCCTGCCACGCACAATACGTGCAGGCCTTCGTTTCAAATTGCGCAATGATCAACGACGTCAACGGCACCAGGCTGTTGAGAAACTGTGCCAACGGCGCATTGCCTGCCATGTGCGCCAGTTGCAGATGAAACTCTCCAGAAAACCGGATCGCCGGCCCACGCTGGTCACGCTCAATGGCGTCGCGCTCCTGCGCAATCAGCTCGCGCAGTTGGCGGATCTGCATCGCTGTGGCCTGGGCGCAGGCCAGTTGCACCACGGTCATTTCGGTCAGGCGCCGTGCTTCCAGAATCTGCCGTGTGTGCTGGGCATCCGGCGCGGCGACCTGGGCGCGCTGGTTGGGGCGCAGGATGACCACTTGCTGATGGGACAGCTTGGCGAGCACCCGGCGAATCACGCTGCGGCTCACGCCAAAGAGTTCGCCCAGGCCTTCTTCGGTGAAGCGGCTGGCGGGGGCAATGCGCTGCTCAAGGATGGCGTCGAACAAGCGTGGGTAGATATCGTCCACCGAGGGCTTTTTTTCGGGCGCCCAGCGTAGGGAGGTGAGAGTGGAATCGCGTTGCAGGGCGTGAGCGTTCATGGCCGGTCTCCGAAAATCAGCTGCCCAGATGGTCATCCGGGATATTCAAGCGAATGCCCATGCGCAAGCCTTCCTGCAGGATGTGCCGACGCATTTCCGCACTGGCCAGGGCGCTGTTCTTGTTGCGGATGGCGCGTACCACGGCTTCGTTCTCTTGCAGGCGTTCGGCCAGGTGTTCAGGGGAGTTGCGCAATACCTGGGCGCTTTGTTTGAGCGCGGTGCTGGTTTGCTGCACCACGTTCTGGAAAATCGGGTTGGAGGTCAGGGCAAACAGTTCTTCGTGAAAGTCGATGTAGGCGTTCATGCCCGCCTCGGCGTCGCCGGCATCCAGGGCTTCGCGCATGTCCATCAGCGTCAGGCGCAGTTGGCCGATTTCCTTGCTGCTGATGGATTGGGCGACCAGGCCGACGATGAAGGGTTCGAGGGTATAGCGCAGTTGCAGGATGTCTTCCAGGCTGGCGTCGGCCACCGCGTCGTTCGACTGCGGCTCGCTGACGCTGGTTTCCAGTACCACCACACCTTTGCCCGGCATGGAACGCACCAGGCCCAAGGTCTCCAGCACGATCACCGCTTCACGCAGGCTCGGGCGGCTGATGCCCAGCTGTTCGGCCAGTTCGCGTTGACCGGGCAGCATTTCACCGCGGCGCCACTGGCCTCGCGCCAGGGCGGCGCGCAGTTTTTCTACCACTGAATTGACGACGGTTGAAGTGCTGATCACGTCGAAGGCTCCTTGATGTTGCTCATACAGTATTCAGTCTGGCAAAGGGCCAATGTGGGAGCTGGCTTGCCTGCGATGACTGAGTGTCAGGCACTACATTTGACGCTGACTCACCGCTATCGCAGGCAAGCCAGCTCCCACATTGGATGGGCGTTGTCCTAGAACTCCTGATGCGCCGGCAGCACCGGCTTCTTGGCCTGAAAGGCATAACCCTGCTGACCGTCGAGCACCTTGTTGGCACGCTGGATATCGATATCTTTTTCCCAGCGAGCAATCGCCACGGTAGCCACGCAGTTGCCGATCAGGTTGGTCAGCGCACGACCGATACCCATGAACCAGTCCACCGCCAGCACCAACACCAGGCCCACCACCGGAATTGCCGGGATCGCCGTGAGTGTCGCCGCTAGAATCACCAGTGCCGAGCCCGGAATGCCGTGGGCGCCTTTGGAGGTGATCAACGATACCAGGAGGATGGTCAGCAAGTCGGTCATCGACAACGGTGTACCGGTGGCGTTGGCGATAAACACGATGGCCAGGGTCAGGTAGATCGAAAAACCGTCGAGGTTGAACGAGTACCCGGTGGGAATTACCAAACCCACGGTGGAACTGCCAATGCCCAAATGTTCCAGCTTGCGCATGATCTGCGGCAGCACAGCGTCGGACGAAGCGGTGCCCATCACGATCAGCAGCTCTTCGCGCAGGTACTTGAGCAGCGGCAGCATCCGCAGGCCGGACAAGCGCATTACCAGCCCGAGGATCAGCGCGACAAAGGCAAAGCACGTCAGGTAGAACAGCCCAACCAGGCTGCCCAGGTGTTGCAGCGAGTCCAGGCCGTAGGTGCTGGTGGTGAACGCGATGGCACCGAATACGCCAATCGGCGCCAGGCGCACGATCATGCCCATGATGCGGAAGATCACATGGCTAAGCTCATTGATCAGCCGCGAGATACCGCTGGCCGCTTCGCCCACCAGGTTCAGCGCACTGCCGAACAGCACCGAGAACAGCAGCACCTGCAACACGTTGTTATCGGCAAACGCACCGATCACCGAGTTGGGAATCAGGTCCATCAGGAACTGGCTGGTGCCCTTGATGTGCTGGCCCTTGTCGGCCAGCTCATTCAAGCCGGCGGAAGAGAGTTGCTCAAGGTGAATATTGGCGCCGCTGCCGATGCCGGTGCTGAAGGCCATGATCAGGCCAAGCACCAGGGCGACGGTGGTCAGCACTTCAAAGTAGATCACCGACTTGAGCCCGATACGCCCGACCTTCTTCAAATCGCCGGCGCCGGAAATACCGCTGACCACGACACAGAACACGATCAGGCCGATCAGCATTTTGATCAGCTTGATAAAGCCGTCGCCCAGGGGTTTGAGTTGTGAGGAAAATTCGGGAAGGGCCAGGCCGCAGGCGATGCCGAGCATCAGGCCAATCACGACTTGCAGGAAAATCGAACGCGAGCACCATCTGAGCATGGGAGGGATCTCTATTCGGTGCCCTGGTGGTTCCAGGGCTTAATTGTTGTGGTCTTACCGGTAAGTCCAGTGCGCGGCCAGTCTACGCTCGGTTTTTTTCAAACAACAAGTAAATATTCAGCGGTTGACAGGTCCCGGTCTGACCAGTTGGTCGGTAAGTACGGTGCTTGAGCGGTTGACGGGCTTTAAAGTTTTTTGCGTATCATCGGCCCACGGCACACGAGGTGATGGATGGATCAACCAGGGCTGACAACCGACCCCGCAGGACGTACCCATTGCAGCTGGCGCAACGCCGCCCCGGAATACCTCCATTACCACGACCACGAATGGGGCGTGCCGGTGGCGGATGACATCCAGTTGTACGAGAAAATCTGCCTGGAGGGCTTTCAGGCGGGGATGGCGTGGATCACGATCTTGCGCAAGCGTGAATATTTTCGGCAGGCGTTCCACGGATTTGATTTTCGCCAGGTCGCGCAATATGACCAGGCGGATATCGAGCGCTTGATGACGGATCCGGGGATCGTGCGTAACCGCGCCAAGATCGTCTCCACCATCAACAATGCGCGCCGGGCCTGTGAGCTGGTGGAAGAAACCGGCTCGCTGGCACGCTGGTTATGGACATTCGAACCCGGCGAAGCTGAACGCCCGGCAGTGGTGGACATGGCTTACTGGACGGCCAATCCGACCTCAGCGGCTTCGATGCGCTTGTCCAAGGCCCTGAAGAAACGCGGCTGGACCTTCGTCGGCCCGACCACGATGTATGCGTTGATGCAGGCGATGGGGATGGTCAATGATCATCTGGAGGGTTGCGAATGCCGGCTGCGCATTGAACACCAGCGCGACCTATTCAAACGTCCCTGACCAGACACGGTTAAAACTGTGGGAGCTGCCTTGCCTGCGATAGCGGCCTGACAGGCGACACCGCTATACCGAGTACATATCCATTCCTGCGGTAACGGCCACTTAGGGTTCCGCTCTGACAGCGGGTCACTTTTGAAAAGCGCAAAAGTAACCAAAACGCTCTTGCCCCACCACTCGGCACCTCGCCTAGGCTCGGTGTGCCCGTAATCCGCCATGGATTTGGGGGGCCGCCGCCACGCGCCATCCATGGCGCGGGGCGGCTAAACCGGCATCCCTGCCGGTTTACCCCCCAAATCCCTGTCGAATTCCGGCCAGCGTGGTTTAACGGGGCGCCTAGGATCAAAAGCAGATCAAGATCAAGAGCGGCTCGCTTCGCATCGTGGTTACCGTTGAGCGCTACAGAGTTGTGTAGATACCTATGGCTATCGCAGGCAAGCCAACTCCCACATGGGTTTTGGGGTGTTGCTGATTATTTGGGAAGCGGGGTGAGTACCTCAGCCTTGTCATCCAGCACCATCACCACCAGCAGCCTGGCCGGTTGGGTCTGGCTGGCATTGCTTGATTCAAAGTGTCGTGAGCCTGCCGGTTCATAGAACGATTCCCCGGCCTTGTAGGTGATCGCCTTTTCATCGTTGACCCGCGAGGTGATCGCGCCTTGCAGCACATAAGCCACCGCAGTGCCGGTGTGGCTATGGGGCACGGTGGCCTGGCCGGGGGCATAGTCCACGGTGAGCATGATGGTTTTCTTGCCGGGCACGTTGGTCAAGGCGTGCTCCTGCAGCACCTTGAGCGTTTCCTGGTTGTATACCGGGTCGTGGGCAAATGCGCTGAGGGAGGTGAGCATCAGCGTGGTGGCGAGCAATCGTTTCATGATCAGGATTCCGCGTAGTTCGAGACCTCTTCACCCTACGCCGTAGCCTGTACGCCACCAATGACCAATACGCCGGAAAACCCCTTAGCCAATCTGCCGGAGAATATCGCGCACCTTGTCCAGCGCCGGGTCGATGTCCAGGGTCTCGATGGCGCCGAAGCCGAAAATCAGCCCCGAGCGTAATGGCACGTCGTGGAAGAATACGTCCAGAGGGTACAACCCCACCTCGACCTGACGCGCCTGTTCTATCAGCAAGGGGATATTCAACGCCACCTTGCACAATGCCGCCAGGTGAAAGCCCGCCACCGTCGGAACCGCCTCGAACCACGGTGACAGATCGCCCGCTAGACGCTGCAGTATTTGTTCGCGACGCCCCGCATAGATGCTGTGGCAACGGCGAATATGCTTGAGCAGGTAGCCTTCGCTGATGAACTTGGCCAATGCCCACTGCGGCAGGGTAGAGCTGTGCTGGTCGGTCAACTGCTTGGCCTTGAGCACCGCGCCATAGATCGCTGGCGGCAGCACCGCGTAGCCCAGGCGCAACTCGGGCAACAGGGTTTTGGAAAAGGTCCCGACGTAGGTGACCACGCCTCGGGTGTCCAGGCTTTGCAGGGAGTCGGTGGGGCGCCCTTCGTAGCGAAATTCGCTGTCGTAGTCGTCTTCGATGATGATCGCTCCCAGCTCGATTGCGCGGTCCAGCAGCGCCTGGCGGCGCTTCTGACTCATCGGCATGCCGAGTGGAAACTGGTGGGACGGGGTTACGTAGATCAGACGGGTGCCATCGGGGATCTGATCGACCTGGATGCCCTGTTCATCAACGGCCACGCTGGCAACGCTGGCGCCCATCGCTACGAACATTTGGCGTGCGGGGCTATAGCCTGGGTCTTCCATCGCGACCATGCTGCCGGGTTCCAGCACCACGCGGGCAATCAGGTCCAGCGCCTGCTGCGCGCCATTGGTGACCACGATATCGCTGGCGCGGCATTTGACCCCTCGGGAAAACGCGATATGCCCGGCGATGGCCTCGCGCAATGCCGGTAACCCTTCCGGTTGGCTGTAGAAACCACTGTTCTGGGCGATACGACGCAGCGCATCCTGGGTGCAGCGTCGCCATTCGTCCTGGGGGAATTGGTTGCGTGCAGTCGCGCCGCCGATAAATTCGTAGCGCAGGATACCCTCACGGGAAGGGTGGCCCATGGGCGAGGGCAGTGCTGCCCACTTGCCCAGGTTGGCGGCGCAGGCCAGGTCGGTGGCGGTTTGTACACGATCGGGTTGGGGCGCCCACGCATTGACGAAAGTGCCGCGGCCGATCTTGCCGATCAGCAGGCCTTCGTACGTGAGGGTGGTGTAGGTATCCGACACTGTCTTGCGTGATACGCCCAGTTGTTCGGCGAGCAGTCGGCTCGGTGGCAGTTGCGCTCCCGCCGACAGTCGCCCGGTGGCGATAGCTTCGCGCAGTTGCTGATAAAGCTGGGCAGCCAGGTCCTTGCGGCCCTTGATGACGAGGTGCAGTTCCATGTTTCATCCTGGAGACAGATCGATCCGCGCCAAGGTTACGCGCAAATCGATCTGAAGAAACCAGGCAGTGTCAGGACAGGAAACCGCCGTCTACATTCAACGACACACCGGTGGTGTAGCTTGACGCATCGCTGGCCAGATACAACACCGCGCCGGCCATTTCGCTGGGTTCGGCCACGCGCTTGAGGGGGATCTGCGCCAGGGCCACTTTCAGGATCGAGTCGTTCTTGACCAGCGCCGAGGCGAACTTGGTATCGGTCAGGCCCGGCAGCAGTGCGTTGCAACGGATGCCGAACGCTGCGCATTCCTTGGCGAACACCTTGGTCATGTTGATCACGGCAGCTTTGGTGACCGAGTAGATGCCCTGGAACACGCCCGGCGAAATGCCGTTGATCGACGCCACGTTGATGATGCTGCCGCCGCCGTTCTCGCGCATCAGCTTGCCGGCTTCCACCGACATGAAGAAGTAACCGCGGATATTTACGTCGACGGTCTTCTGGAATGCGCCAAGGTCGGTATCCAGCACGTTGCAGAACTGCGGGTTGGTGGCGGCGTTGTTGACCAGAATATCCAGGCGGCCGAACTGTTCGCGGATGCCGGCGAACACCTGGGTAATCTGCTCCATTTCACCGATATGGCAGGCAATCGCCGTGGCCTTGCCGCCGTCGGCAATGATCGCGTCGGCGACGTGCTGGCAACCTTCCAGCTTGCGGCTGGAGACGATCACGTGGGCGCCTTGCTGGGCCAGCAGCTTGGCAATGGCCTCGCCGATACCACGGCTGGCGCCGGAAACGAAGGCAATCTTGCCGTCAAGGTCAAACAGGTTGGTCTTGGACATAAAGGTTCCTTGTGGTTGCGATCAGAGCGCTGATTTGCCAATGACATTCAGGCTCATTTGCTCCAGCAGCTTGTTCATGTGGATGAACTGCGCAAAGCGTTTGTCCTGGGTCTGGCCGTGGAAAAAACGGTAGTAGATCTGCTGCACGATGCCGGCCAGCCGGAACAGCCCGTAGGTGTAATAGAAATCGAAATTGTCGATCGCAAGCCCCGAGCGCTCGGCGTAGTAGTCGACAAACTGACGGCGGGTGAGCATCCCCGGAGCGTTGCTCGGCTGGCGCCGCATCAGTTGCACCGGCGCCGGGTCTGCGGCTTCGATCCAGTACGCGAGGGTGTTGCCCAGGTCCATCAGCGGGTCGCCCAGGGTGGTCAGTTCCCAATCCAGCACACCGATGATTTGCATCGGGTTATGCGGGTCGAGGATCACGTTATCGAAGCGGTAGTCGTTATGCACGATGCTGGATGTGGGCGAGTCGGCTGGCATTTTGTCGTTGAGCCAGGCGCGCACCGCTTCCCATTTTGGCGCATCAGGGGTCAGGGCTTTTTCGTAGCGCTCGCTCCAGCCACGAATCTGCCGCGCCACGTAGCCTTCAGGCTTGCCCAGGTCGGCCAGGCCGCAGGCGCTGTAGTCGACTTGATGCAGTTCGACGAACTTGTCGATAAAGCTTTTGCACAGCGCTTGAGTCTTGGCCGCATCCAGGCCCAGTTCGGGCGGCAGGTCAGAGCGCAGGATAATGCCGTTGACCCGTTCCATCACATAGAACTCGGCACCGATCACTGATTCATCGGTGCAGTGCACGTATGCCTTGGGGCAATACGGAAAACCATCTTTGAGCTGGTTGAGAATGCGGTATTCGCGGCCCATGTCGTGGGCGGACTTGGCCTTGTGGCCAAACGGCGGGCGACGCAGCACGAATTCCTGGCCTGGGTATTCCAGCAGGTAGGTCAGGTTCGATGCCCCGCCGGGAAACTGACTGATCGCAGGCGTGCCGTTCAAGCCCGGAATGTGGGCCTTGAGGTAGGGATCGATCAGGCTGGCATCAAGTTCTTCGCCGGGGCGAATCTGGGTCGATTGGTCGTTCAGCGCCATGCTTATCCCTTCTGCTTATTCTAAAGGCCGTGGACTATTTCCTAATCTAATGCGCACCGCCGCCCAGCGACAAGGTCGGGGCGGCTTAATAGGTTAGCGTGTTGAACGGTGATCAGCGTGCCTGATCGGTCATTTTGCGGGCGCTGGCAAGGCTACCGGTGTAAGCACGGGGCGGCCGGCAAAGTATTCCACCAGGTTATCAGCGACGCGCTGCACCGTGTCATGGGCCGCTTCCGGGGACAGACCGGCCACGTGGGAGGTCAGCACGGTATTGCTCAGGCGCTTGAGGGCATCGGGCACCGCGGGCTCATCGTCAAACACGTCCAGTGCGGCACCGCCGATGCGGCGCTGCTCCAGCGCGGCGACCAGGTCGGCGGTCACTACCACGCTGCCGCGGCCGATGTTGACCAGAAAACCGTGTGGCCCCAAGGCGTCCAGGGCATGGCGGTCGATCAGGTGACGGGTGCTGGCACCGCCGGGCGTGGCCAGCACCAGGAAGTCCGAGGTGCGCGCCAGCTCCACGGCCGTCGCACAGTAGGTGTAATCTACGTCATCGCGGGGTTGGCGGTTGTGATAACTGACCTCCATGCCGAACCCCAGGGCGGCGCGCCGGGCGATCTCCATACCCACCGCGCCCAGCCCGAGAATCCCCAGGTGTTTACCGCTCAGGGAAGGGCGCATCACTTTCGGCCATTCGCCGCGCCGCACTGCCGCATCCGTCTGGGGAATGCCACGCACCAGCGACAGCAGCAACGCCATGGCATGGTCGGCCACCGACGGCGCATTCACCCCGGCGCCGTTCGTCACCACGATCCCACGATTGCTCGCGGCCTGCAGGTCCACATGTTCGTAGCCGGCACCGATCACGCAGATGATTTCCAGCAACGGCAGTGCCGCGATTTCATCAGCGTACAACCCCAGCGGACCACGGGTCAGCACGGCCTTGATCTGCCCACCGTGCAACTTGATCGCCTGAGCGCGTTCGGCGGGCGTCGGCGCCAGAATCACATGAAAGTCATTGCTCTCGATGATTTGCAGGTATTCGTTGATGGTTTCAACCAGGACTAGAACGGTGGTGGGCATGGGGCAGCTCTCCGGTGAGTTCGATGCTCGGAGTATGCTGCATTTTTGTTGCGCGAAATGCTGAGGGCGCTGAGAAAGCGCCCCTGATTTTGCGAAAAGTGCCAGCGTCTCGGCGAGCGGGAGACGCTGTTTGCACGCGTGCGAATTATTTAGCGGCTACGGGCTTGCGTACCTTGCTCTGTTCGGCAGCTACGATGTCCATGTAATCGTAGGTAGGAAAGAACTCCGTCCTGAAGGGCCCCCATGCAGAGCGTTCGATGGCGAGATTGACTTCCCGCAGGCGCGAGGCGGGGAAGCGTAGAACGATGACGTGACCGATCCCCATGGCGATGTTCCAACTGACAATCTCTACCCCTTCAGGAGGGAATACTTTAAAGAGTTCCTGTTCGGTGAGTTTTGTTCTTATTTCGTTCAAGTTGCGAGATTGGTCATGTTTGAGGAAGACGGTCAACATGACTGCATTGTCAGCGCTGATGGCGACAGGTTTTCCTGGCGTGGAAACCTGCGCATGAAGGCCGCCTGAAACAAGGGTAGAGAGCAATAAAACAGACGCCAATAAAGGCTTTAATAGTGTTTTCATTGACTGAGGCCTTTTATGAGTATTGTCGCTACTCGTGGGATGAGTATTGAGGGTTAGTGGGTGGGGGTGGTTTTGACTGATCCGGTATAGGGCGCATGAACCACATGTATTCGAACAAGAGGGTTGGCGTCGATCATGTCGCGCGGCACTTCACGAGAATAAGTGAATTCCTGATTGTTCAACGTCTCAAGTTTTCTGACGATGGTTCTCGTTGCACCTTTATCCGGTATCAGGATATGGTTTTTCTTGTCACCCGTTACCATGAAGTAACCGCCGCCGCCGTTGTCATATTTTGATAGCCCGGTATCGGTGTAGAAAAATTCGTAGCGATTCCGTTCAGGGTCCCACACTGATATTCCAACGACACCTGGGTACTTGTCCTTTACGTCGATCTCCGGGGCGCCTTCTATATAAACTTTTGTCGTCAGCCAGCGGGGGGATGTACCCAGGGCACTTGCGTCTGAGTTTTCTACTGCCGGTTGTGCTTGACTGGCCAATGGGCTGAGTATTCCGGTGGCAAGTATCAGGGAGAAAATAAGGTTGTGTTTGTTCATCTAGTCGCTCCTGATGAGTGAGGTTTTTAATTCTGCTGTGGTGGGTTTAGATGCTTTTGTTTTTTTGAACTGGACTGGAATATAGACGTGATAGAAGGGGCTCTCAATGCCTGGGAAAACCCTTGCAACAAATGCCGCAATCATTAGAGTTTCAATCGAGAGGCGTTGATTAACTGTATGTAAGAACTTTCTTATATGTGAGGGTGTTTAACTTTAATTGATATTGGGTCTCTGTCAGCGGCTCCCCACTGGCGAACTTTGAGTGACGGCGTTTATTTAAACAAAGCTTCGCCGGCCTTGCGTGATCGACCCTCCCAATGCCCCTCTGGCAGGGGCGTTCGTGAGGTGGGTAAAGGCGGTGGACATCTGGCGTTGGATCAACTGAGCCGCCCCATGGGCTGCCTTCCAGCCTTTGCACTGCATTACCGTTCCTCATCTAAGTCTTTGCTTATTCAAGAGAATCCCGGACAATCCGGCCCTTGTTACGGCCAGGGCGCTGCCTGTCAGGTTTTTCTGACTCGTGCTGGCCATGTGAATGCGGAGATCCGACCGGATGAATGATCAGGCCAATAGCGTCGACGAACGCTATGCAACGACACCTGCAACCCTCACAAGCTGGAGCCGCCAGGACACCACCTGGATGCTCGGGCTATTCGGTACCGCCATTGGCGCCGGTACTTTGTTTCTGCCAATCAACGCGGGCCTGGGGGGCTTCTGGCCGCTGGTGATCCTGGCGTTACTGGCGTTCCCGATGACGTTCTTTGCCCACCGTGGGCTGACCCGTTTCGTGCTGTCTGGCCGTGAAGGCTCCGACATCACTGATGTGGTCGAGGAACATTTCGGCATCAAGGCGGGTGCGTTGATCACTTTGCTGTATTTCTTCGCGATCTTCCCGATCCTGCTGATCTACAGCGTGGCACTGACCAATACCGTCAGCAGCTTCATGGAACACCAACTGCACATCATGCCGCCGCCTCGTGCGATTCTGGCGTTTGTGCTGATCCTCGGCCTGCTGGCCGTGGTGCGCTGTGGCGAGCAAGTGATCGTCAAGGCCATGAGCCTGATGGTGTATCCGTTTATCGTCGCCCTGCTGTTCCTGGCCGTGTACCTGGTGCCGCACTGGAATGGCGGCATTCTCAGCACTGCCAGCGAGGTGCCGGCACCGTCGGCGCTGCTCAATACGCTGTGGCTGGCGATTCCGGTGATGGTGTTCTCGTTCAACCATTCGCCGATCATCTCGGCCTTCGCGGTTGACCAGAAACGCCAGTACGGCGCACACGCCGAGGAGCGCAGTTCGCAGATCCTGTCCCGCGCTCACTTGTTGATGGTGGCGATGGTGCTGTTCTTCGTGTTCAGTTGCGTGCTGACCCTGTCGCCCGCGCAATTGGCCGAGGCGAAAGCGCAGAACCTGTCGATCCTGTCGTACCTGGCCAACCACTTCGACAACCCGACCATCGCTTTTGCCGCCCCGTTGATTGCGTTCGTGGCGATTGCCAAGTCGTTCCTGGGCCACTACATCGGTGCCAGCGAGGGTCTCAAGGGGCTCGTGGTCAAGACCGGTCGCCGCCCGGCACCGAAGACCCTGGACCGCATGACCGCCGCCTTCATGCTGGTGGTGTGCTGGATCGTCGCCACGCTTAACCCAAGCATCCTCGGTATGATCGAGACCCTGGGTGGGCCGGTGATTGCGTCGATCCTGTTCCTGATGCCGATGTATGCGATCCGCAAGGTGCCGGCCATGGCCAAGTACCGTGGGCAGGCGTCGAATGTGTTTGTCACCGCGGTTGGCCTGGTGGCGATTACGGCATTGGTGTATTCGCTGGTTGCCTGAGCCCTGATGCGGTCTATCTGACTGCACAGCTCTAAAAGTGTGGGAGCTGGCTTGCCTGCGATAGCTATGTGTCAGTCATTACATTCATGACTGATACACCGCTATCGCAGGCAAGCCAGCTCCCACATTGGTTTTGTGTTGGCAGTAAAGGTTAGTTCCAGGCATAAAAAACGCCGCGTACCTTGCGATACGCGGCGTCTTTCACATCAACACACCCTTAAGCTTGAATCACCGGGATGTTGGCGCTTGCTGCGATCTTGCGGAACTCGGCGATCTGGTCGAAGTTCAGGTAGCGGTAGACGTCACTGGCCATGGTGTCCAGTTTCGCTGCGTAGCCCATGTACTCTTCGACAGTCGGCAGGCGACCCAGGGTAGAGGCCACTGCCGCCAGTTCGGCCGATGCCAGGTAGACGTTTGCACCGTCACCCAGGCGGTTCGGGAAGTTACGGGTCGAGGTCGACACAACGGTCGAATTCGGCTCAACACGTGCCTGGTTACCCATGCACAGCGAGCAGCCCGGCATTTCCATGCGTGCGCCAGCCTTTCCGTAGATGCCGTAGTAGCCTTCTTCGGTCAACTGGTGAGCGTCCATCTTGGTCGGCGGCGACAGCCACAGACGAGTCGGCAGCTGGCCCTTGACCTGCTCCAGCAGCTTGCCGGCAGCGCGGAAGTGACCGATGTTGGTCATGCACGAACCGATGAACACTTCGTCGATCTTCTCACCGGCAACGCTGGACAGCAGACGGGCGTCGTCCGGGTCGTTAGGCGCGCAGAGGATCGGCTCGTTGATTTCCGACAGGTCGATCTCGATGATTTCGGCGTATTCGGCGTCGGCATCGGCTTCCATCAGTTCCGGGTTGGCAACCCAGGCTTCCATCGCTTGGGCGCGACGTTCCAGGGTGCGGGCATCGCCGTAGCCTTCACCGATCATCCAGCGCAGCAGGGTGATGTTGGAGTTCAGGTACTCGGTAACGGACTCTTTGGACAGCTTGATGGTGCAACCGGCAGCCGAACGTTCAGCCGAGGCGTCGGACAGCTCGAAAGCCTGTTCCAGCGTCAGGTCGTTCAGGCCTTCGATTTCCAGGATGCGGCCGGAGAAGGCGTTTTTCTTGCCTTTCTTCTCTACGGTCAGCAGGCCAGCCTGGATCGCGTAGTAAGGAATGGCATGAACCAGGTCACGCAGGGTGATGCCAGGCTTCATCTTGCCTTTGAAGCGCACCAGGATCGATTCCGGCATGTCCAGTGGCATCACGCCAGTGGCTGCGGCGAACGCGACCAGACCGGAACCGGCCGGGAACGAGATGCCCATCGGGAAACGGGTGTGGGAGTCACCACCGGTACCGACGGTGTCCGGCAGCAGCATACGGTTGAGCCAGCTGTGGATGATACCGTCGCCCGGACGCAGCGATACACCGCCACGGGTCATGATGAAGTCAGGCAGGGTGTGGTGGGTGGTCACGTCGATCGGCTTCGGGTACGCCGCGGTGTGGCAGAACGACTGCATCACCAGGTCGGTCGAGAAGCCCAGGCACGCCAGGTCTTTCAGTTCATCACGGGTCATGGGACCGGTGGTGTCCTGGGAGCCCACGGTGGTCATCTTCGGCTCGCAGTAGGTGCCAGGGCGAACGCCTTTGCCTTCCGGCAGGCCGCACGCCTTGCCGACCATTTTCTGTGCCAGGGTGAAGCCTTTGCCGGTGTCGACAGGCGCTTCAGGCAGCTTGAACAGGTCGGTAGGGCCCAGGCCCAGCTCGGCGCGGGCCTTGTCGGTCAGGCCGCGACCGATGATCAGCGGGATACGGCCGCCGGCGCGAACTTCGTCCAACAGTACCGGAGTCTTCATTTCGAAGGTGGTCAGGACTTCGTCGGTGCCGTGTTTGCAGACTTTGCCAGCATGAGGGTACAGGTCGATCACGTCGCCCATGTTCATGTTGGTGACGTCGAATTCGATTGGCAGTGCGCCAGCATCTTCCATGGTGTTGTAGAAGATCGGAGCGATCTTGCTGCCGAAGCAGAAACCGCCGGCACGCTTGTTCGGCACGTAAGGCACGTCGTCACCGAAGAACCACAGTACCGAGTTGGTAGCCGACTTGCGCGACGAACCGGTACCGACCACGTCACCGACGTAGGCGATCGGGAAGCCTTGGCCGCGCATTTCTTCGATCTGCTTCATCGGGCCGGTCTTGCCTTGCTCGTCCGGCACGATGCCTTCGCGAGCCATTTTCAGCATGGCCAGGGCGTGCAGCGGGATGTCAGGGCGGGACCAGGCGTCAGGCGCCGGGGACAGGTCGTCGGTGTTGGTTTCGCCGGTGACCTTGAATACGCGCAGGCTGATCTTGTCGGCCAGGGTAGGGCGGTTGCGGAACCACTCGCCGTCAGCCCAGGACTGGATCACGCCTTTGGCGTGTTCGTTGCCGTTGCGGGCTTTTTCGGCGACGTCGTGGAACGCATCGAACATCAGCAGGGTGTGCTTGAGTTGGGCGGCCGCGACGGGCGCCAGGGTGGCGTCGTCCAGCAGCTCGACCAACGTCACGATGTTGTAGCCGCCTTGCATGGTGCCGAGCAGTTCAACAGCGCGTTTCTTGTCGATCAGGGGGGAAGTCGCTTCGCCCTTGGCCAGGGCAGACAGGAAACCGGCCTTGACGTAGGCAGCTTCGTCAACGCCTGGTGGAATGCGGTTGGTGATCAGGTCAACGAGGAATTCTTCTTCGCCAGCCGGAGGATTTTTCAGCAGCTCGACCAGGCCTGCGGTTTGTTCGGCGTTAAGCGGCTGGGGAACGATACCCAGTGCTGCACGCTCTTCGATATGTTTGCGGTAGGCTTCAAGCACAGTTATTACCCTCATCAGTGGTCCCACGGGACGCTCATCCAGAAATGAACGGCACGCATGCGCTCAGGGGCTTTTTGGGCCGCAAAGCCAGCGCTGCCGGCATTCCTTTACAGAAGCTGCTTTCAAAGTTTTACGCCTGCAGAACGGAGCTGATGAGGGTTGGCGTGGGCTCTGACCTACCGGGTCGAAACCACGCCAACACCGTTCTGAAGGAACGACTGTGCTCGTGACGCTTTGAAAACAGCTTCCAGCGGATTATTGGCGCCTTACAAGGCCGGGTGATTCTACGGCAAAAAAAATCTAAAGGTAAGTTGCCTGGCCAAGTTTGCTGGGTGATCAACCTTAGACAAAGGGCTAACATGGCGCACTGTTTCGCTGATTTGCGTGTTGTCGCCCATGTCCAACCAAACCATCAAGACCCCCTGCGTCGGCCTGTGCTCCACGGTCTACGGCGATCTCGTGTGCCGCGGCTGCAAGCGCTTCCACCACGAAGTGATCCAGTGGAATGGCTATAACGAAGAAGAAAAGCGTGCAGTCTGGCTCAGGCTTGAGCAACTGCTGGTCCAGGTGATGGCCGGCAAAGTGGAGGTGTTTGACCCCAAGACCCTGCGCGGGCAGTTGGAGCAACGCAAGATTCGCTTCGTGCCGCACCAGTCCGAGTATTGCTGGGCCTACCAGTTGATCGCACGCGGGGCGCGGGTGATCAATAACCTTGAGGCGTACGGCATGGTGCTGTTGCCGGAGTTTCGCGACTGGCCCTTGCCGGACCTGCGCGATGCGATTGATCGGGAGTTCTTTATCCTCTCTGAAGCGCATTACCAGCGCTATATCGCCCCGGGATTCTTGAAAGATGCGCTGGGCTAACTGACTGACGAGCTCAATGTGGGAGCTGGCTTGCCTGCGAAGGCGGCCTGACAGCCGACAAGGATGTTGGATCAGACCGAGTACATATCCGTTGCTGCGGTAACGGCCGCTTATGGTTTCGCTCTTACAGCGACTCACTTTTGGAGAGGCCCAAAAGTAAGCAAAAGGCCTTCGCCCCACCACTCGGCACCTCGCTGTGGCTCGGTGTGCCCGTAATCCGCCATGGATTTGGGGGGCCGCCGCCACGCGCCATCCATGGCGCGGGGCGGCTAAACCGGCATCCCTGCCGGTTTACCCCCCAAATCCCTGTCGAATTCCGGCCAGCGTGGTTTGACGGGGCGCCTGAGATCAAAAGCAGATCAAGAGCGGCTCGCTTCGCATCGTGGTTACTGATGGTTGCTACGTCAGAGTTGTGTAGATACCCATGCTGCGATAGCGGTGTATCAGAAGCAAATGCGCCAGCTGACCCACCGCAATCGCAGGCAAGCCAGCTCCCACATTTGATCTTCATTGCCTGAAGGGTCGGTGTCAGGGTTTGGTTGCCAGCTCTTGCAGGTGATCCATCAACGTCTGCGGCTTGAGCACCAGCACGTCACGTTCCACCGCATCCAGCACCACCTCCGCTGTATTACCGATCAACGCCCCCGAAATCCCGGTGCGGGCCACGGTGCCGATGATGGTCACCGCCGCGTGCAGCTGATGGGCCATATGCGGGATCAGCACATCGGCCGGGCCTTCCTTGATATGCAGGTGCCTGTCGTCCACGTCGAACTCGTCCTGGAATGCCTTGCATTGTTCGCGATAGCGCGCCTCGATGGTTTCCTTGAGCTGGAAGGTCGGGTCGGCTGCCGACAGCATCGGCGACGGGTGGGCGCTGATCACATGCAGTTGCGCCTTGGCCAGGCTGGCGATATCAAAACCATGGTCGATGATCGCATTGTGCAGTGAGCGGTGTTCGCTGTCGGTATTGCCCACATCGATGGCCGCCAGAATCACTCCGCCCGCCCATGGCGTAGCGGTCTTGACCAACAGCACCGGCGTGGGGCAGTAGCGCAGCAGCTTCCAGTCCGCCGGCGTCAACAGGGCTTTTTTCAGCGGGCTGTCGGGAAAATGCTGTTTGATCACCAGGCCGCAGCCTTCGGCTTGCTGCACCTCGATAATGGTGTCATGCAGGCTGTCGTTCCACGCCTGTTCGGTGGTGACGCTGTAACCGTCGTTCTTTAAACCCTCCTTGAGCACACTCAACAGCGCCGAATGCTCGTGTTTCTTGTCGCAGACCAGCAAATGCAGGTGCGCGTCGGTCACCCCGGCAATCAGCTTGGCACGCTTGAGGGCCAGGCTTTCCGAGTGTTCGGGCTCGATGACCACCAGGATGCTGCGGATGGCTTGCATGATCGGGTTCTCCAGGAAGGGGCATGCGACAACTATAGTTGCTGCCCGCCAGACGTCATGTTGATGCACATCAAGGCCGGTGGCTGGTGGTCTGCGGCGGGGTCGGTATAATCGGCGCCCTTTTGTGATCCTTTGCCCGTGAGCCCGATGAACCTGCCCGAAATCCATGAATTCCTCGGCTGCCGCACCCCCGACGCCTGGGTCCAGGCCGCCCTGGCCGATCAGGACACCCTGCTGATCGACCACAAGAACTGCGAATTCAAAGCCGCCAGCACCGCCCTGAGCTTGATGGCCAAGTACCACGGCCATGTTGACCTGATCAATATGATGTCGCGCCTGGCCCGCGAAGAACTGGTGCACCACGAGCAAGTCATGCGCCTGATGAAAAAGCGCAAGGTCGAACTGCGCCAACTGCACGCGGGCCGCTATGCCTCGGGTTTGCGCAAGGTGGTGCGCAGCCATGAGCCGGTCAAGCTGGTGGACACCCTGGTAGTCGGCGCCTTTATCGAAGCACGCAGCTGCGAGCGTTTCGAAGCATTGGTGCCGCATTTGGACGAAGAGCTCGGCAAGTTCTACTTCGGTTTGCTCAAAAGCGAAGCCCGGCACTTCCAGGGTTACTTGAAGCTGGCCTACCAGTATGGCGACGCCAAGGACATCGCCCAGGTGATCGAGCGGGTGAGGGCGGCCGAGCAGGAGCTGATCGAATCACCCGACATCGAGTTCCGCTTTCACAGTGGCGTGCCAGCCTGAGGCCACCGCCACGCCGATCAAGGCGGTGATCCCGGCGAGCAGCAGGATCACCGTTTGCGTGCCCAACGGCGCTGCCAGCACGGCGATCATCAGGCCCGCCAACGGCTGCGGCAGGTTGTTGAGCAAGGTGATCACGCCTACCGTCTTGCCGAAATCCTGCACCGGGATCACTTTTTGACGGGTGCTGCGCAGGTACACGTTGAACATCTTGTCAAAGCCGATCACCAGCAAAAAGCCCACGGCATACGCCCACACACCGGGGCTGACGGCGGTGATCAGCGCGCCGACTGCAATCATCGAATACGACAGCCCACCCATTACTTTCAACGGCAGTGATGAGCGTGCCAGGTAAAACAGAATCCCGATGGTGACCAGCGCGCCGGCGGCTTGCAGCAGGGCGTAGGCATCCTTGTCGGCGGCGTATTGGCCGGTAACCATGGCGGCCGAGGTGGCCAGTGTGACCCCGATAATCAGGTTCACGCCGACGGCCAGAATGATGATGCGCTTGAGTTCCACCAGGTTGCGGATGTGGCCAAACGCGGTGCGCAGCGGTTGCAGCCAGATACCCGGGGGCTGCCCATGGCTTTGTAGGCTCACCGTGGTGTTGCGCTGCCAGATCAGCATTGCCAGGTCAGCGAGAACAAACAGTGCGGCGATGGCCAGCACCACCCAGGGCCAGGCCCAAACCTGCAGCATCAGCGCTGCCAGCAACGGCCCGAGCACCAGGCCGCTCTGGTCGGCAATCTGCGAATAGGACAAGGTCTTGGCGTAGGTGTAATGCTGGAAGACATGCGGCATCACCACCTCCCGCGCCATGATGCCCTGAGTGGTCAATACCCCGCACAACGCGGACAGCATCACCAGCCAATGGATCCCGTCGAACAGCCCATACAGCGCCACCGCCACCACGCAGGCCAGCGCGCGATACACCTGGCTGATATGCAGAATGCGTACGGGTGAAAACCTGTCGCACAAGGCTCCGCACACCGGAAATGCCAGATAGCGCGGCAGCGATTCGACAAAAAACGCCAGGCCCGCCCACGACACACTTTGCGTGGTCTGGAACACGATCAGCGGCACGATGAACAGCAGGATCTGGTCGGCCAGCCGCGAGAGGAACAGCGAAACGAAGAACGCCAGGTAATCCTTGCGCATACAACTCCTTGTGAATGGCGTTAAAGATTGCAGGCTATTTGTTAAAAACTCTTAAAAGCATGAAGCTTCATCGGCTCGTACTGGCCAGCTGCTTCTGTGCGCCTGCTTGCCACCTATAATGCGCGCACTTCAATCTGCGTTTCTACACTGAGAACTTATGGAAAACCTGGGTCTGGGCAAGGTCCTGCTCGTTGAGGACGATGAAAAGCTGGCGGGGCTGATCGCGCAGTTCCTGTCGCAGCATGGTTTTGAGGTGCGTGTCGTGCACCGGGGCGATGAAGCCCTGGCAGCGTTCCTGGACTTCAAACCCAGGATTGTCGTGCTCGATTTGATGCTGCCAGGCCAGAGCGGGCTGCATGTTTGCCGCGAAATTCGCACTGTGTCAGACACGCCCATCGTGATCCTGACAGCCAAGGAAGACGATCTGGACCATATCCTGGGCCTTGAGTCCGGGGCTGACGATTACGTGATCAAGCCGATCAAGCCGCCAGTGCTGCTTGCGCGTTTGCGTGCGTTGCAGCGCCGCCAGATGCCCGAGCCCGCGGCGCGGGGTGCCCTGGAGTTCGGCCGCTTGTCGATTGATCGCAGCTGCCGGGGCGTCAGCCTGGGCGGTCAGACCATCGACCTGACGACCATGGAGTTCGAGTTGCTGTGGTTACTGGCCAGCAGCTCGGGCAAGATCCTCTCGCGCGATGACATCCTCAACCGTATGCGTGGCATTGCCTTTGATGGCCTCAATCGCAGCGTTGACGTCTACATCAGCAAATTGCGCGGCAAGCTCAACGACAACCCACGCGAGCCGGTGTGCATCAAAACCATCTGGGGCAAGGGTTACCTGTTCAATCCGTTCGCGTGGGAGGTTTAGATGCTGCGCTTGTATCTGCGCCTCTATGTGATCCTCGCGCTCGGCCTGGCCGGGTCGGTCTGGCTGGTCAACTATGGCCTGGACGCTTACATGCCCGAGTCCAACGAGACGTATAACCGTGAAGCCTTGCGCGGCCCGGCGTGGGCCCTGGTGGAACAATTGCGACCGGTACAGGGAGAGGCGCGCCAGGCACGCCTGGATGAGCTGCAGCCGCATTATGGCTTGCGCCTGAAACTGGTGCAGCGCGACGCCCAGCACCTGAGCGAGCGCGAACAGAAACTCCTGGCGAGTGACCAAGTGGTGGTACGCGAGGATTTTATGAAGTTCCTGTCAGCGATTGACGGCGGCCCGCAATTACTTGAGATCCAGCTGCCGGAAGAACCCAAATGGCTGTACTTGTGGGCTTATGGCTTTCTGGGCGCAGGCCTGGCCATCGTCCTGTATTTCTGGGTACGCCCGCACTGGCGTGACCTGGAGCATATCCGCCTGGCGGCGCAACGTTTTGGTGACAATGACCTCGGCTCACGCATCCTGTTGCCAAGGCGTTCCACCGTGCGCGAACTGGCGGGGCACTTCAACCAGATGGCCGAGCGCATCGAGAGCCTGATCGCCAACCAGCGCGAACTCACCAACGCCGTATCTCACGAGTTGCGCACACCGATTGCGCGTTTGTCGTTTGAACTTGATCAACTGCGCCAGCAGATCGATCCACGCCAGAGCAGCGAGTTGATTGCCGATATGTACGCCGACCTCGGCGAGCTGGAAGAAATGGTTTCCGAACTGTTGACCTACGCCAGCCTGGAGCGCGGTGCCACCCAGGTCACCCGCGAGAACATCGAAGCCCACAGCTGGCTCGACAGCGTGATCGGCAGTGTGGCCCTGGAGGCCGAAGCACAGGGGGTGCAGTTATCGCTGCGTACCTGTGAGGTCGACTTTATCCGCATCGAGCCACGCTTTATGGCGCGGGCGGTGATCAACCTGCTGCGTAACGCCATCCGTTATGCCGATCGCCGCGTGGAAGTGTCGCTGGTCAAGTTCGGCAACGGCTATGAAGTACGGGTCAATGACGATGGCCCAGGCGTGCCGCTGGAGGGTCGCACCAAGATCTTCGAACCCTTCCTGCGCCTCGACGCCAGCCGCGACCGCCGCACGGGAGGGTTTGGCTTGGGCCTGGCGTTGGTCAAGCGCGTCAGCCAGTGGCATGGCGGGCACGTGGAAGTGCTGGATTCGGAGTGGGGCGGGGCGTCGTTTCGGATGACCTGGGCGTATGCCGAGTAACACCTTTTGAATACCCCCCTCCCACATTTGGATTGGGTTACCAATTTGAATCAGAAGGTGTATTCCACCATCCCCATCACCGACGTCTGCAAGCGGCGCTCCACAATCGGGCTCTTGCCCGCTTTATCCGCCAGGTACTGCACATCCAGCAGCGTCGAGAACTGTGTGTGCTCGCTGATTGGCAAGCTCCACGTAAGGTTCATGCCATTGCTGATATTGCCGCCGCTGGCCTTATATGCCTTGAAGCGGCTGCGCGCGGCTTGGCCGGTGGTCACGCCGTACCAGGTCTGCAGGTAGTCACGGTCACCAAAGTGGCTGTTGATGGCAGCATCGACGGAACCGAAGCGCCCCTCATACAGATTGGTACCCAAGCTCAACTCCACGTGGGTAAAAGCCTTGCCGGTGTCCTTGTGTTTATCTTCTTCAAGCGCATGTTCCAGGGTGGCACCGATGATCACGCCGCCGAGGTTGTAGGCGGCACTCACCCCCAGTTGCGGGCGTGATTTGATCTCGCCCATGCCTTTGAGGCGTTTGGAACCGGCATGCATGCTTTCGTTTTTATCCTTGCGCGAATCGCTTGCGCCAATGTATGCGCTGAAGCTCAAGGCATTGCCTTCGTAACCCCAGCCCAGGCCCGTATCAGTGTCGAGGAAGACGCCCCAAGGGCTGATGATTTTGCCGCCCAGCACAGGCGCCGTCATGCGTTCGTCGCTGCCACTGTAGCGGGGGGCGTTGGCTATGCCGGCCTTGAGGCTGTATTGCCAGTCTTCGGCAAGCGCCGTGTCGGCGGCGGCAAGCAGGCACAGTGAGGTCACTGACAGGCACAGGTTTTTTGCGTGCATCAGGTGTTTCTCCAGGTTAGAAATTCAAGGGTGTGTGGGGGGACTGGGTGCGTTTGAAGGAATAACCCGAAGCGCTCAGCCCGTTGACCTGGCGGCTGACGGTGTCGCCCAGGCCGTAGCCGGTGCCGGCGAGTACCGCGTGGGCGTTGTCGACCGGCAGCAGGATGTAGTCAGTCAGTGGCTCGTCGTGCAATTGGCCGCGGATCACCAGGAAGCCGTCTTCCAGGCGCACGCTGATACCGCTCAACGGTGCGTCGGGTTCATGGCTATTGAGTACCTGATAGGTGCCGATGGTGTCGGCCCAAGCCGTAGACAGGGTCGGCGGCTCGATGCGCTCACCGATGGCAATGCGTTGGCCGTGGCTGCGGGCCGTGAGCATCTGCCGGCCTTGTACCGTCACTACATCAAGCTGGATGCGACCCAGGTCGCCCAGGTCCTTGAGCCAAAAACCCAGGACCTTTTTCTGCGCACGCAGCCAGCCCTGGTCATCGCGTAGCAAGTCGAAGGTGTAGCCGGCCAGTTCGCCGGCCAGGCGCTCACGGTCATCCTTGATACGGAATATGCCCCAGGGGGTCGCGTAGAACCCGGCCAGGCGCTTGCGGTCGACGGCCGCTGGCACGTGGCGCAGTTTCAGACCGTGGCTGGGAGCCCGGCAGTCGTCGGCGCAGGCGCGCTCGCCGGTGTGTGCCTCAAGCATCAGGCGCAGGCTGTCGGTGGCCAACGACACCACCATCTCTTCGGCATTGCTGTCGTTGGCCATGATGATCACGGCCAGTTGCTGGTCCGGCAGCAGGGTCAACTGGGCGGCAAAATCATCGCCGCCGCCGCTGTGCTGGTAAGTACGCACCCCAGGGGTAATCGGCTCGTCACCGCATGGCGCCAGAAACCAGCCCAGGCCCATCTGGCAGTCAAAATCCAAGGCGTTGCCGGTGTTTTGCTGGGTGAACATTTGATCTATTGAAGCGCTGCCCAGCACGCGGTTGCCCTTGTAGGTGCCTTTGGCAAACAACATCTGCACGTAGTGACTCAGATCCTTGGGGCTGGCCCACAGGCCACCGGCGGCAAGGTCGCGTACCTGGGCGTCGGTGCTGGCGTTGCCGTCCTCATAACCCAGGGCGCGAAAGCTCAATTGTGCACCGGTGCCGAGGAAACTGGACTGGTTCATGTGCAAGGGGGCCAACAGGCTGCTTTGTAGCTGGGCCTCGAAGCTTTTGCCGCTGCTGCGCTCGATGGCGGCACCCACCAGCGAGTAGCCGAGGTTGGAATAGGCCACCTGAAAACCGGGCGGGCTGCTCAGCCATACGCCCGACACGCGCATCGGCATCTGCCCCATGGCATAGGTGCTGTGCAGGTCACGCAGGTGCTCACTGGGCAGGCCGGATTGATGGCTGAGCAAACGCCGTAACGTGATGGCGCGATCTGCTTCGGCCTGGTCGTCATGAAAGCGCGAGCGTACGTAAAACTCACGCAGGGTTTGCTGGATCGGTGCATCCAGTGCCAGGCGCTGTTGCTCCACCAACTGCAACGCCGCCGTGGCGGTGATCAGTTTGGAAATCCCCCCGGCGCGAAACGCCGTGTTGGGCGTCACCGGTACGCCCTGGGCCTTGTCGGCCAGGCCAAAGCCTCGGGCCCAGATCAACTCCTGGCCATTGACCAGGGCAATCGACAAGCCTGCCACATTTTCCCGGACCATCTCCCGGGGTATGCGGGTTTGCAGGTAACGGATGATCGCGCCGTAATCGCCTTTTTGAATCGGCGGCGGAGCAGGCGGTTGCGAGTGGCAACCGATACTGCTCAGCAGGCAACCCAATAGCGGAATACCGCGCAGTCTGCGAAACATCAAGAGCACCCGAATGATGATTTGGATGCTGGAATGCTAGGGCGGCGGGGGCTGAGAATCTTTGAGTGCTTTGTCGGGAAACTGTCAAAGACTGTTAACGGCCAACTGTAGGCGCGAGCTTGCTCGCGCCTACAAGATCAGGGCATCAATGTGGCGATCAGTGCCCGAATGGTCCCCGGCAATGCCTCCAGCTCGCGCACCAGAATGCTGCGCTCGCGAATCGCCCAAGGCTCGTCCAGCTTCACCGTCACCAACTGCATGGTGCGGCTGTGGCGCTGGGCGGCGGACTCGGGAATGATCCCGATGCCCACGCCGGCCTCGACCATCCGGCAGATCGCCTCGAAGCTCGACACCTGGATGCGCAGCGACAACTGCTTGCCCAGGCGCTCGACATGTTCGCGCAGGAAACTCAGCAGCGTGCTGCCTTCATGCAGGCCGATATGCTGGTAGGCGAGGGTTTGTTCGAGGGTGACCGAAGGCTGATCGGCCAAGGGATGCCCGACGGGCACCATCAGCACCAATTCATCCGTACTGAAATGCAGAACTTGCAAACCCGCCGCTTCCACGGGGCCGGCAATAATGCCCATGTCGCTGGTGCCATCGAGTACGCCGCGCACGATGTCCCGAGACAGGCGCTCCTGCAGGTCGACGGTCACGCCTGGGCGCTGGGACAAAAAGCCCGCCAGCACTTCCGGCAAGAACTCGGTGACCGCCGTGGTGTTGGCGAAGATGCGGATATGCCCGGCTGAATCCACGCCGTATTGGGTGAACTCGCTTTTCAGGTAATCCACCTGACGCATGATCAATCGCGCATGGTGCAACAGGCGTTCGCCCGCCGGGGTGATCTCCACGCCACGACTGTCGCGGTACAGCAGGCGAGTATCGAGCTGACCTTCCAGGGCCTTGATCCGCGCACTGGCGGCAGCCGGCGACAGAAACGCGCGCCTGGCGCCCTGGGTCAGGCTGGGGGATTCGGCGATATGGATAAACAGGCGCAGGTCGGCGAGATCAAAGTGCATGCAAGACTCCCGGTACAGGGTGGCGGCGTTCAGCATAACCGAACGCTGGTTTATTAAAATGCAAATTCTCAGAACGGGCAGTCCCTTGCATGATCGGCAGCAGACACCCACTGCCTGAGGATCTGCACCCGATGAGCGCCACTGATTGGATCGGCCGAAGCGAGACCGCCCACGACCACCTGAGCCATAACCTGCTCAAGCGCATCGCCGCCACGTTCGGTGAAGGGGTGCCTGCCGACGGTGCAGCCGTACCCGCATTGTGGCAATGGTGCTTTTTCCAGGACCCGCTGCCGGAGTCGGCCCTGGGCAGCGATGGCCACCCGGCGCGCGGCGGGTTCCTGCCACCGGCCGATAACCGTAATCGCATGTGGGCCGGTGGGCGTATCGAGTTTGTGCACCCGCTGCGGGCCGGCGAGGCGGCGACCCGCGTGTCTACCATCACTCAGGTCGAAGAAAAGACCGGTCGCACCGGTTCGCTGTTGTTTGTCACGGTGCGCCACGACTATTCCCAGGCCGGGCGCCTGGCGATCCGCGAGGAACAGGACATCGTCTATCGCGAGCCCACGCCGCCCAAACCCGGCAGCGGCGATGTTCTGGTTCGGGGCGAATGGACAGAAGCGGTGGAACCGACACCAACCCTGCTGTTCCGCTACAGCGCCGTGACCTTCAACGGCCACCGCATCCATTACGACTATCCCTATGTCACCGCCACTGAAGGCTACAGCGGCTTGGTGGTGCATGGCCCACTGATCGCCACCTTGAGCCTGCGTGCGTTCTGCCGGGCGCACCCTGAAGCCACGCTGCGCCGTTTCATCTATCGCGGCGTGCGCCCGTTGATTGCACCGCAGCCGTTTGAAGTAGGCGGGCGCATCAGCGCAACCGGCGTCGCAGAACTTTGGGCTGGCAACGCTGAAGGTCTGGCGCAGACCGCCCAGGTGCATTTCGAATAACCCAAGAACAACAGGCGGAGAGCCGCGCATGAACCCCAATGACAACGAAGAACTCAATGCTATCCGCGAAGGCGTGCGCGCCTTGTGCGCCGAGTTCGATGCCGCCTACTGGCGCAAGATCGACGAAGACAAAGGCTTCCCCGAAGCCTTCGTCAAGGCCCTGACCGCTGCCGGCTGGCTGTCGGCAATGATCCCCGAAGAGTACGGCGGTTCCGGCCTGGGCCTGGCCGAAGCGTCGGTGATCCTCGAAGAGGTCAACCGTTGCGGCGGTAACTCCGGCACCGTGCATGGCCAGATGTACAACATGTTCACCCTGTTGCGTCACGGCAGCGCGGCGCAAAAGCGCTTCTACCTGCCCAAGCTCGCCAGCGGTGAACTGCGCTTGCAATCAATGGGCGTCACCGAGCCCACCACGGGCACTGACACCACCAAGATCAAGACCACTGCGATCAAACGCGGCGACAAGTACGTGATCAACGGTCAGAAAGTCTGGATCTCTCGAGTGCAGCATTCCGACCTGATGATCCTGCTGGCGCGCACTACGCCCCTGGCCGAGGTGAAGAAAAAGTCCGAAGGCATGTCGATCTTCCTGGTCGACCTGCGCGAGGCCATCGGTAACGGCCTGACCGTGCAGCCCATCGCCAATATGGTCAACCATGAGACCAACGAGCTGTTCTTCGACAACCTGGAACTGCCGGCCGACAGCCTCATTGGCGAAGAGGGCAAGGGCTTCAAATACATCCTCGATGGCCTCAATGCCGAGCGCACCCTGATCGCCGCCGAGTGCATCGGCGACGGCCGCTGGTTTATCGAAAAGGCCAGCGTCTATGCCCGCGACCGCGTGGTATTTGGCCGGCCCATCGGGCAGAACCAGGGCGTGCAATTCCCGATTGCCGAAGCGCATATCGAGATCGAAGCGGCTGACCTGATGCGCTGGCGTGCCTGTGAGGAATACGACAGCGGCAAGAACGCCGGCGCCAGCGCCAATATGGCCAAGTACCTGGCGGCCAAGGCGTCGTGGGAAGCAGCCAACGCTTGCCTGCAAACCCACGGTGGCTTTGGTTTTGCCTGCGAATACGACGTGGAACGCAAATTCCGCGAGACGCGCTTGTACCAGGTGGCGCCGATTTCTACCAACCTGATCCTGTCCTACGTGGCCGAGCATCTGCTCGAACTGCCACGCAGTTTCTGAGGGCCTGAGCATGCGTCATACCCAAGCCCTGTGCCAATTCCTCGCTGATCTGACCTACTCGCAGTTGCCCGAGCACGTACTGGATCGCATCGAGGAGCTGTATCTGGATTGGCTCGCCTCGGCGCTGGCCAGCCAGGGCGCACACCCGATTCCCCTGTTCGAGCGCTATGCGCAGACGATGGGGCCCGGCAGCGGCCCGGCCCAGGTGATCGTCAGCGGCGCCAGCAGCAGCGCGTATTTTGCGGCACTGGTCAACGCGGCATCGTCGCACCTGGTGGAGCAGGATGACCTGCACAACAGTTCGGTGCTGCACCCGGCCACGGTGGTGTTTCCCGCCGCGCTGGCGGCCGCCCAGGACCTGGGCAAATCGGGTCGCGATCTGTTGCTGGCTGCGGTGGCCGGTTATGAAGCCGGGATTCGCATCGGCGAGTTCCTGGGCCGCTCGCACTACCGCATCTTCCACACCACGGCCACCGTCGGCACCCTGGCGGCGGCGGTCGCCGTGGGCAAATTGCTCGACTTCAACCAGGAACAGTTCATCAACCTGCTCGGCAGTGCCGGCACTCAAGCGGCAGGGCTGTGGGAGTTCTTGCGCGATGCCGCCGACTCCAAGCAACTGCACACGGCCAAAGCCGCAGCGGATGGCTTGCTGGCGGCTTACCTGACAGCCGATGGATTGACCGGTGCGCGCAATATCCTTGAAGGCGATCAAGGCTTGGCGGCGGGCATGTCGAGTGATTCAGAACCGAGCAAGTTGTCGGCTGACTTGGGGAGCCGCTGGGCGCTGGTGGAAACTTCGTTCAAGTTCCACGCTTCCTGCCGCCACACCCATCCCGCTGCGGATGCGCTACTGGACGTGATGCAGCGTGAAGGCTTGAGCGCGGCGCAGATCTGCCGAGTGGAAACCCGCGTGCATCAAGGCGCAATCGATGTGCTTGGCCGGGTGACGGTGCCGACCACCGTGCACCAGGCCAAATTCTCCATGGGCACCGTGCTTGGCCTGATCGCGGTGCATGGCGAAGCCGGGTTGCCCGAGTTCCATGAACTGGCGTTGACCGACCCTGCGGTCGCGGCCTTTCGCGACAAGGTCAGCATGACCCTCGATCCCGAGGTCGATAGCGCCTATCCGCAACGCTGGCTGGGCCGCGTCACCGTCACCACCACCGATGGCCGCACGCTGCACGGCGCCATCGACGAGCCCAAGGGCGACCCGGGCAACACCCTGAGCCGCGCCGAACTGGCGGATAAGTTCCAACGCCTGACTCACTTCAGCGGCGCCCGTACCTCCGCCCAGGCCAGTGGCCTGATCGAGCAGGTATGGAACCTGCGTAACACCGTGTCCATGGCCCATTGGCTTTGAGGAATTTGTCATGAGTAATCAACGACCGCTGGACGGCATCACGATTGTCAGCCTGGAACACGCGATTGCCGCGCCATTCTGTACCCGCCAATTGGCCGATCTTGGCGCCCGCGTGATCAAGGTCGAGCGCCCCGGTGCCGGTGACTTTGCCCGGGGCTATGACGAACGCGTGCGCGGCCTGGCATCGCATTTCGTCTGGACCAACCGTTCAAAGGAAAGCCTGACCCTGGACCTCAAGCAGAACGAGGCGGGCGCCATCCTTGAAGCGCTGCTGGCCGATGCCGATGTGCTGGTGCAAAACCTTGCACCCGGCGCGGCGGCGCGCATGGGCTTGTCGTTCGAGGCACTGCATCAACGTTTTCCAAGGCTGATCGTCTGCGATATTTCCGGCTATGGCGAAGGCGGGCCCTACGAGAAAAAGAAAGCCTACGACCTGCTGATCCAGAGCGAAGGCGGCTTCCTGTCGGTGACTGGCGGCCCGGGTGATGAGCAGATGGCCAAGGCCGGTTGCTCCATCGCGGATATCTCCGCGGGCATGTACGCCTACAGCGGCATTCTTTCGGCGTTGCTGCTGCGGGGCACAACCGGCAAGGGCAGCCGTATCGATGTGAGCATGTTGGAAAGCCTGGTGGAGTGGATGGGCTACCCGATGTATTACGCCTTCGACGGCGCGCCGCCGCCCCCGCGTGCGGGCGCGGCACATTCAACGATTTACCCCTATGGGCCGTTTCCCACCGGTGATGGCGGCACGGTGATGCTCGGGTTGCAGAATGAGCGCGAGTGGGCGGCGTTCTGCGACAAGGTACTGCTCACTCCAGCGCTGGCGACGGACGAACGTTTCAGCGCCAACTTCAAGCGTTCGGCCAACCGCGAGGCGCTGCGCCAGATTATCGTGGACAGTTTTGCCCGGTTGGACGCCGAGGCGGTGATTCAGCGTCTGGAGGATGCGCAGATCGCCAGCGCGCGGGTCAACGATATGCAAGGCGTATGGGCCCACCCTCAACTCAAGGCCCGCGACAGTTGGCGTGAAGTCGACAGCCCGGCCGGGCCGTTGCCCTCGCTGCTGCCACCGGCGCGTAACGCCGCGTTTACCCCGCGCATGGATGGTGTGCCGGCGCTGGGGCAACACAGCCAGGGCATTCTCGACCAGCTGGGTTATTCCGGTGAAGCCATCGACAGCCTGCGTGCGCGCGGCGTTATCTGATCAGGAAGTGTGCGATGCCAAAGCCCTTAGTACGTTCAGCATTGTTTGTGCCGGGCAGCCGCCCGGAGCGGTTCGCCAAAGCCTTGGCCAGCGGCGCCGACGCAGTGATTGTGGATTTTGAAGACGCCGTGGAAGAGCCGCTCAAGCGCCAGGCCCGGGGCAACCTGGGGATGTTCCTGCAGGCCCACCCCGAGGCCCAGGTGTGGGTGCGCATCAATGCGCCGGAACACGTCGAGCATTTTGAGGATGTGGCGTTCTGCAAGGCTCATGCAAATGTCGCGGGAGTGCTGCTACCCAAGGTCGAGAGCGCAGCCCAGGTCGCCGTAGTGGCTGCCACCGGCAAACCCATCTGGCCGATCATCGAAAGCGCTCGCGGCTTGTTGGCGGTGGCCGAGATTGCCCATGCTCCGCTGGTGGAGCGGCTGTCGTTCGGTGGCTTGGACCTGGCCCTGGATCTGAACCTGAGCAGTCATTCCCGCGCTGCTGAGTTTGCCCTCGACCAGGCGCGCCTGTCACTGATCGTGCATTCCCGCGCCGCCGACCTGGTGGCACCGCTGGACGGCGTACATCCGGCCATCGACGACCCAGAGGGCCTGCGCAGTTCGATCCGGCACGCCTATGAAATGGGTTTTGCCGGGGCGTTGTGTATCCATCCCAAGCAGGTTCCGGTGATTCATCAGGCTTTGGCGCCCAGCGCCGAAGAACTGGCCTGGGCCAAGCGGGTAGTGGAGGCGAGTGCCCATGGGGCAGGGGCCTATCAGATTGATGGGCAGATGGTGGATGCGCCGGTGTTGCTGCGGGCACAAAGACTGCTGGCTGCCCAACCCTGACTGGATAAGCCTTCCCACAGGATCGACATGTTCCTTGAGGTTGGTGTTCGGCCAGGCCGAACGCAGGTATCTAAAATTCGAAATTCTCAATATGCAGCACATCAGGCACTTTGCCTTACAACACAACAATAAGAAGGTGATTTCCCATGCTCAAGCTCTCTCGGGCGCTGCTGTGCGCCGCCACCTTGTTCGCCGCGGGCCTGGCCCAGGCGGCTGACCCGATTGTAATCAAGTTCGCCCACGTGGTGGCCGAGAACACACCCAAAGGCCAGGGCGCGCTGCTGTTCAAGAAGCTCGCCGAAGAACGCCTTCCCGGCAAGGTCAAGGTCGAGGTGTACCCCAACTCGTCGCTGTTCGGCGATGGCAAGGAAATGGAAGCGTTGCTGTTGGGTGACGTGCAGATGCTGGCGCCGTCCCTGGCCAAGTTCGAGCAGTACACCAAACAGGTGCAGATCTACGACCTGCCGTTCCTGTTCAACGACCTGGCTGCCGTCGACCGTTTCCAGGCCGCCCAGGGCAAGCAACTGCTGACTGCGATGCAGGACAAGAACATTCTCGGCCTGGCCTATTGGCACAACGGCCTCAAGCAACTCTCCGCCAACAAGGCCCTGCACGAACCCAAGGACGCCCGTGGTCTGAAGTTTCGCGTGCAAGCCTCCAGCGTGCTTGAAGAGCAGTTCAAGGCGATCCGCGCCAACCCGCGCAAGATGAGCTTTGCCGAGGTTTACCAGGGCTTGCAGACCGGCACCGTGAATGGCACTGAGAACACCTGGTCGAACTATGAAAGCCAGAAGGTCAACGAGGTGCAGAAGTATTTCACCGAGTCCAACCATGGCCTGATCGACTACATGGTGATCACCAACGCCAAGTTCTGGAACGGCCTGGCGCCGGATGTGCGCAGCACGCTGGAGCAGATCATGGCCGAAGTCACTGTCGAGGTGAACAAGCAGGCCGAAGCGCTGAACCAGTCGGCCAGGCAGAAGATCATCGATGCCAAGACCAGCGAGATCATCGAACTGACCCCCGAGCAACGCACGCTCTGGCGCGAAGCCATGCGCCCGGTGTGGCAGAAGTTCGAAGGCCAGATCGGGGCTGAGCTGATCAAGGCAGCGGACGCTTCCAACCAATAGTCCCAGGGCGTACTGAGGTCCAATGTGGGAGGCGGCTTGCTCCCAATAGCGGTGGATCAGAGACAGACCTGCAAGCTGACACACTGCTATCGGGAGCAAGCCCCCTCCCACATTTCGGGCAAGTTCCACCCTGGTATTTCATTTGCCTCGCGAGGTTTTGCCATGCAAACGCTAAGGCGCGTCTGGGAGCACCTGGAGGAAGGCTTTATTGCCTTCCTGCTGGCCGCCATGACCCTGGTGACATTCGTCTACGTCATGCTCAATAACATCTACACCCTGTTCTTTGCCCTGGCGGATAAATGGGCCTGGAGCAGTCATTTCTTCAATGCCCTGGGCGACACCACCATGACCTGGGCCCAGGACATGACCTGGAGCGTGGCGCTGACCAAGGCCATGTTCGGCTGGTTGATTTTCTTCGGCATTTCCTACGGTGTGCGCACTGCCGGCCATTTGGGCGTGGACGCGTTGGTCAGGTTGACCAAACGCCCGGTACAACGCCTGCTCGGGATGCTCGCCTGCCTGTGCTGCCTGGCCTACGCCGGCCTGTTCATGGTCGCCAGCTACAAGTGGGTGAGTGCGGTAATGACCGCGCATATCGGTGCCGAGGACCTTGACCAGTTCGGTATCGACGTCGGTGACATCGTGGTGATCGTGCCCATCGGTTTTGCCCTGGTATTGATTCGCTACCTGGAAATTTTCTACCGCATCTTTACCCACCGTCAGGTCGGGTTGGGGTTGGCCGACGAGGCCGGGGAGGCCAGCAAGTTGGCCGGCAGCCATGAGGAGCGTCACTGATGGCCGTGCTCTGTCTGTTTCTGCTGTTGTTCGTGTTCATGTTTCTTGGCGTGCCGATTGCGATTTCCCTCGGGCTCTCCGGCGCGGTGTCGATCCTGATGTTCAGCCAGGACTCGGTGAGCTCCCTGGCGATCAAGCTGTTTGAAACCAGCGACGCCTATACCTTCCTGGCGATCCCGTTCTTCCTGCTGTCCGGTGCCTTTATGACCACCGGTGGTGTGGCTCAGCGGCTGATCGACTTTGCCAATGCCTGTGTCGGTCATATCCGTGGCGGCCTGGCGATTGCGGCGGTGCTGGCCTGCATGTTGTTTGCGGCGCTGTCCGGCTCGTCACCGGCCACGGTGGCAGCGGTGGGCTCGATTGCCGTGGCAGGCATGGTGCGTTCCGGTTATCCGAAGGAGTTTGGTGCGGGGATCATCTGCAACGCCGGGACCTTGGGTATCCTGATTCCGCCTTCGATTGTGATGGTGGTGTATTCGGCAGCGACCGAAACCTCAGTGGGCAAGCTGTTCATGGCTGGGGTGATCCCGGGACTGTTGCTGGGCCTGATGTTGATGATCGCGATCTACATCGTCGCGCGTATCAAGAAGCTACCCGCGCAACCACGGGCGACGTTCCGCGAGTGGCTCAGTTGCGCACGCCGGGCGTTCTGGGGCCTGTTGCTGTTGGTGATCATCCTCGGCGGCATCTACAGCGGCATGTTCACCCCCACCGAAGCAGCAGCGGTGGCGGCGGTGTACTCGGCGTTTGTCGCGCTGTTCATCTACAAGGACATGGCGCTGCGCGATTGCCCCAAGGTGCTGCTGGAATCCGGGCGGCTGTCGATCATGCTGATGTTCATCATCGCCAACGCCATGCTGTTTGCCCATGTGCTGACCACTGAGCAGATCCCCCAGGAAATCACTGCGTGGGTGATCTCGGAAGGACTGACACCGATTGGTTTTCTGATCATGGTCAACGTGGTGTTGCTGATTGCAGGCAGCTTCATGGAGCCTTCGGCCATTGTGTTGATCCTGGCGCCGATCTTCTTCCCGATCGCGATGAAGCTCGGGATTGACCCGATTCACCTGGGAATCGTGATGGTGGTGAATATGGAAATCGGCCTGGTTCATCCGCCGGTGGGACTGAACCTGTTCGTGACCTCGGCGGTGACCGGGCTGACATTGGGGCAGACCATTCGCGCGGCGATGCCATGGCTGATGATTTTGCTGGTGTTCCTGATCATGGTGACTTACTTGCCGTTCATTTCCCTTGCGCTTCCGCATTGGCTGGGGATGTAAGGTGGGGGGGATTTCCCCCTCCCACATTTGTTGATTGTTTCGGCCTTACTGGTCCATCGCACTCAAGATCGCATGGGCCACTTTTACCCGCTCGGCATTCGGGTAGTTCTTGTTGGCCAGAATCACCACGCCCATATCCTTGCTCGGCACATACGCCACATACGCACCAAAGCCACCGGTAGAGCCGGTCTTGTTGTACAACACGTTGGCCGGCTGCGCCTGGGCCGGGTTGAGCCAGGTGACCTTGTGCGGCTCCATTGCCATCGGTGTTGAGTTACCGTCGATCAACGCTTGCAGGGTGATGGGGTAGGGGTAGCGCTCCCAGCCCAGGCCCTGGGTCATGCCGTTCACGGTGTAGTAGCCCGCGTGGGTGGCGGCGATGGCCTGTTGCACGGGCTGTTCCAGGGTTTGCGGGTGCATGTTCGCAATGACATAGCGGGCGAGGTCCTGGCTGGTGGTCTTGAGCCCGTAGGCTTCACTGTCCAGGGCGCCGGGGCTGACGCGCACAGGTTTTTGCTGCTTGTCATAGCCTTGGGCATATTGGCTGGCTTTGTCAGTGCGCACGTTGACATAGGTGTTGGTCAACCCTAGCTTGGGCAGCAGCGTCTTCTCCATGGCAACGTTGAACGGCTGGCCCAGGCTTTGCGCGGTCAGGTAGCCGAACAGGCCGATGCTGGGGTTGGAGTACAAGCGTTGTTCACCCGCAGCGTAAGTGGGCTTCCAATGCTGGAAGTAGCCCAGCATGGTCGATGCACTGTCGGCTGCATCCGGAAATTGCAGCGGCAGGCCGCCAGGGGTATAGGTCGCCAGTTGCAGCAGGCTGATGCGATCGAACGCGCTGCCGGCCAGGGACGGCAAGTACTGGCTGGCTGTGTCCGACAGTTTGAGCTTGCCGATGGCCTGGGCATAACCACCAAGGGTGGCGGTGAAGGTTTTGCTCACCGAGCCAATTTCGAACAGCGTGTTTTGAGTGACCGCGGCCTGGGTGTCCTTGGCGGCTACGCCGTAATTAAAGTATTGCACCTTGCCCTGGTTCACCACCGCGACCGCAAGGCCGGGGATGCCTTGCTGTTGCATCAAGGGTTTGATGTTGCTGTCCACGACCTGGCGCATATCGGTGGCGGCCATACAGCCGCCGGATACGAGCAGCAAAGCTGAAACCAGGTACTTTGGCTGATATTTCATGGTGATTCGCTTCCATGTAAAGGTGGCAATGATGATCAGAGCCTGCGCAGGCGTGGCAAATCTAGGTGGATTTTATACCCGGAGCAAACGATGATATCTCGCACCAGCCATTAGAAAAATTGGGGTAAGCCTTGTTGCGTTCCCATCTGCCCCTCAATGCCCTGCGCGCTTTTGAAGCCTCGGCGCGCCATTTGAGCTTTACCCGCGCGGCCATCGAGCTATGCGTGACCCAAGCCGCAGTCAGCCATCAAGTCAAAAGCCTCGAAGCGCAGCTCAATGTCACGCTGTTCAAGCGCCTGCCACGCGGCCTGATGCTCACTCGCGAAGGCGAAACCCTGCTGCCGGTGTTGCGGGAAGCCTTCGACCGCATTGCCCACACCCTGGGCCAGTTCGAGGGCGGTCACTACCGCGAGGTGCTGACAGTGGGCGCGGTCGGCACCTTCGCCGTGGGCTGGCTATTGCCTCGTTTGGCGGATTTCCACAGCCGCTATCCGTTTATTGATTTGCGCCTGTCCACCCACAACAACCGCGTTGATGTCGCTGCCGAGGGCCTGGATTACGCCATTCGGTTTGGCGCAGGCGCCTGGCATGGCACCGAGGCCTGCCCTCTGCTGGAAGCACCGCTGACGGTGTTGTGTGTGCCGCAGATTGCCGAGCAATTGCACAGCCCGGCCGACGTGTTGAAGCACACCTTGCTGCGCTCTTACCGGGCCGATGAGTGGAGCCTTTGGTTGCAGGCTGCCGGGTTGCCGGCAGACACCCTGGTGCCGCGCAGTATCGTGTTCGACTCGTCGCTGGCGATGATGGAGGCCGCCCTGCAAGGCAGCGGTGTGGCCCTGGCGCCAGCGTTGATGTTTTCACGCCAGTTGGAAAGCGATGTGATCCGCCAGCCGTTCGATGTGGGGATCACGACCGGCAGTTATTGGTTGACCCGTTTGCAATCGCGGGCTGAGACGCCGGCGATGTCGGCGTTCAAGGGGTGGTTGCAGACGTGCATTGGATAAGAATGTGGGAGGCGACGGTTAGGCGAGGTATTTGCGGAACCACCCCAGGGTGCGCTCCCACGCCAGGTTGGCGGCTGCCTCGTCATACCGCGGCGTTGAGTCATTGTGAAAACCGTGGTTGGCGCCTTGGTAGATGTAAGCCTCATACGTCGTGCCCGCAGCTTTCAACGCCTGCTCATACGCCGGCCAACCCTCATTGATTCGCGTATCCAGCTCACCGAAATGCAACATGATCGGTGCCTTGATGCGCGGCACGTCTTTGGCCTCGGGTTGGCGCCCGTAGAACGACACCGCCGCGCCCAGTTCCGGGTAGGCCACCGCCGCCGCATTGGTCACGCCGCCGCCGTAACAGAAACCGGTGATGCCGACTTTGCCGGTGCTGCTGTCGTGGTGCATCAGCCATTCGATGGCGGCGAAGAAGTCGTTCATCAGTTTGGTCGGGTCGACAGTCTGTTGCAGCGCCACGCCTTTTTCATCGTTGCCGGGGTAGCCGCCCACGGACGTCAGGCCATCGGGTGCCAGGGCAATGAAGCCGGCTTTGGCCAGGCGCCGGGCCACGTCTTCGATATAGGGGTTCAGACCGCGGTTTTCATGCACCACCACCACGGCGGGCAGTTTTGCCGCAGCCTTGGACGGGCGCACCAGGTAGCCGCGCACCGTGCCGTTGCCCTTGGGCGAAGGGTAGGTGATGTAGTCGGCGACGATATCCGGATCGGTGAATTTGACCTGTTCGGCCAGGGCGTAGTTGGGGCTCAGGGCTGCCAGCAGCGCCGAGGCGGTGAGGCCGCCCAAGGTGAACAGCGCGGCACGGTCGAGAAACTCGCGGCGGTTGATCTTGCCGTGGGCGTAGCCGTCGTAGAGTTCCAGCAGTTCGGGAGCAAAGTCCTTGGCGGTAAGACGGGGCATGGGGGCAGTCCTCGATCAGCGGTTGCAGTCACTGTAGACCAGGATCACGCCTCGCGACCATGGGCGGCTGCGGCCAATTGCCCGGTGTCGACGCGTACGAAAACTGAATCGCCGATGGCCGTGAGCACATCACCGGCGTACACCTCGCAGACCACGCGGCTTTTGCGCCCGATGTCGCCTTCGACCCGTGCGCGCAGGGCCAGCGGCACGCCCATCGGTGTGGGCTTGATGAATTTGATCCCCAGGTTGCCGGTGACGCAGTCGATGCGCGGCAGGCTGCCGGGTTCGCGCTGTTCGGCGCGGTAGTGGTAGGCCATGGCGGTCCAGTTGGAGTGGCAATCCACCAGCATGGCGATCAGGCCGCCGTAGACCAGGTCTGGCCAGCCGCTGTATCTGGCTTCGGGTTGATGCTCGGCGACCACGTGTACGCCATCTTCGGCCCAGCGGCTCTTGATATGCAGGCCATGGGGGTTGCTGCTGCCGCAGCCGTAGCAGATGCCTTCTGGCGCGGTGATGTCTTGGAGAGAAGCGGTGGTCATGCAAAGTCCTTGTTATTGTTCAGGCGACTTCCCTGTTTAGCAGGCCACGCGTCAGCGGGCAAACTTCTTCGCCCCGGCCACGCAGCCGATCACCGCGACGGTCACCAGCACCATGCCCAGGCTGACCTGCTCATGCAGCAGGCCCGCGGCCAGCGCCAGGCCGAAGAAAGGTTGCAGCAGCTGCAACTGGCCGACTGCGGCAATGCCGCCCTGGGCCAGGCCGCGGTACCAGAACACAAAGCCGATCAACATGCTGAACAGCGCCACGTACCCCAGGCTCAGCCACGCCGGCAGGCTGATGCCGCTGAGGGTCGAAGGCGCCAGCAGCAGGCTCAACGGTGCCACCAGCGGCAGCGACACCACCAGCGCCCAACAAATCACCTGCCAGCCACCCAGGCTGCGCGACAGCTTGGCGCCTTCGGCATAGCCCAGGCCGCAGACCAGCACCGCCAACAGCATCAACAAGTCGCCTGCAGGGGCGGCGCTCAAGCCTTGGGCAAAGGCGTAACCCATCACCAACAGGCTGCCCAGGATGGAAAACAACCAGAACACTGGCTTGGGTCGCTCGCCGCCACGCAGCACGCCAAATACCGCCGTGGCCAGGGGCAGCAGGCCGATGAAGACGATTGAATGGGCCGAGGTCACGTATTGCAGGGCCATGGCTGTGAGCAGTGGGAAGCCGACCACCACGCCCAGAGCGACGATCACCAAGGGAGCCCATTGCTGACGGGTGGGGCGTTTTTCCTTGAATAGCCACAACAGGCAGCCCCCCAGCAGGGCGGCGAGGGTGGCGCGGATCATGGTCAGGAACACCGGGTCGAACTCCATGACCGCCAGGCGCGTGGCCGGCAGCGATCCGCTGAAAATCACCACGCCGATAAAACCGTTGATCCAACCCTGAGTGCTGACATCCAGGGTGCCGAAGCGGGCGATGCGTTCCATGACGGTATGTCCGAAAGTGGGGTTGCGTGCGGCTCATCCTAGGGCTGAAGATTAGGACAATCAAAAAATTGTTATGGATACATCCCGATGCCCCGTGCGCGCTACAAATTGCTGGTCGATACCTTCGCCGAGGCCATCCGCAGTGGACAGATGCCTGCCGGCGCGCGCTTGCCTACTCATCGCCAGTTGGCCGCTGAGCATGGCTTGGCACTGGTCACCGCGAGCCGGGTGTACAGCGAGTTGGAAGCCATGGGCCTGGTCAGTGGCGAGACCGGTCGCGGTACCTTCGTGCGCGAAATCACCTTGCCGCCGGGGCAGGGCAGCGGGCAGATGACGGTGGCGCCGGGCCTGCTCGACCTGAATTTCAACTACCCGTCCTTGCCTGGGCAGGCCGAGCTGTTGCGCACGGCGTTGCGCCAGTTGGCGCTGTCGGGCGATCTGGAGGCACTGCTGCGTTACCAGCCCCATGCAGGGCGTGTGCATGAGCGCGCCGCCATGGCTCGGCACTTGTTGAACCGAGGACTCACGGTGGACGCCGAGCAGGTGCTGGTGGTCAGCGGCGCCCAGCACGGCTTGGCGGTGACCCTGATGACGTTGCTCAAGCCTGGGGATGTGATCGCGGTGGATGCGCTGACCTATCCGGGCTTCAAGGCGCTGGTCGAAACCCTGCACCTGGAAATCGTCGCCATCCCGGTGACCACGGCCGGCCCGGACCTGGACCATCTGCATAGCCTGTGTCGCCAGCGCCCGGTACGTGCGGTATACAGCATGCCAACCCTGCATAACCCGCTGGGCTGGGTACTGAGCCTGGAGCAGCGCGAGCGTTTGGTGGCGATTGCCCGGCAGCACAACCTGATGATCGTCGAGGATGGCGCCTATGCGTTTCTCGCCGAAGATGCACCTGCGCCGTTGGCGGCACTGGCCCCGGAGCGCACGGTGTATGTGGGTGGGCTGTCCAAGAATGTCGCCGCCGGTTTGCGCATAGGGTTTATCGCGGCGCCTTCAGCTTGGGTGAGCAGGTTGGAACGTACGATCATGGCCACCACCTGGAGCGTGCCAGGCGTGATGAGTGCCATTGCAGTGGCCTGGCTCGAAGACGGTACGGTGGCGCAACTGGAAGCGCAAAAACGCGCGGATGCTCAAGCTCGCCAGGCATTGGCAGCCCAAGTGCTGACGGGCGTGCGGTATGTCAGCCATCCGTCATCGTATTTTCTGTGGCTGCCATTGGCCGAAGAGGCTCGCGCTGATCAAGTCGCCATGACCTTGCAGCGCGAAGGCATTTGCGTGTCCACCGCCGAACCGTTCGCAGTCTCGGCCCAGGTGCCCCATGCACTGCGCGTGGCCCTGGGGTCGGTGCCGATGGCGCAGTTGCGTGGGGCCCTGGAGACGATACGCAAAGTGGTGGCGTGGTGAGCTGTGCTCAGTATTTGTAAGCCTGCCGCCCGATCAGTAGCCACTTGCCGTGTTGCTTCTGCCAGATCTGGAAGTTGTCGATATCGGTTGGCGTGTCCACACCGCTGTTCACCGCCAAGGCATGGAAGTGGTTGCGCACCAGGGCGGTATCGCCGTTAAGGGTGATGGTCTGGTTCTGCATTTCCAGAGTCTTGAAGGCGCTGGTGTGGGTTTGCAGGTCGGCGATAAATTGCGCCTTGTTCTGCACTTTGCCGCTGGAGTGGCCGTAGGTGAGCGTGTCGGATGTCAGCGCGTGAAGTTGCTTGACGTCCAGATGCAACATGGCTTGGGTCAGTTGGTCGACTGCCTGGGCCACTTCCTTTTCAGCGGGGGCGGCGGCGACGTAGCTGGAAAACAGGCACAGGAAGCCGATCAGCACTTTGAGGTTGGGCATGGGTGTTCCTTGTTTTTGTTGGGTGGATACGACGATGTATGTCGTCGTACAACCATGCAATAATTTCGGCAGGGAAGGAAAGTGAAATTTTGAGGTGGTCTGAAATGATTCGAGGTTAGAGTGGTAACCAGCACCCCATAGCCGAGGTAAAAATGGCTTTTGACTGGCACAGCGACCCTCTCACCCGTGGGACACCGGTGACCCCGAGCTATAAAAACACTCAGAACGTGCGCCGTTTCATGCGCGAACAGTGCGGGCCGACGTTCAAGTTCAACCGCCCCTTTATGGCGTGGATTCTCAATGGCGTCCCGAAGACTATGGGTGATGTGGTGGACGAGTGGCAGCGTCGCGAGGTGACGCTGCCCTAAGCCATGGTGCTTGATTGCAAATACAGCAAAATGTGGGAGGGGGCTTGCTCCCGATGGCGGCCTCAGGGCCGACCAGGATGTTGGATCAGACTGAGTACATATCCGTTATTGGGGTAACGGCCGCTATGGGTTCCGCCCTTACGGCGGCTCACTTTTGAACAGCACAAAAGTAAGCAAAACGCTCTTGCCCCACCACTCGGCACCTCGCTCAGGCTCGGTGTGCCCGTAATCCGCCAGTGATTTGGGGGGCCGCCGCCACGCGCCATCCATGGCGCGGGGCGGCTAAACCGGCATCCCTGCCGGTTTACCCCCCAAATCCCTGTCGAATTACGGCCAGCGTGGTTTAACGGGGCGCCTGAGATCAAAAGCAGATCAAGAGCGGCTCGCTTCGTATCGTGGTTACTGTTGGCGACTGCAAAGTTGTGTAGATACCCCTCACACATTTGAATTGCTTTTATTCGCTGGGCAGCGGCGGTGTGCGTGGCGGGATCACGCGTTTGCTGCCGGTGGCTTCAAACGCTGCGGCAAAGCGCAGCAGCGCCGAATCATCATAAGCACGCCCGGCAAACGTCAGCCCCACCGGCATACCGATATCCGCCATCAGGCCCATCGGCACGGTGACGGTGGGCACGCCCAGGTGGCGAATCGCAAGGTTACCGTTGGCCACCCACACGCCGTTGCTCCAGGCAATGTCGGCAGACGCTTCGTTCACGTCGGCATCGGCCGGGCCTACATCGGCTACGGTCGGGAACAGCACGGCGTCGAGGCCGAGGTTGTCCATCCAGTCTTCCAGATCCAGGCGCCGGGTTGTTTCCAGGCCACGCAGGCCATCGGGCACGGTACCGATCTGGTCCCACGGTGTGATGCCGCGTTGGGCCATGCGCACGTATTCATCCATGCCGGCGGCGAGGTCGTCTTCACGGTTGGGCAGGGTACCGGGGTCATGGGGGAAGATCTTTGGTCCGTCCACATCCGCCAGGCGGTTGAGCGCCGGATCGTTGTTGGCGCGCAAGAAATCATCAAAGGCCCAGGCAGACAGTTCCCACAGTTCGTCGTGGAGGAACTCCTTGGACACCAGGCCACGGGTAAACACCGTCGGCGCGCCGGGACGGTCGCCTTCGCAGTTGGACACCAGCGGGAAATCCACCTCGATCACTTCGGCGCCGGCGGCCTCCAGCGCCTGGCGGGCGGCTTGCCACAACTCGATCACCGTGGCGCGGGTATTGATCCGCTGCCCGGTGGGCCCGCCGATACCGGGTTTTTCGCTGGTGCCTGCGTCGGGGTCGGCATTGATGTACATGCGCGGCACGCCAAAGCGCCTGCCGGCCAGGCTCTCGCTGCTGGTGGCCAGTGCGGCGTATGAGGCCGGGCGCACCGAGGTGACGCTGGGGATCGGCACCCAGGGTTGCAGGCGCCACAGGTCGCCGCGCTTGTCGGGGTCTTCGGCCACCACGACGTCGAGCACTTCCAACAGGTCGGCCATGGTGCGCGCATACGGCACCACGACGTCCATCGTCGGGGTCAATGGCCAGTTGCCGCGTACCGAAATCACCCCACGGGAAGGTGTGTAGGCACACAAACCATTGTTGGAGGCCGGGCCGCGGCCACTCGACCAGGTTTCTTCAGCCAGGCCAAACGCTGCAAAGCTGGCGGCGGTGGCAGTGCCCGCGCCATTGGAAGAACCGGACGCAAATGGCGCGGTCAGGTAGTCGGCGTTGTAAGGGCTTTCGGCGCGGCCATACACGCCACGCTGCATACCGCCATTGGCCATCGGCGGCATGTTGGTCTTGCCCAGGCAGATAGCGCCACCGGCACGCAGACGCTCAATGGTGAAGGCGTCGCGCTGGGCCACCAGCTTGGCAAACGCCGGGCTGCCGGATGCGGCCGTCAGACCCTTGACCAGGTAACTGTCCTTGGCCGTGTAGGGAATACCCTCCAGCGGTCCCAGGGTCTGGCCTTTGGCGCGGCGTGCATCGGACGCCTCGGCTTCTTTCAGGGCGTCAGGGTCACGCACCACCACGGCATTCAGCGCGGTAGCCGTCTGCGGGCCATCGTAGGCATCGATCCGTGCCAGGTATGCCTGGACCAGTTCAACGGCCGTGGTCTGCCCGGCTTCAAGCGCAGCGCGCAATTGGGCAATGGAGACTTCAGTAACTTGCATCACGTTTTTTTCGCCGCCTTCACGTGGGGGGATGGCGGCAGTCTACGTACAGATATTTCACAAAACCAGCGCGGCATACTTCGCGTAGGCCGCACGCATGACTTGCCAGGTAGCCTCGTCCGCAGGAATCAGATGCTCGATGCGCAACGAGGTGAGGGTAATGTCCTGAGGCATACCGAAGGTGGTGAAGGTCGACAGGAAGTTCAGCTCACCGTGCCGCGAATACACGCGTGTCAGCACCAATGGCGGAAGCTCTTGGGGCAGTTGCGTGCTGGCTGGCGCTGGCAGGTTGGCGAGCAGTGCGGCCAATCCAGGGTTGCCCAGGGCCTCACGGGCCGCACGCTGCCAGGCCAGGCTACGGATCTCTTCGCCATTGACCAGGTGATCGCCCAGTCCGCCGGATTGCAGCAGTGTGGCCAGCAGGTTCAAGCCGTCCAGCGCAGTTGGCTGGATGCCGACCAGTTCAAACAACAGGCCGGCACTGGCATTCGCCGCCAACACATCCCATTGGCTGCCTATCAGTATTGCCGGTGCGGGGTTGTTCGCGTGCAGCACGTGGTCGAGTGCTTCACGAATCGCCGCCATGCCCGGTGCGGCGAGTGGCGTGGCTGGATAACGCGGCGCAAAACCGGCGGCGAGGAACACGTGGTTGCAGCGCTCCAACGGTGTTTGCAGTGCCGTCAGCAAATGGTGCAACGTGCCCGCGCTCGGCTTGGCGCGGCCGGTTTCGATGCAACTCAGATGGCGCTGGGACACGCCGGTCATCAGGGCCAGGTCGAGCTGGCTGAGCTTGGCGTCGCGACGCAGTTGACGCAACTGTTCGCCAGCGGTGGCAGGGGTATCCATGGTTTATTCATAACCTGCGAGGTCATTGCGAAGGGCCGCACCTTATCACTACCTTGGGGCTCGATCACTCTAAGGAAGGCCCCATGCCAAGACCCTATATCGCCCTGGCCGCACTGCTGGTTTTTTCGCTCTATACCCTGGCGACTCTCCTGACCGCCGAGCAATCACTGCTCGCGTTTGGAAGGGAACTGATGTCACGGCCCGATACGGCGCAGGTGGTGATCGACCTGTATTTGATGGCTACGCTGGCGTGTGTGTGGATGTACCGGGATGGGCGCGGGCGAGGGCGGTCGCTGGCTTCGATGATGCCGTACTTTCTGCTGACGGCGGTGTTTGTGTCGGTGGGCCCGTTGCTTTACATCGTCATCAATGGATTTCGTGATGATTGATTTTCTGCACGTTCATGCCCTGTGCGGGCTGGGCGGTAGGGTAGGAGCGAGCCTGCTCGCGAAAAACGTCAGCGATCACGCGGGCGCCGCGCCGGGGCTGAACGCTTTGCCGGCAAGTTCGCTCCCTGCCAGACTCAAGGATTCATGAACGCCTGGTAGTTCTCCTTGGTGATCTGTTGATAGGGAATCGTCAGTTCCGCCGTGTACGGCTGCTGCTTGACCATCTTCACCGCCAAGTCAATGGAGCCCACTGCCTGGCCTTTGTTGTCCTGATACACCGTGACCAGCAACTGGCCTTTTTTCACCGCATCCAGACCGGCCGCGCCGCCGTCGCTGCCGGCCACCAGGATGTCCTTGCCCGGTTGCATGCCTGCCTGGCTGATAGCCATGGCCGCGCCGATCGCCATTTCATCGGCATTGGCCACCACGGCATCGATTTTGCGCCCGGATACGATCCAGTTGTTCATCAGGTCAATCGCCTTGCCGCGCTGCCATTCGGCGCTTTGTTCCTCGACAATCTTGATGTCGGGGTAGTCCTTGAGCACGGTTTTCACCCCCAACGTGCGGTTGTGGGTCGCGTTGTTGGAGAGCAGCCCGAGCATGATCGCCAGGTTACCCTTGCCTCCCATTTTTTCGGCCAGGTAGCGCATCTGGATTTCACCCGCTTTGATCTCGTCCGAGCCGACATAGCCCACGCCGGCCGGCACCTCCTTGAACTCCGGGCGACGGTTGACATACACCAGCGGGATCTTGGCTTGCTGGGCGTTGAGGGTCATTTTCTGGGTGGCTGCGGTGTCTACCGCGTTGACGATAATTGCGTCCATACCCTGGGCGGTGAAGTTCTGCACCTGGTTGAGTTGGCGCACTACATCGCCCTGGGCGTCTTCGAATTGCAGGGTGACATCAGGCAGTTCCTTGGCGTGGGCGGCCATGTAGTCGCGCATTTGCGCAAGGAATACGTCGTCCACCTGGGCGATGCTCACGCCTATACGAATATCGGCAAATGCCCAGGGACTGATCGCAAGGGTCAGCAGTGTCGCAAGGAGTTGCTTTTTCATGGTTTGCTCCGTTGTTTTTGTTGTTGTCAAAGCAGCGATTCACGCTTGGCGCTTGGCCCGCAGATGCGCCACGGCGGTGGCGAAGTCCGCGTAGGGCCAGCGTTCGTCAAGGGCTTGCAGCATCAGCTGTTGCCCGGTCTGAGGGGCCAGGCCCTGCAAGGGTGGGTCGGTGTCGAGGTTGGTGGGGAAGGAATAACCGTCTGCTGTACAGGCGATCACGGCGTGGGTATTCAGGTTGGGGTTGGCCAGCAGCACCGGGTAGACCGCCAGCATCATGCGGTCGCGGTCGAGTGCTTCCATCGGTTTGCCGAACGCCGAGGAAATTTGCAGCAGGTTGGCCATGCGCTGGCGATCGGTCGTGCGGTTGGTGCCGGCGGCGTGGAACAGGGCGGGGTTGAAAAACAGCAAGTCGCCCTTGTTCAGAGGCAATTGCACGGCGTGTTGCTGGAAGTAGTCGATAAACTCCGGGCGGCGCCAGGCCAGGTAACCCAGGGCGTACTGTTGGGAAAACGGCAGCAGTAGGGTCGGGCCGGTTTCCAGCGGCATGTCCGAATGAGCGATAGCACCCTGTAGCGTCAGATACTGCGACAGCACATGCAGCGGCAGCGGAAAACGCTCCACCACTTCATTGGACTGGAAGCCCAGGTGATAGTCGCGGTGTGGCTGCTGTGCCTGGCCGCCGGGGCGCACTACATTGACCTGCGCCGTTACCTGGAAGCCCGGCCCTAACCAGGCTTCAGCAATCAACTCCAATAGAGGATTGGCGTAGTACTCGGCAAAGGACTCGGGGGACTGCAAGGCAGTCTTTTGCAACGAGTTCCATATCCGCCCATTGCTGCCGGGCCTGGCAAAGTGATCGGCGGCCACGCCTTGGGTGGCCTCATGGGCAAAGATCGCTTCGAATACCTGGCTGTGGCGGTCCACGACTTCCAGGTCTTCATAGGCTTGGCGCACCACCATCACACCAGGCCCGTCACGGAACAGGCCATGCAGTTCGTTCATGACGGTCAGTCGGTCGTTGTTGCGCAAGGTGTGGGCCTGATAGATCGGCACATTGCCTTGCACCTCAAGGCACAACGGGTAGTCGCCGGGGTTGACGCACTGCGCACAAATGCGGCTGAAGTCGGCCAGGCGCACGGCATTGCTGGTTACGAAGGCGGACATTATGCACCTCCGGGCAGGCTCAGGGCCTTGTGAGGTTGCGGGGTGCTGCTGTCGGTGCAGCCGACCACGCCTTGCTCCAGGTCGATCACCGCGCCGCTCATCATTCCAGACTCAGTGGACAGCAAAAACGCCACGCTACGTGCCACTTCTTCGGGCTTGAGCAGACGGCCAAACGGCTGGGCGTGTTCGGCCTCGGCGAGCCAGCCGTCCTGGGCACCGTGATAGTGGCGCTGGATCTGATCTTCGTGGGGCGTGTCCATCCAACCGATATTCAAGCCATTCACGCGGATGCGGTTGCGCAAGGCGCTGAAAGCGACGTTCTTGGTCAGGATTGCCAGCGCGCCCTTGGACGCGGCATAGGCACTCAAGAACGATTGCCCGCCATGCCCGGTGACGCTCTGGATATTCACCACCGCACCTTCCACGCCCTTGCTGATCATCAACTTGAGCGCTTCCTGCATCAGAAAAAATGGTGCTCGCACATTCACCGCAAACAGGCGCTCGAAGAGTTGCGGCGAGGTGTCCAGAATGGTGCCACGGTCAGACATGCCGGCGCAGTTCACCAAGCCATGCAAAGTGCCGAAATGCGTGCGTGCCGCCTCGATGATCGCGCGGCAATCCTCGACTTTTTCCAGGTCGGCCTCGACAAAAAATGCCTGGCAGCCCAGTTGCGCCAACTGGCGCACCTGCTCCTGGCCTTCGATACGGCGGCGTCCACAAATGATCAGCCCGGCCGCACCCCGGCGAGCCAGGGTATGGGCCACCGCCGCGCCGAGGCCCTGGGTGCTGCCGGTGACGACAAAGTATTGGCTGTTGAACGAGGTCGCAAGATTGGTGTGGGGCATTGGGCTCTCCTGGAGTTTTTGTTGTTTTGCTCGCTCGGCTCGACGCCGGACAAAACTGAGACTAGCATTGCAAAACCTCAGTAAAGCCCAAAAAAGACCTCAAAAAGACCTCAGGCGAAAACCATGCTCGAACGCGCAAAACACTTTTCCGTCAAGCAGCTCGCCACTCAGGCAGGCGTCAGCAAAGCCACAGTCGACCGCGTGCTGCACCAGCGTGGCAGCGTGCATGCGCAGACCCGTCGGCGTATCGAGCAGGCGCTGGAGGAGTTGGAGGCCCAGGAAAAAAACGGCCTGGCCGTGGGGCGCACGTTCCATGTGGACGTGATCATGCATACGCCCCAGCGGTTCAGCGCGGCGGTGCAGGTGGCGATCGTGGCGCAACTGGCCAGCCTCGCGCCGTTTCGCATTGCGCCGCGCTTTCATCTGTTCGAAGAGATCGAGCCCCAGGCTATGCACGATCAATTGCTGCGCTGCCTCGAAACAGGCAGCCAGGGCGTGGTGCTCAAGGCCGCCGATGAGCCAGCGGTGAACTTGGCCGTCAAGCAACTGATTGCGGCCGGCATTCCGGTGGTGACCCTGGTGACTGACCTGCCCCAGAGCGAGCGCGTCGGCTATGTGGGCATGGACAATCGCACTGCCGGCCAGACCGCCGCCTACCTGATGTCGAACTGGCTGCCGAACGTGCCCCAGGACGTCGCGGTGGTGATCGGCAGTGAATTGTTCCGGGGTGAAGAAGAACGCGAAATGGGCTTTCGCACCTGGCTGCGCGGCCGCGCCGAGCACTTGCGGGTATTGGAGATCAGCGGCGGCTACGGCGTATACGAGCGCACCTTCGAGCGAGTGACCCAGGCGCTGCAGCAGCATCCCGGGCTCAAGGCGGTGTACAGCGTCGGCGGCGGCAACCGTGCGATTGTCGACGCCTTTGCCGCTCGGAATCGCCCGCTGGACGTCTTTATCGGCCACGACCTCGACGAAGAAAACCGCCAGTTGCTAAGGGAAGAAAAAGTCGCGGCAATCATCGACCACAACTTGCAGATCGATGCCCGCCACGTGTTCCTGTACATCCTGCAGTACCACCGGTTATGGAAGACCGGGCCGATTGCGCCGTCACAGGTGCAGATCGTCACGCCGTTCAACCTGCCGGACTGAAGCTCTGAAACTACAAATCCAATAACGATTCAGGAGTTCGACCATGCTACGTATTGCCGTTCTAGGTGCGGGGCGCATCGCCAAGATCCACGCCGCCAACGTCGCTGCCCATCCCAACGCCACGCTGGTGCTGGTGGCCGACCCCTGGCGCGAAGGCGTCGATGCCCTGAGCACGCAGTTGGGATGTGAAGCAGCATACGACTGCGCCGCCGTGCTGAACCGCAAGGACATCGACGCAGTGGTGATCGGCACGCCCACCGACACCCATATCGACCTGTTGCTGGCCGCCGTGGCCCAGGGCAAGGCGGTACTCTGTGAAAAGCCCATCGACCTGGATATCGCCAAGGCGCGCAGCGCAGCACAAACCGTGGAGCGTCAGGGCGGCAAGGTGATGCTTGGCTTCAACCGCCGTTTCGACCCGGACATGCTGCGGCTGCGCCAGGCCTTGGACGCCGGCCAGATCGGCGCAGTGCGCCAGGTGATCATTACCAGCCGCGACCCCGGCCTGGCTCCGCGCGAGTATCTGGAACATTCCGGTGGCATCCTGCGCGATATGACTATCCACGACTTCGACACTGCCCGGCACTTGCTGGGTGAAGAGCCGGTGCAAGTCAGCGCCTTCGCCAGCCGCCTGGTAGACCCGAGCCTGGAACAGATTGACGACTACGACAGCGTGATGGTCCTGCTGCGCACCGCCTCGGGCAAGCAATGCCATATCAACTGCTGCCGCCAGGCGGTGTATGGCTACGATCAACGTGTAGAAGTCTCCGGCGCCAGCGGCGTACTGCTCACCGATAACCACAGGCCCAGTACCTTGCGACACTGGAGTGCTGAACACACTGAAGCACTGGAGCCGTTGCAGCACTTTTTCCTTGAGCGCTATGCGGATGCCTATCGTAATGAGTTGATGCAGTTTGTCGATGCGCTGAATGAGGGGCGTGAGTTGCCCACCGGCATGCGTGATGGGCTGTATGCCTTGCACCTGGCTGACTGTGCGTTGGAGTCGGTTAAGACGGGGCGCAGCGTGGCCGTTTGTTATGACCGGTAGGTTACGCGGCGTAAATGGGGGGGCTTGCCCCCGATGGCCATAGGTATCTACACAACTTGATAGCAACCGACGGTAACCACGATGCGAAGCGAGCCGCTCTTGATCTTGATCTGCTTTTGATCTGAGGCGCCCCGTTAAACCACGCTGGCCGTAATTCGCCATGGATTTGGGGGGTAAACCGGCAGGGATGCCGGTTTAGCCGCCCCGCGCCATGGATGGCGCGTGGCGGCGGCCCCCCAAATCCATGGCGGATTACGGGCACACCGAGCCTAAGCGAGGTGCCGAGTGGTGGGGCAAGAGCGTTTGGGTTACTTTTGCGCTTTTCAAAAGTGACCCGCTGTAAAAGCGGAACCAATAGCAGCCGTTACCCAAATAACGGATATGTACTCGGTCTGATCCAGCACCCTGGTCGACCCTGAGGCCGCCATCGGGAGCAAGCCCCCTCCCACAGTTTCGGCGTCGCACCAAAGTTGTGAAGATACCTATGCTTACCGGGCGCAAGTCCCTCCCACAGTTTGATCAGGTAAATACTCACCTGCCTTCGTTCAAACCCCCTTGGTCGAAGGCAATAGTATCGTCAGGATGCCCACCAGCGGCAGGAACGAGCACAGTTTGTAGACGTATTCGATCCCGTGGTTATCGGCAAGCAACCCCAGCAACGCCGCGCCAATCCCGCTGAAACCGAACATCAGGCCGAAGAATATCCCAGCGATCATGCCCACGTTGCCCGGCACCAGTTCCTGGGCAAACACCACAATGGCCGAGAACGCCGAGGCGATGATGAAACCGATGACCACGCTGAGTACGGCGGTCCAGAACAGGTCGACGTAGGGCAGGGCGAGGGTGAACGGGGCGGCGCCGAGGATCGAGAACCAGATGACTTTCTTGCGGCCGATCTTGTCGCCGATCGGGCCCCCGGCGAAGGTGCCGACCGCCACCGCGCCAAGGAACAGGAACAGGTACATCTGGGAGCTGGCCACCGACAGCTGGAATTTTTCAATCAGGTAAAAGGTGAAGTAGCTGGTCAGGCTGGTCATGTACCAATACTTGGAGAACACCAGCACGGCCAGAACCACCAGGGCGAAAGTCACGCGGCCTTTGGACAAGCCATGGGTCGCCTGGCTGCCCTGCTTGAGCTTGAACAGGTTGAGATGGTGACGGTACCAGCGGCTCAAGCCATACAGCACCAGGATCGCGAACACCGCAAACAGGCCGAACCAGGCGATATGGGTTTGGCCGTAGGGAATGATGATCGCCGCCGCCAGCAAAGGGCCGAACGCGCTGCCGGTGTTGCCGCCGACCTGGAAGGTCGACTGCGCCAGGCCATAGCGCCCACCGGACGCCAGGCGTGCGACCCGCGAGGTTTCCGGGTGGAAGGTCGACGAGCCGACACCCACCAGCCCCGCCGCGAGCAGAATCGCCGGGAAGTTGCCGACAAACGCCAGCATCAAAATACCGATCAAGGTGCACACCATGCCCGCCGGCAGCAGCCAGGGCTTGGGGTGGCGGTCGGTGTGGTAGCCGATCCACGGTTGCAGCAGGGAGGCGGTCAACTGGAAGGTCAGGGTGATCAGGCCGACCTGGGTGAAGCTCAGGCCGTAGTTGGCCTTGAGCATCGGGTAGATCGACGGCAGCACGGCCTGGATCAGGTCATTGATCATATGCGCCAGGGCGCAGGCGCCGAGGACGCGCATGACCAGAGGGCTTACCTGGGGTGTCGTGGTGGCAGCGGCGGGTGTCGCGGTGAGGCTCGACATGCGGGCATTCCATACAAGGCAGCGAACAGGGGCAGACAGTACTTTAGCTGGCAGCCATTTCTAATTGTTTCGAAAGCTATGCTAAATTCGAAGAAAATGCCTGTCTCGCGAAATTCGGGCATAAACCATCGCAAAAAGGGCGAAACAATCAAATCCCTCGACAAATTTCTCCAAGAGATCGATGAAGGTGATTGGGCCGTCATCAGCTCGGCCACCGATTATCCGGAAAACTGGGTGATCCCGGAACACAGCCACAACAAGCATCAACTGCTCTATGCCATTGGCGGGGTGATGGTGGTGTATTCGGCGCTGAATCAATGGACGGTGCCACCCAACCGTGGCTTCTGGATGCCGTGCGGGCAAGTCCATTCGCTGCGATGCGTGGGCACGTTGAAGATGCGCAGCGTGTTCGTGCGCCCGGACAGCTTCCCGAACCTGCCAGCCGAGCCGAAGACGGTGACGGTTTCGCCGCTGTTGAGTGAACTGATCAAGGCCTCGGTCAGCCTGAAGCCGCCGTATGCCGAGGACTCACGCGATACCAGGATCATGCACCTGATCCTCGACGAACTGGCGATCCTGCCGGACTTGCCGCTGTCCCTGCCGCAGCCTGCCGACTCGCGCCTCAGCCAGATTTGCCTGGCGTTGCAGGACGAACCGGGGGATGCCTCCACCGTCGCCGATTGGAGCGCGCGCCTGGGGCTGGATCAAACCACCATTCAGCGCCTGTTTCGCAAGGAAACCGGCATGACCTTCGGCCAATGGCGCCAGCAGGCACGGTTGCTATTGGCGCTGGAGCGCATTGCGGTAGGGCAGAAGATTATCGATGTGGCATTTGAACTGGGTTACGAAAGCCCCAGCGCCTTTACCAGCATGTTCAAGAAACAGTTTGGCAAGACGCCGAGTCATTTTTTCAGGTAGCACCGCTGATAACACCAGCTTGCGCAGCACGGCGTGACGCCAGGCAGGCGAGCAGGGTGGCGACTACCAGCAAGCCGGCACTGAGTTCAAAGGTGGCCTGGTAGCCGCTCAGGTCGAACGCCACGCCGCCGACGGTGGCGCCGGCAGCAATCGCCAGTTGGATGATCGCCACCATCAATCCGCCGCCGGCTTCGGCGTCATCGGGCAAGGTCTGCGCCAGCCACGTCCACCAGCCCACAGGTGCGGCGGTTGCCACCAGGCCCCAACTGCCGAGCAATAGCGTGGTTACGATCGTTGAGTTGCCCCATTCCACCAGCGCAAGTGCGAGGCCTGCCATGATCAGCGGGATGGCAATCAGTGTCGGGTACAGGTTGTGCTTGAGGAAGCGTTCAATCAAAAACGTACCGGCCAGGCCTGCCAGGCCAAGCACCAACAGCATCAACGACAGCGTAGACACCTCAACCCGCGTGACGCTTTCCAGAAACGGGCGCAGGTAGGTGAACAACATGAACTGGCCCATGAAGAACACGCTGACGGCGAACATGCCCAAGGCCACCTTGGGGTTTTTCATCAGGCGCAAGGCATTGGCGGTTTTCGCCTCACCCTGGTTTTTCAGCGCGGGCAGGCTGGCGAGCAGCCATAGCAGTGCAACGACCGCGACCGGCACCACGCAGAAGAACGCACCGCGCCAGCCGATGATCCCGCCGAGAAAGCTGCCCAGCGGCGCAGCGATCACCGTTGCCAGCGCGTTGCCGCCGTTGACGATGGCAAGGGCCCGCGGTATCTGTGCTTGCGGCACCAGGCGCATCGCCGTGGCCGCCGACAATGACCAGAAGCCACCAATCGCCACGCCAATCAAGGCTCGGCCGAGCATGAACACCAGGTAATTGGGCGCGAACGCTACCACGGTGCCGGAGATAATCATCAGCAGCGTCAGCGCCATCAACAGGCGCTTGCGGTCCACCCGTGTAGCGATCGAGGCGATCACCAGGCTGGTGAGCAGGGCAAACACCCCGGACACGGAAATGCCCTGGCCAGCCTGGCCTTCGGTGATGTGCAGGTCGGCGGCCAGCGGTGTCAGCAGGCTGACGGGCATGAATTCGGAGGCGACCAGGGCGAACGCGGCGAGCGACATCGCCAGCACCGCGCCCCAACTGCTTTTGGTAGGTGTATCAGACATGGCGTAAACCCGTTGATGCGTAATGGCCTGCGCATTTTCCGGATCAAACCCCAGGTCCCATAGTTCGATTCGCCGGATTACTTGCCTGATCCTCTGAGTCTCGCGGTATACCGGGGACTCGCGAGCCGTGCGGGAGTAAAGTTGCGCAAAGAGGCAAAAGAGTCCGTTATGAGCATCCACCCTGCATCCCTGCAAACCCTCGCGCACTCCATCGAGTCGCGCACCCCGTCGCCCGGCGATTACCCCATGCCGATTCCCGGGCTGGCGTTCTATCGGCGTGAACAACCGGCCGCGCCTGTGGTGTGCATGGTCGAACCGTGCATCGTGCTGGTGGTGCAGGGCCAGAAGCAATTGTGGGCCGGTGGTGAGGGTTACCCCTACGACAGCTCGCGCTTTCTGGTGACGTCGCTGGACATTCCGGCCAACTCGGAGGTACTGGTCGCCAGCCCCGAGCAACCTTGCCTGGGGCTGACGTTCAAACTGGACTTGCGCATGTTGGCCGAGCTGATTGCCCAAGGTGATCTGCCGCCAACCCGAGAGCGTGCGGTGCTGAAAGGCGTGGGTATCGGTACGGTCACCGACGGTATGCTCAGCGCATTCGCTCGTCTGGTCGCGTTGCTTGAGGAGCCTGAAGCGATCCCGGTGCTCGCGCCGTTGATCCAGCGTGAGATTCATTACCGCCTATTGAAAAGCGACCAGGCCGGCCGCCTGCGCCAGATCTGTTCGGTGGACGGGCAGGGTTATCGGATTGCCAAGGCTATCGATTGGTTGAAATTGAATTTCGATGCGGCGCTACGCGTGGAAGAATTGGCAGCGCGGGTGCAGATGAGCGCAGCGACCTTTCACCATCATTTCCGCCAACTGACGGCGATGAGCCCGTTGCAGTATCAGAAATGGCTGCGCTTGAATGAGGCGCGGCGCTTGATGTTGAACGAGCACCAGGACGTGTCCAGCGCAGCGTTCAAAGTGGGCTATGAGAGCCCGTCGCAGTTCAGTCGTGAGTACAGTCGCTTGTTTGGCGTGCCACCCAAGCGCGACATGGTCGCGCTGCGGGGCAGGGCGGGGGTTACTGATCCGGGGCCAGGTTAGCGTAGAAAATGCAGCCGATCAGCCGCGCAAACAGGCTCAGGGTTTCGGGCAGGTTGGGGTCATCGAACAGCATTGCCCGTGAGTCCAGCGCACACAGCGCGCCAAACAGGCGCCCGTCGGGCAGAAAGATCGGTGCACCGGCATAGCTTTCGATGGCGTATTGCTTGACCACCGGGCGCGAGGCAAAGCGACCGTTATGGCTGATCTGCGGGATGAACAGGGCTTGAGGGTCGATGCAGAACTCACTGCACAGGGTGGTTTCCAGGTCGAGTACGTCGTCGACATGGATGCCCATTTGCAGAGGGTCGTAGGCCGAACACACTACCCATTCATGGTCGGTGAACTTGGCGATGCCGGCGAACCTCATCCCGGTCAGCCGCGTGACCAGCTTGAGAATGTTGGTGGTGGCTTCGATTTCTGCGATAGCGGCGCGTTCGTCTGCGCTGAGTAGCGATTGTGCGGCGGTGACGCTTGTAGCCATGCTGAACGCTCCAATGGCGTGGTCGCTGGTCGCGACCACGCACAGTCAGGTCTTAGTTAATCCGTGGATGCTGCTGTACCAGGTTTTCACGCTTGGCTTGCAGCGCGGCAATCTCGGCGTCGATGTCTTCGATCTTCTGCTCGATGTTGTCGTGATGCTCCTGCAGCAGTTCTTTGGCTTCTTCCATGTCGGAAGCCGCCGGGGCCGCGCCGCGCAGTGGCTTGTTGGCGGTTTCTTTCATGGTCAGGCCGGTGACCAGGCCAACCACGGCAAACACCATCAGGTAGTAGGCGGGCATGTACAGGTCGTTGGTGCTCTCCACCAGCCAGGCGACGACGGTTGGCGTGACGCCGGCGATCAGCACCGATACGTTGAATGCACTGGCCAGGGCGCTGTAGCGCAAGTGTGTTGGAAACATCGCTGGCAAGGTCGAGGCCATCACGCCGATAAAGAAGTTCAGCACGATCGCCAGGATCAGCAGGCCGCTGAAGATCAAGCCGGTCTTGCCGCTGGTGATCAGCATGAACGCCGGGATCGACAGGAACAGCAGGCCGATGCTGCCGGCGATGATGAACGGCTTGCGGCCGATCTTGTCGCTGACAAAGCCAATGAATGGCTGCACGAACAACATGCCGACCATGATCGCGATGATGATCAACACGCCGCTGTTTTCGGCGTAGTGCAGGTTATGCGACAGGTAGCTGGGCATATAGGTGAGCAGCATGTAGTACGTCACGTTGGTCGCCGCGACGATCCCGATGCAGGTCAACAGGCTGCGCCAGTGTTTGGTGGCGATTTCCTTGAACGAGACTTTAGGGCCGTGGCTCAGGCCTTCGCGGTCGCCCTGTTCAAGCTTGTCGACGTGCTGCTGGAACGCTGGAGTCTCTTCCAGTGCGTGGCGCAGGTACAGGCCGATGATGCCCAGGGGCAGGGCAAGGAAGAACGGCAGGCGCCAGCCCCAGGATTCGAATTCCGCTTCGCCGAGCACGGTGGAGATCAGTACCACCACACCTGCGCCGAGGACGAAACCGGCAATCGAGCCGAAGTCCAGCCAGCTGCCGAGGAAGCCGCGCTTGCGGTCCGGGGCGTATTCGGCGACGAAGATCGATGCGCCGGTGTACTCGCCGCCTACCGAGAAGCCCTGGGCCATTTTGCACAGCAGCAGCAGGATTGGCGCCCAGATGCCAATGGAGGCATAGCCGGGAATCAAGCCAATGGCGAAGGTGCTCAGGGACATGATCACGATGGTGGCAGCGAGGACTTTTTGCCGCCCGTACTTATCTCCCAAGGCACCGAAGAACAGACCGCCCAGTGGGCGAATCAGGAAGGGCACCGAGAAGGTACCCAATGCGGCGATCATTTGTACGCTGGGGGACGCATCGGGGAAGAACACCTTGCCCAGCACATAGGCGACAAAGCCATACACGCCGAAGTCGAACCATTCCATGGCATTGCCAAGGGCGGCGGCGGTGATCGCCTTGCGCATCTTGTTGTCGTCGACAATGGTGATGTCTTTCAAGCCGATGGGTTTGACGCGTTTTTTCCGTAGTTTCATGCGGGCCACTCTAAAGCTGAACGGGGAGGTGCCATCGCTACGATGGCACCGCTCTGTCAGTTCAGATACAAGTGGACACGAAAAAATTCACCGCATCGGGTGTTTTTTCTCGCATTAGCGAAAATATCGTGTGAGTGCCCTCGCGGCGGCGTGCAAATCCACGCCTCAACCAAATTTAAATGTGGGAGGGGGCAAGCCCCCTCCCACATTGGGTCGTCGCTGCTTTGAGCATTTCGTTCGCTTAACTGACTGCGGCGACGATAGCGATATTGGCTAAACTCGGTTCGAAGGTTCATGCCCCAAACAGGGACGTCATTTGTATGCCTAACCTCCATTCACGCCTCATCTACCGCCAACCACGACTGGCAGATGTCCAGCGGTTGTTTGCGATCTTCGGTGATCCGCAGACCAATCTGTTCAACCCGGCCGGGCCCATGCCCGATCTTGCGACGGCTCAACGCTTGTTGGCTCACTGGATGGAGCAATGGGCCAATCACGGCTACGGCTGGTGGGCGATTGCCCGTAAAGAAGCGCCCGAACACATCATCGGGTTTGGCGGCATTGCACCGCTTAACTATCTGACCCAACGACGCATCAACCTCGGTTACCGCTTTGCCGTCGAAGCCTGGGGGCAGGGCTACGCCACCGAAGTGGGCCGTGACGCGTTGGAGCTGGCTTTTGTAACCTTGGGTTTGCCGGAGGTTTTCGGCCTGGTACGGCCCGATCATGCTGCGTCGATCCGCGTACTGGAGAAGATTGGCATGCAGCCCTTCGGCCTGCTGGACGACGTACCTGGCCAGGCACCCAGTCTGGTGTTGCGGGTTTGTCATCCTACAACTGCTAACGCCTGACATTTTTCATACGTACGTAATTCCTCGATAAACGGCGCTTGTTCAGATTGACACTGCGCAGGCGTCCCGATATAAAAGCCATAGTTGTACGACGACATATGACGTTACATGTGTCCTACCTAACAAAAATAAAAAAGTGATGCCATGAATCTGAACGAGCCCATCAGTGCCTATCGTGTCGGCCAGGCGGTCGGCAGCTATCGCTGGACGATCTGCGCGATGCTGTTTTTCGCGACCACGGTCAACTACCTCGACCGTCAGGTGCTGAGCCTGTTGGCGCCGCAACTCTCGACACAATTTGGCTGGAGCAACACCGATTACGCCAACATTGCCGCGGTGTTCCAGTTCGTCTACGCGATTTCCATGCTGTTTGCCGGGCGGTTTGTCGACAAGATCGGTACCAAGGCCGCGTATGTGGTGGCGATCGGCATTTGGTCCACTGGGGCGATCATGCATGCGTTTTCGGTGCCGATGGGCGAGGGCATTGCGGCGGTCAGCAGCGCTGTCGGCCTGGCGGTGATTCCGGTGTCGATTGCCGGGTTCATGCTGTCGCGTGCCGTGTTGGCGATCGGCGAAGCGGGTAATTTCCCTATCGCGATCAAGGCCACCGCTGAATATTTTCCCAAGAAGGAACGCTCACTGGCCACCGGCATCTTCAACTCCGGTGCCAACGTCGGCGCGATCCTGGCGCCGATCTGCGTGCCGTTGATCGCAGGCTGGTGGGGTTGGGAGGCGGCATTTATAGTCATTGGCATGTTGGGGTTTGTGTGGGTGGCAGTCTGGGCCGCCGTGTACGAAAAACCGGAACAGCAAAAACGACTGTCCGCTGAAGAACTGGCCTACATCCGCAGCGATCAGACCGTACAGCCTTTCACTCCGGAGCCTACGGGCGCCAACGCAAAGAAAGTCTCCTGGTTCAAACTGCTGACTTACCGCCAGACGTGGGCGTTCGCATTCGGCAAGTTCATGACTGACGGTGTGTGGTGGTTTTTCCTGTTCTGGCTGCCCACCTACCTGTCGGCGCAGTACGGCATGAAAGGCGCCGATATCGTCATGCCGCTGGCGGTGCTGTACAGCATGACCATGGTCGGCAGCATCGGTGGCGGCTGGTTCCCGAGCTACTTCATGGCGCGCGGCGATGCACCCTATGACGGGCGTATGAAAGCCATGCTGGTGATTGCGCTGTTCCCGCTGGTGGTGTTGCTGGCACAGCCCCTGGGTTACCTGAGCTTCTGGGTACCGGTGCTGCTGATTGGCGTGGGCGCCTCGGCGCACCAGGCGTGGTCGTGCAATATCTTCACCACCGTGTCCGATATGTTCCCGCAGAAAACCGTGGCCTCGGTGGTCGGCATTGGTGGCATGGCCGGGGGCCTGGGCGGCGTGGTCATGACCAAGATCGGCGGTTGGGTGTTCGACTACTACAAGTCTGTCAACGACATCCACACCGGCTACATGATCATGTTTGCCATCTGCGCCCTGGCCTACCTGGTGGCCTGGAGCGTGATGAAGGCATTGGTGCCCCGTCACAAGGAAATTACTGATCTTTAGGGGCCGCTTCAGGCAACCGTAGAAACGCCATCAGCGCGGCAACGATGGCATCTGGTGCATCTTCTTGCACCAGATGCCCGGCATGGGGGATACGCAGGTAGCGTGCCCCGGCCAATCTGCCAGCGAGTGCATCGCCTTGCGCCAGCGGGATCCACCGATCTTCTTCACCCCACAGCAACAGCACCGGGCAACGGACGCTGGCGAGTTGATCTTCTATCGCATCGGTATAACGCTGATCCATTTGCACGATCTGTCGGTAAAAAGCGGCCTGGCCAATCTCGCCCATCCAGGGCGTGACATAAGCTTGCAATACCTCGGCAGGCAGCGGCTTGAAAGCGGCGCCCTGAAGATAGGCACGCACGATCGCCTCGTGGATGTATGCCGGCGCATCGCTGAAGGCCCGTTCGTGCTGACGCACATGCTGAATCAGCGGCGAACCCCAGGGCGCCAGGGCAACGGGATCGATCAGGGTGAGGCTGGCGTAGTCGCAGCTATCCAGCAGATGCGTGCGCAGTGCCGTGGCACCGCCAAAATCATGGGCGAGTAGATGAGGGCGTTCCAGGCGCCAATGTTCAAGCAGTGCGGCCAGCAAGGTGTTTTGCACGCCGAGGGAGACGTCCTGCCCCGGCGCCTTTTGCGACTGGCCGTAGCCGAGCAGGTCGTAATAGAACACGCGACAGTGCTGGGCGAACAATGGCGCGATGCGTCGCCACACATGGGCAGAGAAGGGCGTGCCATGCACCATCACCAAGGCCGGGCCCTGAGTGCCGAGTTGGCCCCAGCGCACCGCCTGGCCGTGAAAGTCGAACGTTTCGCGCAGTGCCAAGGCATCACTTGCGTGGGTCATGATTGAATCTCCCCTAAAGCATCGTGGGCTGTGACGGACTTTGCGTCCGCCAGGATAATACGAACTGCCATCACTACACCGATCAGTACCGCGGCCAGGCCCGCTGCTTCCAGGGGCGTTGGCCAGCGCTGGTGAAACCACAGGCCCAGCAGGCTGGCGAACAGTGATTCCAGGGCAATCAACTGGCCGCTCAAAACCATGGGCAGGCGCCGCGTCGCGGCGTTCCAGGCCCAGGCGCCGACGACGGTGGACATCACGGCGATCACCAGGCTCCAGGCATACAGCGGCCATGCCTGGCTCCAGCCAGCGCCAAGGGTGGGCAACCGCAACACGCCCAACACGTATAGCCACGGCAGGATGATCAGCGCAGCGGCACCGGCCCCCACCAGCATCAGGGCGGTCCACACACCTGTCACCTTGGCCGGCAGGTGCGCCAGTTGCTGTTGGTTGATCACGCTGAACGCCATCCATAAGGCGACGGCGCCCAAAGAAAAAAACAGACCGGCCAACCAGGAGCCGCTGCCCGAAGAGGGCTGGTGCAGACTGCTGATATTGACCAGCAACAGCCCCACCGAGAGACAGAGCAACGGCATCACCAGTTGACGCCACTGCAGGGTTTTATCGCTGGCGTTGCCTATCAGCGCCAGCAGCACCGGGACCATCCCGACAAACGCTGGCGTCAGCACCGGGCCGCCGACGATCACGCCGCCTGCAATGCATACGCCGTAGCCCAGGCAGCCCATTGCGCCCAGTAGTGCCGCGAGCAGGCACTGGCCATGGCTGAGCATCCGCAGTTGCGATCGACACACAATCATCCAGACGACGCCCAGCCCGCCGGCCATCAGAAAGCGCACAGCCATCAGATCGTAGAGGCTATAGGCCCCGGTGACGTAGGGCGCAATGAAGTTCAGTGCCCAGCCAAGGGTGGCGACCACCGCGCATATCACGCCGGTAAAGACTGAAGCTTGGGAAGTGCTCATCAGGCTGATCCATGAAGTAATGGATTCATGGTGCCCAGCCGCACGGCTGTGCTACAAACGAGTTCTCGGCCCTTGATGCATTACCTCAGATTATGAATCTACTTGGCAAAACCTTACCGCCCCTCGCCAGCCTGTTGCCGTTTGAAGCCGCTGCGCGCCTGGAAAGTTTTTCCAAGGCGGCCGATGAACTGCACATCACCCAGGCGGCTGTCAGCCGGCAGATTCGCGGGCTGGAAGATAACCTGGGGGTGAAACTCTTTAGTCGGCGCAACCGTGCGGTGTTCCTGACGCAAGAGGGGCGTGAATTGGGGCGGGTGGTCAGTGCCGCGTTGCAAAGCATCAGTGATGGCGCGGCTCAGCTGCGCGCGGCGCCGCTACGCAATCGGGTGGTGCTGTTGTGCCAGTTGTGCGAGGCGTTCTATTGGTTGATGCCGCGCCTGTCGACGTTCCATCAGCAATATCCGCAGGTCGAGATCCAGGTGGTGACCTGTACGCGGCCCATCACGCAATTCGAGGGCCACTTCGATGTAGCCCTGCAAAGTACCCGGCGCGCCAGTGGTGCCCATACGCTGATGTTTACCGCTTCTGATGAAGTGTTTCCGGTGTGCAGTCCCGCCTACCTGTGCCCGCAGCAGCCGTTAGCGCTCGCTGAGTTACAGCCTTGCACCTTTTTGCACCATAGCTCTGAACCTCCGCACTTGATGGAGTGGGATGAGTGGCTGCAGGTGTTTGGGCGGGTGTTGGCCAAAGATGCGCGCAGTGCCACCTTCGACAGCTACCCGCTGATGTTGCAGGCGGCGGTGGAAGGGCACGGTGTTGCCATGGGCTGGCGTCGCACCGCCAGCAGGCTGATTGACAGTGGGGCACTGGTGCGCCCCTGTGCTGAAAGCGTGTTTCTGCCGGAGGCTATTTCGGTGTACAGGCAGCATGGGGCAAGCAGTCGGGAGGAGGTGGCTGCGTTGCTGGCCTGGCTTGAAGCGCAATTGCAGAAGGACGACTGACAGGGGCGTCGCCGCCCCTGTCACCCCCGGTTATTTATTACGGGTGACGCGCCAAAGGGTATTGGCCAGGTCGTCGGCAATGATCAGTGCGCCTTTGGGGTCCACCGTCACGCCCACCGGGCGCCCACGGGTCTTGCCATCGTCACCCCGAAAGCCGGTGGCGAAGTCGATGGGTTCGCCAGCGGGCTTGCCATTGCTGAACGGCACGAAGATCACCTTGTAGCCCACCGGATTGTCGCGGTTCCAGCTGCCGTGTTCGCCGACAAACACGCCGTCGGCAAATTTTTCACCCATGGCTGGGATGGAGAAATCCACACCCAGTGCAGCCACGTGGGAACCCAGGCTGTAATCGGGCTTGATCGCCGAGGCTACTTTGGCTGGGTTCTGCGGTTGTGCCCGTGGGTCGACGTTCTGGCCCCAGTAGCTGTAGGGCCAACCGTAGAAGGCACCTTCGCGCACTGACGTCAGGTAGTCCGGCACCAGGTCGGGGCCGAGTTCATCGCGTTCGTTGACCACCGTCCACAGTTGCCCGGAGCCCGGTTGGATGGTCAGCGCCGTGGGGTTGCGTAGCCCGGTAGCGTAGGGTTTGTGCGCGCCAGTGGCCGCGTCGATCTGCCAGACCATGGCGCGGTCGATCTCCACTTCCATGCCGCGCTCGGTGATGTTGCTGTTGGAGCCGATGCCCACATACAGCTGGCGCCCGTCATCACTGACCGCCAAGGACTTGGTCCAGTGGTGATTGATCTGCGCCGGCAGGTCGGTGACTTTGACCGGCGGCGCACTGGCCTTGGTCTGGCCGTCGGCGTAATCGAAACGCACCAGCGCGTCCTGGTTGGCCACATAGAGTTTGCCGTCGGCGTATGCCAAACCATAGGGGGCGTTGAGGTTGTCGGCGAACACGGTCTTGAGTTCATAGGTGCCGTCGCCGTCGGCATCGCGCAGCAGGGTAATGCGGTTGCCGCCTTTGACCTTGGTGTTGCCCTGAGCCTTGATCACGCTGGCAATCACGTCCTTGGGCTTGAGCTTGGCCGCACTGCCGCCACGGCCTTCGGCTACGAGGATGTCGCCGTTGGGCAACACCAGGGTTTGGCGGGGGATTGCCAGGTCGGTGGCGATGGCGGTCACGCTGTAGCCTTCGGGCACCTTGGGCTTTTGTTCGCCCCAAGGCGTGGGCTCGGCGATCTTCATGCTCGGCAGCAGGCTGCTTTGTTGTTCGGGCAGCTTGGGATCGGGGCCGCGGGCCTGGGTCTTGTCACCTTCGCCGCCACAGGCACTCAGCAACAGGGCAGCGCTGAGCACGGTCAATGTGTTGAGTGGTTTCATCGGGCAGCTCCTGAGCGCAGGTTGGTCAAGCCGATCCAGGTGGCGATGATCGCCAGGGCGGTGACAATCGCCGACAGCACCAGGCCGGTGGGCATCATGGCGTACGCGTCCTTGGCGTGTTGGAAGGCATTGATCAGCCCGAGTACCCAAGTAGCCAACAACAGCAGGAAATACGCCACGGGGCGCCCGCCCTTGTGTTCGGCACGCACCAGATTGACCAACGCAAACAACAGGGCAAAACCACAGAACACCAGCGCCCCGGCGATCAGCCAGGAGGCGAAGTTGGCCCATTGGATCTGGTAACTCTGGCCGTAGGCGATATCACTGAGCAAGGCGCCGAGAAACAACGGCACAGTGCCGGCCAGTAAGGTCCCATGCAGCGGGCCAGGTCTGACGACGGGGTAGGTGGGTAGGGTAGTCATGTCGGTGGCGGCTCCTTATCGTTCTGCACCCTGGACTCAAGGTGCGCTGACTTCGCATAGGAAAGGAGCCTGTCATTTGTCAGAAAGTTCATTGAGAGGTGGAGATGTTTCCTGGCAGATGTAGCTGGATGTGTTTACGACGCCAGCTCCATGACTCATCCTGCTTGGCCCCAACAAGGAATCGTTTTATGCCAACCCTGCATCTGTTGTGCGGCAAGATCGCCTCTGGCAAGTCCACGCTCGCCAAAACCCTGGCTGCCGAGCACGCGGCCATTGTGCTCAGCGAAGACCACTGGCTGGCCACTCTCTACCCCGGTGAGATCCAGAGCATTGCCGACTACCTGCGTTGTGCCCAGCGGGTTCGCGGCGTGCTTGAGCCGCTGGTGATCGAGCTGCTGGCGTCCGGTGTCAACGTGGTGCTGGATTTTCCCGCCAACACCCTCGCCAATCGCCAATGGTTGCTAGGCCTGGCCCAGGCGGCCGAGGTGCCGCACTGCCTGCATTATCTGGAACTGGACGATGCCACCTGCCGCGCCCGCCTGCATGAGCGTAACGCCCGGGGTGAGCATGATTTTGCCGCGACCGACGCCGAGTTCGACCTGATCACTCGCCACTTCTGCGTGCCGAGTGAAGAGGAAGGCCTGGTGATTGAGGTGCACCGCCCATGACCCCGCAAAAACCTGCAGGCATCGATGCCGACGGCTATATCCTCACCGTCGCCGATGCGCCTATACAATCCGAGTTCCAGCCCCTCCTGGCGGACATCTGCGTCACCCTGTCCCAGCCTGCGCTGGGGCTGCACGGGATTTACCTGTATGGCAGCATTGCACGGGGCGAGAGCGAGGCCGGAGTTTCCGACCTTGACCTTTCACTGATACTGGTCGAACCACCGGATGCGCCCGTGCTTGAACAATTGGAGTCCGCCCGACTCGCCTTGGAGCAACGGCATCCCCAAGTCACCAAGATCGACTTTGACATCGGCCACCGCGCCCAGGTGTTGGCGCCCGAGAACCGAAACAGTTGGGGCTTCTGGCTTAAACATCATTGCCGCTGTATCTGGGGCGAAGACCTGTCACGGCACTTCGAACCGTTTCGCCCGTCCCGCTCAATCGCCCTGGCGGTCAACGGCGATTTTGAACAGGCGCTTACGGCGTACCTGGTGCGCATCGAACAGGCCGGCACTGAACACACACGGCTTGGCCTGCAGCGGGAAGCAGCGCGGGCCTTGATCCGCGCTACCCACACCCTGCGAGCGCAAGACGCGCAACGCTGGCCGCAAACCCTGGAAGACTACGTCGGGTTGTTCGTTCGGCATTACCCGAACATGCGCGTGCAAATCGCCTACTTCCTGTTTGAGGCACGCAACCCGAGCGCCGAGGGCGAGGCATTCACTACACGGCTACGGGCGTTTTTGAGCTGGATGGTTTCGGCACTTATAGAAAGGAATCAATCAGATGCGTGAACGCAAAACCGCACGATTGCTGGTTATAAACCTTGCACAGCAAGTGCTGCTGTTTCGCTTCGTACACAAAGACGGCACCTTGGCCGGCCAGGATTACTGGGCCACGCCGGGCGGCGGCTTTAAGGCCGTCACGGGAGCAAGCGGATGTATTGATCCAAGCACCACAACGTGCTTGCCCTGAGACACATCCATCTTCCTTGTCAGTGACTGGCCAGGATTCCCCCGGTGTTGAGCACCCTGGCATAGTCCATCGCCAAGTTACTCAGCGACAACGCATGCACGTCTTCGGCGAGCCACAGCCGTCCCGACAAGTCGGTTTGATCGAAGGTAAAACACGCATCTGCCGCCACGATCACGTCAAATCCCAGGTTGCCGCCCGAGCGGGCGGTGGATTCCACGGAGTTGTTGGTGATGACGCCAACGATCACCAACTGGTGGATCGAGCGCAGGTGCAGCCAGCGCTCCAGGCCCGTGGCGCTGAATGCATCCGGTACGTTTTTTTCCACCACATGCTCGTGGGCCAGGGGGTGCAACGCATCCTGGAACTCACAGCCGGGCTGGCCTGGCCGAAACACCGAAGCGTCAGAGCGGGAGATATGCCGCACATGGATGATCGGGCGTTGCGCCTGTCGCCAGGCATTGAGCAACTGTTGTATGCGCAGTTCGGCGTCTGGGTTGTTGCGGCGGCCAAGGGCGGGATCGGCCATGCCTTTCTGCATATCAATGATCACCAGTGCAGCGTTCGTCGCTATCGGTTCCATGGCCTGTCCTTGTAGGGATGAGTATCGCGATTCAAGTGTGGGTCGGTTGGACGTTACCACCGATCGGCAACCCACACGCAAAACCCTGAGACTTCCCGGCGAAACGCTTCATAATGGCCGCCAATTTGTTTAGCTCGTTATTCTGGTGTGCCCGCATGGAAATTAAGGTCAACTTTCTCGACAACCTTCGGCTTGAAGCCAAGTTCGATGACTTCACGGTCATTGCCGACCAGCCCATCCGCTACAAGGGCGACGGGTCGGCACCGGGGCCATTCGATTACTTCCTGGCTTCGTCGGCGTTGTGTGCGGCGTACTTTGTGAAGTTGTACTGCCAGACGCGCAATATTCCCACCGAGAATATTCGCCTGTCGCAGAACAACATCGTCGACCCGGAAAACCGCTACAACCAGATTTTCAAGATCCAGGTCGAGCTGCCGGCGGACATCTCGGACAAGGACCGACAGGGCATCCTGCGTTCCATCGACCGTTGCACCGTGAAGAAAGTGGTGCAGGCCGGGCCGCAGTTCGTGATTGAGCAGGTGGAAAATCTCGACGCCGACGCGCAGGCGTTGTTGATGCCCAATTCCACGTCCGACGCGGGCACCTACATTGCTGGCAAGGACCTGCCGCTGGAGCAGACCATCGCCAACATGTCCGGCATCCTCGCCGGGCTGGGCATGAAGATCGAGATCGCCTCGTGGCGCAATATCGTGCCCAACGTCTGGTCGTTGCATGTGCGCGATGCGCATTCGCCGATGTGCTTTACCAACGGCAAGGGCGCGACGAAGGAGGGCGCACTGGCGTCGGCGCTGGGCGAGTTTATCGAGCGGCTCAACTGCAACTTCTTCTACAACGACCAGTTCTGGGGCGAAGAGCTGGCCAATGCACCGTTCGTGCATTATCCGGATGAGCGCTGGTTTCAGCCGGGCCCGGACGATGAGCTGCCGAGTGAAATCCTCGATGCCTACTGCCTGAAGATCTACAACCGCGAGGGCGAGTTGCGCGGTTCGCACCTGTTTGACACCAACTCCGGCAACGAAGCCCGTGGCATTGTCTCGCTGCCGTTCGTGCGCCAGTCCGATGGTGAAGTGGTGTATTTCCCTTCCAACCTGATCGAAAACCTCTACCTGAGCAACGGCATGAGTGCCGGCAACACCCTGGCCGAAGCCCAGGTGCAGTGCCTGTCGGAGATTTTCGAGCGGGCGGTGAAGCGCGAAATCATCGAAGGCGAATTCGCCCTGCCGGACGTACCCGCCGAGGTGTTGGCCAAATACCCTGGCATCCTCGCCGGTATTGAGGGGCTGGAGGCCCAGGGTTTCCCGGTGCTGGTCAAGGATGCATCCCTGGGCGGTGAATTCCCGGTGATGTGCGTGACCTTGATGAACCCGCGCACCGGTGGCGTGTTTGCCTCCTTCGGTGCGCACCCGAGCCTGGAAGTGGCGCTGGAACGCAGCCTCACCGAGCTGCTGCAAGGCCGCAGCTTCGAAGGTTTGAACGACCTGCCGCAGCCGACCTTCGAAGGCCAGGCGGTGACCGAGCCGAACAATTTCGTCGAGCACTTTATCGACTCCAGCGGCGTGGTGTCGTGGCGCTTCTTCAGCGACCAGTCAGATTACGAGTTCGTCGAGTGGGACTTCTCAGGCCACGGCGAAGACTCCAACGCCCAGGAGGCCGCGACGCTGTTCGGCATCCTCGAAGGCATGGGCAAGGAGTGCTACATGGCGGTGTACGAACACCTGGGCGCCACCGCCTGCCGCATCCTGGTGCCGGACTATTCGGAAATCTACCCGGTGGACGACCTGATCTGGGATAACACCAACAAGGCGCTGTTCTTCCGCGAAGACATCCTCAACCTGCATCGCCTCAACGAGGACGAGCTGCAAGCCTTGGTCGAACGCCTGATTGAAAGCGAGCTGGACGACTACACCGACATCACCACCCTGATCGGCATCGAGTTCGACGACAACACCGCGTGGGGCCAATTGACCATCCTTGAGCTGAAGCTTTTGATATTCCTGGCCCTCAAGCAGTATGAAGAAGCCAAGGAATGCGTGGAGATGTTCCTGCAGTACAACGACAACACCGTCGAGCGCGGCCTGTTTTACCAGGCGATGAACGCGGTGCTGGAGATGGAGCTGGATGACGACCTGGAACTGGCCGACTACGAGGCCAATTTCCGGCGCATGTTCGGCAATGAGCGTATGGATGCGGTGATCGGCTCGGTGGACGGCAGTGTGCGCTTTTACGGGCTGACGCCGACCAGCATGAAGCTCGAAGGGCTGGACCGGCATCTACGCTTGATCGACAGCTACAAGAAGCTGCATACGGCGCGGGCTAACATCACCCAAGGCTGATTACGCAGTTGATTTAATGTGGGAGGGGGCTTGCTCCCGATAGCGGTGTATCAGTCAACAAATACATTGACTGACACCCTACTATCGGGAGCAAGCCCCCTCCCACATTTTGCTCGATGTTTGACGTTAAATGTGTGCCAAGGCTTGGGCTAAGTCCGCTCGCAGATCCTCCACATCCTCAACCCCCACCGACAACCGCACCAACCCATCACCAATCCCCAACTGCGCCCGCGTGGCCGCCGGGATGCTCGCGTGCGTCATGATCGCCGGGTGTTCGATCAGGCTTTCCACGCCCCCCAGGCTCTCGGCCAGGGCGAAGATGCTGACGTTCTCCAGAAAGCGCCTGGCACCGGCCAGGTCACTGTTCAAATCCACCGAAATCATCCCGCCAAAACCGCGCATTTGCTGCTTGGCCAGCGCGTGCTGTGGGTGGGATTTCAGGCCGGGGTAATACACCCGCGCCACTTGCGGTTGCTGTTCCAGCCAGGTGGCCAGCTCCAGGGCATTGCTGCAATGGCGCTCCATGCGCAGCGCCAGGGTTTTCACACCGCGCAGGGTCAGGAACGCATCGAACGGCCCGGCAATGGCACCGACCGAGTTTTGCAGGAAGCCCAGGCGTTCGGCCAGGTCCGGATTGTCACCGACAACGGCGATACCGCCGATCACATCGGAATGCCCGTTCAGATACTTGGTAGTGGAGTGCACCACGATATCGAAACCCAGTTCCAGTGGCCGCTGGATCCACGGGCTGGCGAAGGTGTTGTCGGCCACGCAGATAATTCCGCGGGCACGGCAGATGCGTGCGACGGCGCGCAGGTCGGTGAGGCTCAGCAGCGGGTTGCTCGGGGTCTCGACCCAGACCATGCGCGTGTCGTCCTGCAACGACGCTTCAAAGGCCGATAAGTCGCTCAGGTCGACATAGCTGAAACGGTGCCCAGCGCTGCGCTGGCGCACCTTGTCGAACAGCCGGAAGGTGCCGCCATACAGGTCATTGCCCGAAACGATATGCGCACCGGCATCGAGCAATTCGAGCACGGTGGAAATCGCCGCCAGCCCCGAGGCAAATGCAAACGCCTGGCTGCCGCCTTCAAGGTCGGCCACGCAGCGCTCCAGGGCAAAACGCGTGGGGTTGTGGGAGCGGCCGTAGTCGAAGCCCTTGTGCACACCGGGGCTGTCTTGCAGGTAAGTGGAGTTGGCGTAGATCGGCGGCATCAGCGCGCCCGTGGTCGGGTCGGGTGACTGCCCGGCGTGGATCACACGGGTGGCAAACGCGCTTTTATCGGGCTGACTCATGCAAGGGATCTCCGTAGGTGATTAAGCAGGTCGACGCGGGTGATCAGGCCATGGAAGCCCGAGGCGTCGGCAATAATGGCAACCAGGCCGCGATCCAGCTCCGCCTGCAACTCGGCCAGGCTGGCGCTGGGGGGCAGGGTGTGCAAGGTGTCGGTCATGGCGCTGGCGACGGTCATGGAAAAGTCCGCCGCGTCATGGTGCAGGCCCAGCAGAATGTCCGATTCGTCGATCACGCCCGCCAATTGTTGGCCGTCTACCAGCACCGGCAGTTGCGACACATCCGCCAGGCGCATGCGTTGGAACGCGGTGAGCAGGGTGTCGTCGGGGCTCACGCTGATCACGCGGCCGTCTTCGAAGCGGCGGGCGATCAGGTCGCGCAGGTCGCCGTAGTGTTTGTACTGCAGCAGGCCGGCGTCGTTCATCCATTGGTCGTTGTAAACCTTGGACAGATAACGCGTGCCGGTGTCGCACACAAAGGTCACCACGCGCTTGGGTTCGGTTTGCTCGCGGCAGTAGCGCAAGGCAGCGGCGAGCAGGGTGCCGGTGGACGAGCCGCCGAGAATGCCTTCGGCCTTGAGCAATTGGCGGGCGTGATCGAAGCTTTCTTCATCGCTGATGGAATAGGCATGGCGCACGCTGGACAGGTCGGCAATCGATGGGATGAAGTCTTCGCCGATGCCTTCCACGGCCCAGGAGCCAGGCGTTTCAAGTTGCCGGCTGCGGCTGTATTCGGCCATGACTGAACCCACCGGATCGGCCAATACCATCGTGAGATCGGGCTGCACACGCTTGAAAAAACGCGTCAAGCCGGTGAGGGTGCCGGCCGAGCCGACGCCGACCACGATCGCGTCGACATCATGTTGGGTCTGCGCCCAGATCTCCGGCGCGGTGCTGGTTTCGTGGGCCAGCGGGTTGGCCGGATTGTTGAACTGATCAGCAAAGAACGAGCCCGGAATATCCTTGGCCAGGCGTGCCGCTACGTCCTGGTAATACTCCGGGTGGCCCTTGCCCACATCGGAGCGGGTGATGTGCACCTCGGCGCCCATGGCCTTCAAGTGCAGGACTTTTTCCGTGGACATCTTGTCGGGCACCACCAACACCACCCGGTAACCCTTGGCCCGGCCGACCAGCGCCAGGCCCAGGCCGGTATTGCCGGCGGTGGCTTCGATGATGGTACCGCCAGGACGCAAGCGCCCATCACGCTCGGCGGCGTCGATCATGGCCAGGCCGATGCGATCCTTGATGGAGCCGCCAGGGTTTTGCGATTCAAGCTTTAGAAACAGCGTGCAAGGGCCGGTATCGAACCGGCTGACCTTGACCAGCGGTGTGTTACCGATCAGTTCAAGTACGGCAGGACGGGAAAGGGTAGGCATGTCGTCACCTGGTTACGGGATGGGCACAGGGTGGGGGACAGCAAATCACAGCATGGCTTGAAACATAGGCCGGTATCGCCCGGGTCGCAACCGGGCGGTCCGATGCATGACTTTTTTTGGCGCATAGATGATGCGCGGGAGGGGGCTGATGGCGATCAGTTGTGGCAGTTGATGAGCCTTGGCGAGGCTGCAAAGGCGGCGGCACTGTCGGCATTTATGTTGCCCGACCCACCGCCATCGCGGCCTCGCTAAAGCTTGAGCGCTTCCACATCGGCGTTCGGCTATGGCCATCTCGACAGAGGCATAGTAGGACGCGTTTATGGCTCTATTGGAGCTATCGGGCCTTCAGCCAATGTTTCATAAACGCGCCCCAAAGTAACGATGTCAAGTCGCCAACGAGGTTATTGGTTTGGTTAGCCAGATTATTGTCAAAGGCTTCAATATTTCCAAGCGTCCCAGTCGTAATAAATACGACCGTGTTGGCTTCAGCCGCAGTAAAGAGGCTTTTGGCCCTCTTTCCTTGTTCCAACTCCTTCACAGGATCGCCTTTTATCGGCCCGACGATGTGCGAGTTCTTGGGCTGTGAAAAATCCCTGTACAAGCGACCATAGTCTCTGAATTGTCCGAGTCGTCTGAGTCTGGGGATCAAGCTCGGGAAGGTTCTAGACACAAGGTTTCTGGCCATCGCGAGTCCAGAGCGCCCCAGGTACAGGGCAAGAGAGGCTGCTTGTTTAAGGAGCATGGCCCCGCCGCCCACTACTCCTGTGCCAAAGGACACCCAGGCGAGAATACGCGAGAGTTCAGGGTTGGTATCTTGGACAAGCACCGATACGATATTTGCCGCTAATGACACGACCGCGAGCCCGACCAGCGCAGCCGTAAGCAGTAAAGATGTGCCCCCGCTTATGACGGCGACCAATATGCCAACTGCACCGAAAACCCAGCTGCTGAATTGAGTAAAGCCCTCGATCGAGAGGGGGCCAGGCTCTCGCCCTTGGCCCTGCCATTGATTCCACAAAGCGTTATTCACTGAAAAATGTCCGCTGGGGTCGCTGAAATTGACTGGATCACCCTCGGCGCAGTAGGCATAGAGATTAGGGCCACCTGGCCCGAAAGGGCTGAGGCTGTCCGGGGTGTAGAAACACATGCTGGAAGCTGAGTAATAGCGTCCTTGCCCGCCCGCCCCCAAAACGTATTGACCCGTATCGGCATCAAGGAATTCGCCCTTGAAACCCAGCATGGAATCGGTCGCAGCCGGGGATTGCTCGCCGTATGCGGTATAGGCGTGATGCCTGAGAGTTTGCGCCTCAAGGTAATAGCTGGTCACTACCGTGCCATGGGGGTCTCTGAGTTCAAACAGGGTTGTTTTCTCGCCCGAGCGTTTGATCTGTAAAACCGTACAGCCCTCGCTCCCGGGGTTCAGCTCCCGGCTGCTGTCGTTATCCGCAGTGGAATATTCTCCACACACCGATAGCCCGTCGTAGATGAGTTGAGTTTGCTTGCCACTGTTGTCCCGGATCATCAGTCGGTTGGAGGGATCATAGCTATAACGGATACTTCCGGCCTTGCTCAATCGACCGCGCCAGTCATACGCGTATTTTTTTCCCGAAGCGTCCTGTATCACCCGCCCGGCCGCGTCGTAACTCAATGTGGCGGCTGCGGGGTAGTCCGAATGGGTGTTCTTGACTGTCGTCAACCGAAAACCGTTCAGGCTGTCGTAGGTGTTGGTTGTGGTGTTCTTGAATCCAACGAAGCTTGTGACGCAAGTGGTGACATTCCCCAGGGCATCGTAAGTAAATTCTTGCTTGTCGATGTCCTGGTTTTTTGGGGTCTTGGGTCGCCATACACCCGTGGTGGTATAGGACTTGAGTCGCCCGCCCGGCGTGTAAGCCATGATGCGTGAACCCAGCACGATGTTGTCCTGTTTCAACAACACCGATTTCAATTTGCCGTCGCGGTAATACGCGCTCTCCATGTTGAGGTCAACTTTGCCACTGAGTGTAAATCGGCGACTGGTTTCACGCCGTTCTGCGTCGTAGGTGTATGTCACATCGAAGGTGACCTTCGGATCGGTTGAGTTAAAAGGACCAATAATTCGCTCCTCACTCAAAAGTCCCTGACTGTCATAATCATGGCTACATGTAAAATGGAAATTGTTGACCGCTCTGCGCTGGTCGGCGCCGTAAATGAAAAGTGACTTAAGACCTTTAGGGTCTGTGCTGGTGAGCAGACGTCCCCCCATTGAGTAATCGGAAAGTGTCTCTTTGGCTTGACCAGGCTGAGTTTGTATATGCTGACGGGTTACATGCAGATTGGCGTCATGATTGTACTCGAGAAATTTATCGCCCTCGCTCGCAGACGAGATCTTCTGTGCCCCATACGCGTAGGTGTAAGATTGCTGCTCGGTGCGGTTGGTCGTCCCGGTGTTTGCCAAACGGTTGCCAAGCTCCTTGATGTATTCATGTTGGAGTAGAGTGCCATCGGCGGTTTGGGTTGAAGCAGGGACTGAGCTGGCGCCTATATAAGTATAAGTTTCAGTGCACGTGCCGCGGGTGAGTGAGGTGACTCGGCCCCAACTGTCGATGGTGCGTTTGCCCAGTATGTGGCGTTTATTCGAGAATTCGATATCGATCTGGGTGGCTTCGGTCATCAGCCAGTGTTTAGGGTAAGTGTAGTAATAGGTGTAGACCAAGCTGGGAGCCAGTATTCCGTTGTTCTTTTCGCTATGTTTTTCGCTCAACAGACGGCCACTGCCATCGAAGGTATAGTCAATGGTGGTGTCGCCCAGTTCGCCGTCCGTGTGCAGTTGCTTGATCTGCCTGGCACGGGTGTAGGTGGCTGTTTGGGTCTGGTAAACGTTGCCGTCCTGGCCTTTCCATTCAATCTTCTTGATGGTCTCATCCAAGTTATAGGTGGTAATCATTCTGTGCTTGTCTATTGCCTTTCCGGTCCACTGTGTAAGCGTCAGTGCGATGGGGTCCTTGAGGTCGAAATCTTCCTTGCCATCACTGTAGCGTCGGCCGCTGACCTGATTCCAGTCATCGTATTTCAACTCCTGCCACTCATGAAGCAGGGGCGGCAAACCCTCCTGGTAATCAAACTTGGTTTTACGCAGTTCACGCCCAATACGGTCGTAGGTGACGGCCATGGTTTGTTTTTTTTGGCCGCCTTCGATCAGGTATTCGCTGACCAATCGGTCCTGGCCGTCGTACTGACTCAAGCGGGTTTGCCCATTGGGGTCGGTCACTTGGATCTGCCCGGGCGCCGGGTAACTGTAGGTGGTGACCTGGCGATAGGTAGTGCTCTGCGCGCACACTGTCAAGGTGCTCAGTTGACCGTTATTGTTGTAGCTGTACTCGGTGCGGTTGCCGTCAATGTCGACTTGGCGAATGAGGCGTCCGTCAAGAGTGCTCTTGGTTTCCGATGAGGTGCGGCTGTTACCGTGTTCATCGGTTTCGGTCGTTGTGGTGGTAAGTTCGATATTACCCACGCCCCCCAAGGCATAGGCGAACGAACGTAGAGGGTCACTCACCAAGGGCGCCAAATATTTATTGCCCAATGTCGACCGGCGGATGCTCTTCACGCGTCCGGTGCGAAAGTCTTCGATGACAGTGCCTTCTTCTGTAAAGTTAGCCTCGTAGTATTCGTACTGTTGGCCTACAAACGCGGCATCGGCAAGTCTATCCGTCGCTAAACTGCATTCTAACGTACTGTAAAGTTTGGTCCCCATCAGGTCCTGCATTTCATACCGGTAAAGTTCAAACTTGGCAACATTACGTAAGGTAGGGATCAAGTCGGGCAATCCAGGGATGATTGCCAGTAAACCGGGTGTTTCGACAAACTTGGTATCCAGGGCGTCAGATGCGAATGGGCTATAATATGTACGGTCTTCGGTTTCCCACGGGGTGCCCGGTTGGTCATTTGGTTCCTGCTTGGAAGTGCGTGCGATTGAGTTTAGTAATGCGCGGGCCCTTAGCGTACCGGCGCTATTTTTCTGAATGTTGTAAAGCGGTTCTCCAGGCGAGCGTAGATAGTCCATCTCGCTGGTAATGTTCTGTTGTTGGTTTTTGACAAGGCCAGAGCTATCGTTAAAAGAATTCTTGTTTGTCGTTGTCCGGCTTCTATTCGCTTGCTGGTAAGTTACTTTGGTTACACGATTGTGAAGGCCATCATCCATATTCATAATATACGTCGTCAGGGTTTTGGCAGAACCTTGGGAGAGCGTCTCCGCCTCGACGTCATGGTTACCGTTGTATTGATAAACCGTGGTGCGAATTGCCGGTACGCCCTCAGTCATGATCGTCCGGTATTTTTTTTCATCTTGGCGCTCATACGTATAGGTTGTAATAACAGGCGTGCCGCCACCCGCTGGGGTGAGTGTGTGAGTACTGACGCAAGGCAACGCCGACAACTTTGGATTGTCCGGAAATGTCAGTCCGTTGTCTTTATATTCGACCGCTTCTTGGAGTCCGTCGAAATTGGTGATCTTGTTCAACAGCCAGCCACACACCGGATGGTCCAAATACTCCAGGGTGGTTTTGTGAGTATCCCCGAGGGTGACGGATTGCAGGGCGTAATCTTTAAGTGCCAACGTGTAGGTGAGGGTGTGAGTGGCATTATCAGGCCAGAAAATAATTTTGACCGTCCCAATGGCCGGCGATGTATCCGGCGCGGGGGTCGTGTATTCAATTTTGAGCAGGTTTCGCTTGGTGCTGTCCGTGATGCCTGTTAATTGAATTTGATAATGCGTTTTGCCCTCGATAACGTGGGGCGTTGATATCCATGTAAAATATAAGTTTTTCGACAGTTCAAGGTCGAGGCCGTGTTCATAGGTTGTCAATATTTTGGGTACATAGATGCCTGTATTGTCCAGCAGCTCCAATACTTCACATCTTTTGTCCTTGCGCGTTACGGTCAGTTGGTTTTCGGACCAGGAGACTTTAACGGCATCGTTTTGTGGGTTCGGATTGACACCTTCTTTTATACTTATTGTTTCGCCGGAATGCAATGTTAAAAGGCTACGCGCAACGCTATACGTGGTTACCCTAACAAAAAAGTCATCCCCTATTCCGAAAAGGTTATTGACGGTGGGGGCACCGTGAAGCCCCATTTCAAACACAGGGCCGCTGCCGTCGTTACCGACGATCGAGGGAAGGGGAATAAAGGCCTCGAACAGGCCTGTGCGTGGATCGACCACGTTGCGTTTTTGAGTGGTGGCGTTAAAAATCGGATCGTTTTCGGAATCGCTAGGATCCGTACCCATTGGATTGTGGGCCATGTTCATTTCCTTATGTCGTAGTAGGCCCCTTCGTGGGGCGATGTTTACGACTTGAAAACTACACGGCCGGTAAGCCTGCAGTAACTGTAAGAGTTCACAGTATTTTATATTAAATAGTTTTTGAGTTTATTTTTTAATCTCCTTTGCGAATAAGGATGTTTGTGATCTGTATGACAGTTGGCGGCCTTCAAGTTCGGATCGATATCATGCACATCAACGTCCGGCCACGGCGTCTTCTATAGCTGCAATATCAATCTTGGTCATCTTCATCATCGCCTCAAACGCACGCTTGGCCACGACAGGATCTTTACTGGTGACCGCATCGACCAACACCCGTGGCGAAATCTGCCACGACAACCCCCACTTGTCCTTGCACCAACCGCAAGCACTTGCCTGCCCACCATTGTCGATGATGGCATGCCACAAGCGATCGGTTTCTTCCTGGTCATCCGTAGACACCTGAAAGGAAAACGCCTCACTGTGCTTGAACATCGGGCCGCCATTGAGGCCAACGCAGGGGATACCCAGCACGGTGAATTCCACGGTCAGCTCATCGCCCTGTTTACCCGCCGGGTAGTCGCCAGGCGCATGGTGAACGTTCCCCACTTTGCTGTCGGGAAAGGTGTTGGCGTAGAAGGTCGCCGCCTCCAGGGCATCGTTGTTGTACCAGAGGCAGATCGTATTTTTGTTGTTCATCGCAAGGCTCCTCGGGTTGGAAGGTGCGTGAAGTCTAGACGATAACCGCGGGCGTTCTGCCCCGTTCAGAACCGCTCATCCAGGATCGCCGGTAAGGTGATGTCCTTGACGAAACTGGCCGGGGACAAGTTCAGCGTCATGCGCACCACTTGCACCACGTCATGCACAGGAATCGACTGGCCCTGATCGCGTTGCGCTGCCACTGCGAGGGGTGTGCTCAACGGGTCTTCGGTGTTCAGGTAACCCAGGTTCAGGCAGGTCACGCCCAGGCGCTGATGCCGATAGCCTTCACGCAAGGCATCGGCAATCCCGCGCAACGCAAACTTGGAGGCACCGAAGGCCACCTCCGGGCGGCCACTTTGCGGCAGGCCGGAGGTCGAGCCAGTCAGGATGATCCGTGGGTTGGCACTGTCGAGCAGCACCGGCAGCAGGCGTTTGATCAGCAACAAGGTAGCGGTGATGTTGCACGTGACAATGGCTTCGAGCTGCTCATCACCGTCGGCCAAAAAGTTGTACGCCGGGTCGAAGGCAAATTCTTCCCAGATACCCAGGTTGTAGATCAAGGTATCCAACCCGCTCTCGGCCACCGCGGCCTCAATGGCCTGGGCAGCTTTGGCGGGTTCGGCCAGGTTGGCTTCGATCCAGCGCACCTGCACATCAGCCTTGTGGTTGAGCTGTTCAGGACGGCTGCGGGATACACCGATCAGCGTATCCCCGGGTTCGCCCAACCCCTCGATCAGCGCCTTGCCCAGGCCTTTGCTGGCGCCAACTACCATGGTTTTCATTACGCGTCTCCTTGACTGAAGCGCGTAGTTATAAGGCAGTTGGGTGGGGCTTTCCAGCGTGGTGTTCAGGCTTGCACGGCTTCCCGGCAAGTGTGTAAACCCGCACGCCGCGAGCGCCAGGCCAAACCCAGCACCATCATCAAGCCCAGGCCCGCCATGATTGCACCGGCCAGGGAAATAGCCGGGTAGCCCAACCCGGCGTTGATCACCGCGCCACCCAGCGCCGCACCAATCGCATTGCCAAAATTGAACGCGCCGATGTTCATCGCCGACGCCAGGTTAGGCGCATCCTTGGCGGCCTCCATCACACGCATCTGCAACGGCGGTACCAGCGCAAAACTGGCGGCACCCCATAGCAGGATCGACACGGCGGCAGGCAGCGGCCATTGCATCAGTACCGAGAAGGCCAGCAGCACGGCAATCAACACCACCAGCGAGGTGATCAAGGTACGGTCCACCGAGCGGTCGGCCGACTTGCCGCCCCACACGTTGCCCAGGGTCAGCCCGATCCCGAACAGCACAAGCATCCCGGTGACGAAGTTGGTCGAGGCGTGGGTGACGTTGCGCAGAATCGGCGCGATGTAAGTGAACACCGTGAACATCGCACTGGAGCCCACCACCGTCAGCGCCAACGCGGCCAGCACCGGCCCGCGGCCCAATACGCGGATTTCCGCCATCAGGCTGCCGCCTTTAGGCGCGGGTGCATTCGGCAACGCCCACCACAGCGCCGCCATTACCACCGCACCGAGGCCGCTGATACCCCAGAACGCCGTGCGCCAACCAAAGTTTTCGCCAAACCAGGTCGCCAGCGGCACGCCGCCGATGGTCGCCAAGGTCAGCCCGAGAAACATCGCCGCGACCGCTCCCGCGCGTTTCTCCGGCGCTACCACGCTGGCTGCCACAATCGAACCAATGCCGAAAAACGCCCCGTGGTTCAGCGACGTCACCAGCCTTGCGATCATCAAGGTCTGATAGTTGGTGGCCAGCGCCGACAATAAATTGCCCAAGGTAAAAATCGCCATCAGCCCAATCAGCAAATAACGACGCGGCACTCTCGCCGTGGCAAGGGTCATGATCGGCGCGCCGATCAGCACGCCCATGGCATAGGCACTCACCAGCAGCCCGGCGGCTGGAATGGATACGCCAAGATCGGCGGCAATACCGGGCAACATGCCCATGGGCGCAAACTCCGTGACCCCAATGCCGAAGGCACCGATGGACAAGGCTACAAGGGGTGGATTGATACGCATGGTTGACTCCTCATCTGTGTGCCGAATGCTACAATCCAGCCTTATCAAGCAGTAGCCCCGGCTCGGGAACTACAGCTTTGCGCAGGAGGCACAAATGGATATCGGCGGTCGGTCAGGAGAGATGGAAGTGTTCGCCATGGTCGCCGAGCACGGCAGCCTGTCGGGCGCGGCGCGAGCCCTGGGGCTGACGCCATCGTCCATCAGCCGCATCATCACCCGCACCGAAAAGCGCATCGGCACCCGACTGCTGCTGCGCACTACCCGCGCAATCACCTTCACCGCCGAAGGCGAAGCCTACCTGCGCGGCGCCCGGCGCATCCTCGCAGACATGGCCGAAGTCGAAGACGCCATCACCGACCAGGGCACCCCACGCGGCCGCCTGCGAGTCAGCGCCGCGCTGGCCCATGGCCGCATGACCATCGTCCCGCTGATCGCCGCCTTCAGCGCCCGCTATCCCGCCATCGTCGTCGACCTGATGCTCGGCGATGAAGTCGTGGACATCCTCGGCGGCCAGGCCGACGTCGCCATCCGCTTCGGCCCCCTCGCCGACAGCCCGCTGACTGCCCGCCATATCGGCTCCACCGGACAGGTGATCGTCGCCTCACCGGACTACCTGGCAAGGCATGGCACCCCGGTAACGCCGCAGGATCTACTCCAGCACAACTGCCTGCGCTTCAACTTTCGCCGAGCGACGCCGGATTGGCCGTTCAGGGTGGATGGGCGGGAGTTTTCGTTGAAGGTGGCGGGGACGATTGAGGGCAACAGTGGCGATGCATTGGCACAGTTGGCGAAGCTGGGGGCAGGAATTGCGCGGATTGGGGCGTTTAGTGTGGTGGAGGAGGTGAAGCGGGGGGAGTTGGTGGTGTTGCTGGAGGACTTTAACCCGGGGGATGTGGAGCCGATTCATGCGGTGTTTGTGGGGGGAGGGGCGATGCCGGCGCGGGTGAGGGCGTTTGTGGATTTTTTGGTGGAGCGGCATGGGGTTTGATGGAGGGTGACGAATCCCTGCAAATAGCAGTTATTCGTTTTTGCCTAAAAAATCAGGGTAATTTTAATTGGAACATGAAAAAAAACACTTGCAATGATACGGTCATGACCTCTTCGAGACTATCGGGTATTGCTATGCCTACTATCCAGTCCATGCGTTTACCAATACCTGCGAACTGGCAGGATTTCGAAACGATCGTCAGAGACGCTCAGGCGCTACGCTGGTGCAGCGTAAACTTGCAGAAAAACGGTCGGCCCGGCCAGGCTCAAAATGGAGTAGACATCTATGGCGCAGACAATATTGGGCGGCCGGTAGGGGTTCAATGTAAATGTTATAGGGAGCAGTTGAAACTTACAGATGTCACGTCTGAGATTACAAATGCCGAGGGATTTGGGGGGCGATTGACAGCGCTGTTTATCGCGACCGCAACCGATCACGATGCAGTCCTCCAGCAACAAGTGCGAGACATATCTGACGCCAGAGTGGCTCAAGGACTGTTTGCGGTATCTGTCATTTATTGGGACGAAATTGTGGCTAGCCTACTACTGAATCCTCAGGTTTTTAAAAACCACTATCCACAGATATCATTACCATCTGTAAAGGTGTCTGACCCAGACCGAATGATCGCTGCATTGGAAATTGGCTATCACGGCGGTGAACTGTGGGAGGGTGTAGAGCTCATTCATGGTAGTGTTGGCAACATGGTTAACCAAGATCCCGATGAATTAACTACAGTCATTCAGGGGCTAGAGCGCCGTACCCAACAGATATTTCCACCAAAAGACAGCAGCATAATACTTGAGTCACTTGCGCTCGTTAGAAAAGTTTGCCTTTCTGAAAAAAATACTCCTGCTGACTGGAAAACAGTCAAGCTTCACGCTGATCGAGTATCGACGCGTTTCCACAAAGCCGGCTCATGGCTAACGAATGAAGAAGCCCTAGTGCTCGATATGGGGCTCCGCCTCGGAAGCATCTATTATAAAAGTATTGAAATCCCTTCAGTTAAAGTCAGAAAGGCAATGAAGTCTCAGATGCAGGTAATACTAGGGGATGAAATTTTTTCAGCGATTGATGATGAATTTGAGGCGGCAGGATCATTGTCAGATGGTTTTAGGTGGGCGATGCGGATGTACACTCTGTTAAATAGGGGGATTCGCTATCGGTTGTGAGTTCAACTGGATAAGTTTATTTTTAACTTGTGGGGTTTTTGGCTTGAGTGTTTGAGCTAAGCTAACAAGCCGTGGCAAAGTTATCTGTGAAGTTCAATTCCGGAGGGCGTGCGCGCTTTGTTAGGCAAAATGATCAAACTTGCAACTGGCTCTTCGAGGTGTGGTAAATGACTTTATGTATAAGGTAATTTAGGAGTTTGTTTTGTCCAAGGTCAGGTGTAAAGAGCTAGAACAGGATGTGGGGTTGGGCGCTTTTGGAGCAAGATGCCTAGATGATATGGTCTGGAAACTCGCGTGGGAGATACGCAACCTTGAACGAGAGGAAAATTCCACTACCGGACCCTATCAAAATGAAAAAGAAGCAGAGTTTGCTGCTTTTAATTGTGCGATTTCTGCCTGGCATATCTTAGATTGGGTATGGAGGACATGCAATCAAGAGCAGAAGGCAAAAATTAGCCCTGACGGCACATTCAAAAGTTTTAAGACTGCCATGGCGGCGGAATGCCGAAGCTTATTGATTTGCCAAACCTTGTGCAACTCTACAAAGCACGCCTCTCCAGGGCGAGATCTTCGCCTTCGCTGTTTATGTCGTTTTGTTTTAGTTGATCCCGATTCAAATAAAATGAAATTTAACTTGATTGTCGAAGCCGGCGGCGAAGAGCACTTGGCTCTAGATGTATTCAAACAAGCTGGGCGGTTTTTGTTTGAGAAATTAATTGCCTGGAATCTTTTTGAGGTTTTTGATGAGGATGATCATCTCTTTAAGTAATTGGAAGCTACAGTAGCGTGACGCCTACTCTTTTGTAGCGAAAAAAGAGACCGTTTATTTTTTCAGATAAATATAACCATACCTTTTTTCGGCCCAGTTATTTTTACCTGACAGAGACTTAATTTATCGGTTTGTGCCAAGGTTTTCTCAGAATCTACCCGCTTTGTGTAGCTTTTTCAGCTTGCTGAAACGTTTCATCGAGTTTATAAAACGCCTACAACTCCAAAAAAAGGCGTAGCCATGACCCCGCTCAAACTCCTCATCGCCCTCAGCACACTCTCCGTCACCTCCCACGCCATGGCCTGGGATTACGTCCTGCTCGACACCGACAAAGCCGCCCAGAACTGGCAGATCACCAGCCAGCAACTCGGCATAACAACCGACAAACCCTTCAGCGTTACCCTGCGCACCTTGCACGGCGGTCGGCAGGAGGGGGTCAGCATCGTTGATATCGATAACGGCACGATGAAGCTTTCGGTGGTGCCGACTCGCGGTATGAACGTGTTGCAGGCTTCGGTCGGCGATGTGCGCATGGGTTGGGATTCGCCGGTCAAGGAAGTGGTCAATCCGTCGTTCATCGAGCTCAATGGCCGCGGTGGGTTGGGCTGGCTGGAAGGCTTCAACGAGCTGGTCACCCGCTGCGGCTACGAGTGGGTCGGCCACCCTGGCATCGACAACGGCGAACTGCTGACCCTGCACGGGCGGGCCGCCAATATTCCTGCGAATAAAGTCACGCTGCATATCGATGAAAAACCACCGTATGCCATCACCGTGCGCGGTGAGCTGAAAGAGCAGGCGTTCAAGAAGGTCGACTTCTCTGTCGCGACCGAACTGGTCACCCAACCTGGCAGTGTGGTGTTTGCCCTCAACGACACCCTGACCAACAACGGCGACTATCCGAAGGAATACCAGGCGCTGTATCACAGTAACTTCAGCACCCCGTTCCTGGAGCAGGGCGCGCGGTTTGTCGCGCCGGTGAAGCAGGTGTCGCCGTTCAACGAAAAGGCCAAGGGCGAATTGGCCGACTGGCAAACCTATCGCGCACCGACCAAGGACTATGACGAAACGGTCTACAACGTGGTGCCATATGCCGATGCCAAGGGCGATACCTTGACCGTGCTGCATAACAAGGCCGGCAGCCTGGGCGTTTCGGTTGGCTTCAATACGCAGACGCTGCCGGTGTTTTCCCTCTGGAAAAACACCGACACCCAAGGCCAGGGCTATGTCACGGGGCTGGAGCCGGGGACGAGTTTTTCCTACAACCGTCGTTATCAGCGGCCACTGAATCTGGTGCCGACAATCGGGCCGAAGGAACACAAGCAGTTCCGCATCAGCTATAGCCTGTTGGCGGACAAGGCCGCTGTTGATAAGGCTTTGAAGCAGGTCAGCGAAATTCAGGATGGGCGTGAGACTGAGGTGCGGCAGACGCCGTTGGTTGATTTGACCAAGGAATGACGCCGCCTGGTGCATGATTGCGATGTTATTGATGTTGAGCACCCACGCTTATGCGGGGTGCGGCAACATTAACGACGGAGTGAAGCCGTCAGCCGGCGATCAATCTGGCGTTGTCCGGCCAGTCGAACGTCTAATGCTCGCAAGAAATATCCTGGTGTCCCGATTGGACCGCAGATGAACCACACGGCAGGCAGGTGGGGCAGCCGCCACGAGTTGTTGCATCTTTACTCGCGCAGATTCTTTGGTCTGCCACATGAATCTAAAAAACTCCGGCAGGTTCGCCAGTCGCTCGGGACAGTTCTCCGGCAAGTCAGGTCGAGTCTGACCGCGTCTGAGCAGCGTCCTCAGCAGCACGCGCCAGAATCGGAGCGTCGCCGAACGGTCAATCCATATCAACAGATCTGCGCGAGCCAGCCGGTTGTCCCAAGTGGTTGAATGGCCACCTTCGAATATCCAGCGTTCACGGGCCTCGGCCTCCAGGCAAAGCTGGGTCTTCGCGTCGCGGCTGCGTTCGATCCACCCTGGCTGCCAGTGGATAGTGTCGATATGAACGACCGGCAAACCCGTGCACTGACCAAGCTTGCGCGCCAAGGTGCTTTTGCCTGACCCAGGTTGACCCACAATCATCACCCGTCGCATCGAAGCACCTTCTCGCTGTGTACGCTGATTTTTTGGGGGGGCGATTCTACGGCAATGCCTGTCTGCGTCAACGTGCTCACGCAAGCCCAAGAGCGCCACCTTTTATCCAGGCACCCCGTGCCAACGTTGGCGGTCTTCGCGAGCAAGCTCGCTTCTACAGTGGTTGGGTTACGCCCTGCGCGCCGTTAACAACACTGTCGCCGCCGCTGACAACAGCCCCGCGCAGCAACGATTGAAGATGCGCTTGCCCCTTGGTTCGGCAAACCAGCGGCGCATGTGCAGGCCCATGTAGGCGTAGGCGCTGATGGCGATCCATTCCAGAACCAGGAACATCGCGCCCAGCAGGGCGAACTGTGCGGTGATGGGTTGGCCAGGTACCACGAACTGCGGCAGGAAAGCGGTGAAGATCAGGATGGCTTTCGGGTTGCCCGCCGCCACCAGAAACTCCTGCCGTGCCAGGGCCCATAAGCCGACCTGGTGAGCGGCTGTTGGTGACTCGGCCTGTGGTTGCGCACGCCATAGCTGATACGCCAGATAAAACAGATACGCCGCGCCCAGTATCTTGATCCCGTAAAACAACAACTCCGACGTTTGCAGCACCGCCGCCAACCCGGCGGAGGCGAGGGCGATCATGCCGGCAAAGGCCAGCAAGCGGCCGAGACCTGCGAGGCAGGAGGTGCGGAAGCCGTAGCGAGTGGCGTTGCTTACCGACAGCAGGTTGTTGGGGCCAGGCGCCATGTTCAGGGCGAAGCAGGCAGGCAAGAAGAGGGCAAGGGTGGCGAGGTCCATGGCGGCTCCGGGTTTGGTCGGATGAGAGCGTTGAGGATAGGGGCAGTCGGCAGGGGCGGCAATGAGGCTGGCAGTGCATCTGCGTGCCGCAGCGCAAGATCTTTATTTAGTCCCCGGCGAAACTGATTTCGTCATAAGCCCGCAGTCATACTGCGAAGACAGGATTCAGTGCACGAGGGAAGGAGCACGCGATGATTCGCAGAGCATTACCCACCGACGCAAACGCCATTGCCCAAGTGCATATCAGCAGCTGGCAAGAGGCGTATCGCGACCTGGTGCCCACCGACTATTTGAACGGGTTGCAAGCCACCCTGGCTCAGCGCGAAGCCTATTGGCGTCGCTCGATAGCCGCGGGCGAACCTGGTGTATGGGTCGCAGAGGTGGACCAGCAGATTGTCGGGTGGATAGCCGTTGGCGCCAGCCGTGACGAAGAGGCCGCCGGGGCAAATGCAGGGGAGGTTATGGCCATCTATGTTCTGGCCAGGTATTGGCAAACGGGTGTCGGGCTGGCCCTGTGGAACGCGGGTTTGCAGGCGTTGGTTCAGCAGGGGTATGACTGCCTGACGCTTTGGGTCCTGGCCCGCAATGAACGGGCCATGCGCTTTTATCGCAGGGTCGGTTGTGTCGAGGACGCAGGCAGCGAACTCAACATTGAGAGGGGCGGCGTCACACTGGTGGAGGTGCGCTACAGGTTGTCCTTTACCTGAGCCTTTGCTCCAAACAATTGATCCGCCAGTTGCCTGCCTCGCTCCTGCCCTTGCGTCGTCAACCAAACCGATTTGTTCTTGTTGACCGGGTTCAGAATATAACCATGCCGGTCAGTTAAACGTAGATTTCCTGTGGGGGCGGGCTTGCTCGCGAAAGCGGTGGGTCAGTCAACACCAATGTTTGCTGCGCCGACGTCTTCGCGGGCAAGCCCCCTCCCATCGGTTCAGGGTCGCGCCGAAGCTGTGTTGATACCTAGGCTATCGAAGTGAGGGGAAGCCGCACATGAAACACCGTGCCGTGTTCGGTATCAGAGCTGACCTCAATCGATCCGCCATGGGAAGCGACGATTTCCGAGGCGATGAACAGGCCCAGGCCCAAGCCTTCTGTGGGGCCGTGATTGACGGCAGTACGCTGAGAGAAGCGGCCCATCGGGTTGAAGATGAACGGCAGCACATCCTCAGGTATCGCCTCTCCACTGTTGTGCACGGAAAATACCGCGAAATCTTCCTGTAATCCCAACTCGACCTGGATAGGCCGCGTGGTGTCGCCGTGTTGCACGGCGTTGCTGACGATGTTCGAGAACACCTGCTCCATTCGGGCGCCGTCGAACTGGCCCGACGCCTGGGTCTTCGAATCGAACAGGATGATCGCTTCAGGATGAAACGTGCGGATTTCTTCTACGACACGCTGGCAAAGCGGTGAGAGATCTATATCGGCCGTTCTGACCGGAATGCCCGGCCCCATCTGGCAGCGGGTCAGGTCGAGCAAGTCGCCGACGATCTGGCTCGCTCGACGCACACTGGTGTAGATCTGGTTGGCCACTTTGTTCGCCTTGGGGCCTGCATCCTGGGAGCGCCGCAGCACGTCGGCACCCAGCAGGATCGCGCCGAGCGGCGTGCGCAGGTCGTGACCGAGGATGCCCAGAAACACGTTGCGCGACGCCTCGACCGCGCGCGAATAGCTGGCGATGGACTCGGCGAGGGCCTGGTCAATGGCCTCGTGGAAACGGGTCATGTCGTCAACGTTGATCGGCGTGCCGTCCTTGATCTGGCGCATCCACTGGCTGACCACACTGGTGCGCAGGGCGCGGTATTCCGACACCATCTGATCGATAGTGAAGCCTGCCATCAACCGCGTGATGGCGTGGATTTCTGCCGCGGTCTCCTGCTCCTCCGCGGGGGCCAGGCCCTGGGCCTTGGCGATTTGCTCTTGGCGGGTCTGTTTGGTTCGCAGGTCGCTGACGATGGCTCGCAACATCTGCTCGGCATGGTCGCGCAGCGCCACGCTGTCGAGGTCCTCGCCCGGGGTGTCGAGGGTTCTGGCGAAATCTTCCCAGGCTTGCAGAATAGGTTCGAGGTGCTCAAGGATGAAATCGGCCAGGCGCATGTCTGTAATCCTGAAGGGTAGGGCACAAGAGCGAGGCTGCGCAGACGCAGGGAAATTCCCGGCAGTGTAGGAGGTTGTTCGCAGCTTTAAAAGCGCGGCCATGGGGGCGATAGCATTGATCCCATCTGCATGCCGACGGAATTCATCCCGCTGACGCTAAAGCCCGAGTGTCAGCGACCTCAGCTTGCGCTCTACAACGCTGTCAAAATGGCTTGCCAGCTGCTCACAGCGCTCGGATGTCAGCCCCTTGCAGCAGGTTATTCCCAGAACAAACCCCTGGGCTTTGGCCCCCCCTTTGACTGCAAGAATCATCGACCCCGCGAGTTCGATCTCGCGAAGGAGTCTGTCAGCCTGTCGCTTTATGGGGCCGGGCAAATCGTTGAAGGCTTCTTTCATGGCTGTCTCCGCAGCATTCATTACACACAAGACATCTGAGGCGCTAACGGCCCCTTCAAAGCATCGACCAAAGGAAGGTTAAGGAGTTTCGCAGCGCTCAAGCCAAAGGCGATGAGGTGAAGCGAACAGGAACAGGGCAAGGAAGGCTTGGTTGTCTGCACAACGTTTTAGTTGCACGAGGCAGAGCCTGGGCTGATAGAATGCGACAAATTCTCATTAGCATCCATTTCATACCGTGCAGTCTACTTCGTCGGCAAGTCGCCACCAGTCCATCGATCAGCTCTACAGCCACCACCACGGTTGGTTGCGCGGCTGGCTGCGCAGGCGCCTGGGCAATGCCGCCGATGCAGCTGATCTGGCCCAGGATACGTTCGTGCGGTTGCTCAGCAGTGGGCCTGGCGAACCGTTGAACTTCACGACGCCGCGCGCCTACCTGGCCACTGTCGCCAATCGGTTGAGCATCAATCTCTATCGACGCCGATCACTGGAGCAGGCCTACCTGGACGCGCTGGCGCAAGCCCCGCAGGATCTGGCTCCATCGCTGGAGCATCAGGCGCTGGTGCTTGAGGCGCTCGACGAGATCGATCAGGTACTGGCGCTGTTGTCAGTCAAAACCCGGCAGGCCTTCCTGATGGCGCAACTGGAGGGGTATACGCAGGAAGAAATCGCCAGCCGGCTTGGGCTCAGCGTGCGTTCGGTACAACGCCACCTGGCGAGGGCGTTCGAGGAGTGTATTGTGCTCGCCAGCCAGAGCGCAGCATGAATACCAAACCCATTGACCGGCGTATTGCTCGCCAAGCGGCCAGCTGGTTCGTGCGCTTGCAGAGCAGCGGCGCGTGCGCTGCCGAGCATGTCGCTGGTGCCGAGTGGCGGGCGCAGCATCCAGACCACGAACGGGCCTGGCAACTGGCCGAGCGTTTCAGTGCTCGTACCCAGCAGCTTGGCGAGGGGGCCGCGCGCGCAGCGTTGGAACGCCCGTGCAACCTGGGGCGTCGACAAACGCTCAAGACCCTTGCATTGTTGATCGCTGCCGCGCCGGTTGGCCTCGCGGCATACCGGGGCTTGCCATGGCGCGAATGGCAGGCGGACGAGCGCACGGCTACGGGGGAACAGCGCACGCTGAATCTGCCGGACGGCGCGCAGATTCGCTTGAACACCGGTAGCGCTATCGACATCGCCTACGACGACAGTGTTCGTCATGTGCGCCTTATCGCCGGCGAAATGCTCGTTGAGGTATCCGATGTGCATGTCACGCGGCCATTTATCGTCAGCACCGCCCAGGCGCAAATTGCGCTGTTCGGTAGCCGCTTTTTGGTGCGCCAATATCCGCAAGGCACTTTCCTCGCCGCGCTGGAGGGTGCCGCAGAGGTGAGCCCGCGGCTGTCACGAGACGGCCGCATGATGCGTTTGGCGGCGGGCCGGCAGACCTATATCAACAGCCAGGCGATGGAGCCGTCCCTGCCATTGGCGCAGCATCGTCTGGACTGGCTGAGCGGTGTGCTGCGCGCAGAAAAGATGCGCCTCGATGACTTCGTCAATGAGTTGGACCGTTATCGACGTGGCCTGCTGCGTTGCGATCCGGCAGTCGCCGGGTTGCTGATTTCCGGTGCCTTCCAGTTGCGCGATACCGACCAGGTTCTCCACGCCCTCAGCCAGACTCTGCCGGTGAGCGTCCACTACCGCACGCCCTATTGGGTGACTGTAACGGCGCGTACGAGCACGTAAAAAATAGTTGTCGTGTTTTTGCCGGGCTGCGTGTCCCCCTCATAACAACACTACTTTTATCGGGCGGGGACGAACACATGGCGACGAAACAGGGCATGCAACCACTGGCGCGCGCAGTACACGCTGCCGCATTGGGTTTGATCATCACAGGTGGTGACGCCCTGACTGCGGCGTCGCTGCACGCCGCCGAGCAAGGTGCGCAGCAGAGCCGCGGCTATCATGTGCCGGCCGGTAACCTGAGTAGTGCGCTCTCGGCCTTCGCCAGCCAGGCGGGTATCACCTTACCGATCGAACCGGGCCTGGTGGAAGGTCTGCGCAGCCCTGGCCTGAATGCCGCCACCAGTGTGGAAGGCGGCTTGCAGCAACTGCTGCAGGGTACCGGCCTGCAAGCCTCGGCACAGGGTAATGGGCTTTACCTGTTGGTACCGCAGGTGGCCGGAACTACGCTGGAACTGGGCGCGACCAGCATTACCGGTCAGGGCCTGACGTCGACGACCGAGAACAGCGGTTCCTACACCACCGGGCCTATGCAAACGGCCACCAAGCTGCCCTTGAGCCTGCGCGAAACGCCACAGTCGGTCAGCGTGGTGACGCGCAAGCGCATGGACGACAAGGTCATGACCACCATCAGCGATGTGATCAAAAGTACGCCGGGGCTGTTTCTGAATAACGCGGGCGGCGCGGGGCGGCCTACGTTCAGTTCACGGGGCTTCGACGTTGACAACATCATGTACGACGGTTTTCCCACCAGCTTCCAGACCTACCTGCCCAGCGCAGAGGCCAACCTGGCCATGTATGATCGGGTAGAGATCGTGCGCGGCCCCAACGGGCTGGCCCAGGGCGCCGGCAGCCCTGCGGGCGCCATCAACCTGGTTCGCAAGCGCCCGACCCACCAATTCCAGGGCACGTTCACCGGCAGCGCCGGCAGCTGGGATGACTACACGGGCACGCTGGATATGGGTGGCCCGCTCAACGACAGCGGCACCCTGCGCGCCCGTACTGTGGTCTCGCGGCAAGACGCCAAGAGTTTCCGGGACTCGGTGGAAAGTGATAACGATCTGTTCTACGGCGTGGTCGACGCTGACCTGAGCGAGAGCACCACTTTGACACTGGGCGGCTACCGACAGAAGACCCACACCAACTACATCTGGGGTGGATTGCCCATGGCCCGTGGTGGTGGTCATCTGGGGCTGCCCCGTGACACTTTCCTGGGGCATGACTGGGAATACTCGGACAATCGCACCACCGGCTATTTCGCTACGTTGGAACAAGGCCTGCCCAACGACTGGACACTGCGCGCAGCGGCGATGCAGTCGAAAACCGACGGTGACGTGCTGGCTTCTTCGATCTGGGAATACAATCGCCAGTATCTATGGACCGAAGCCATGGAGCAGAAAGAAACCGGCTACGACCTTGCGCTCAGTGGCCCCTTCCAATTGCTCGGCCAACAGCATGACCTGACCTTCGGTGTCAGCAAGCGCAAGCTGGATTACCGGTCCGGCAAGGACTGGAGCGATTACATCGACACGGGCATCAATCCCTTCACGTGGAACCCGCGTGGTCATGCCAAGCCCAATTATGTCAGGGCAGACAACGGTCTTCCCCAGACCACCACTCAGGACAGCTTCTATGCCAGCACCCGGCTGCGACTGACTGAACCGCTGTCGCTGATCCTCGGTGGGCGTGTCGACTGGTACGAATTCCAAGACCGCGCAAACAGTGAAAGCAACTACAAGGTTACCCGTAATCTGACGCGCTATGCCGGCCTGGTCTACGACCTGGACATCCATCATTCGGTCTATGTCAGCTATACCGATATCTTCAAGCCGCAGAGCGAAAAAGGCGTCGATAGGAGCGTAATCGTGCCTATCGTCGGCGAGAACTACGAAGTGGGCATCAAGGGCGAATACTTCGACGGCGCATTGAACGCCAGCATGGCGGTGTTCCAGCTGGACCAGAAGAATCGCGCCCAGGAGCTGCCTGATGTCAAAGGCTGCGGCTCAGGCCCGGCCAGTGCCTGCTATGAAGCTGCCGGGCTGGTACGCAGCCGTGGTATCGATATGGAAATCCAGGGCGCCCTGACTGATAACTGGCAATTGGCTGCCGGTTATACCTACACCCAGACCCAGTATGTCAGCGATGCCAATGCCGCCCGCGAAGGCGAAGACTTCGACCGCAAGAAGCCGCGGCAACTGTTCAAACTCTCGACCATTTACACCTTGCCAGGTGAACTGCAACGCTGGCGCGTGGGGGGTGATGTCTATCAACAAAGCCGCATCCGCACCTCGGGAGGGGCCGGCGCTACGGCCTGGAAAAACGAGCAGGGTTCGTACACCGTGGTTGGTTTGGTAGCAGGCTACAAGGCCAGCGAGCAACTGGACTTGCAGGTCAACGTCAACAACCTGTTCGATCGTGTGTACTACAGCAGCGTGGCCAATGGGGGCTATAGCCCGTACGACATCTACGGCGATCCACGCAATATGAAACTGACTGCGCGTTACAGTTTTTAGTGGCGCTACGGCCTACTTGCTCAGCCACTCGGCCTGTAGCTGCACGAAGTTCTCCTGCAACCATTCAATGAATACCTGCACCTGCGGCGCCAAGTGAGTACGGCTCGGGTACAGCAGCGACACCGGGCGTGGGGCAGGCCGATAGGCGTGCAGGATTTCCACCAGCGCGCCGCTGTGCAGATGTTCTGCCACGGTGATGCCGGGCGCCTGGATAATGCCGAAGCCCGACACGCCGCACTGCACATAGGCGTTTGACTCGGTGACGGTAATGCCCGCTTGACTGACCAGGGTTCGATTATGACCCTTGACCGAGAAATGCCACGGCAATATACGATTGCTTTGGCCGGACAGGAAGTTGACGCCTCGATGGCCGGCCAGCGCTTCAAGGGTGTCTGGGTGGCCATGGGTACTCAGGTAGTCGGGGGCCGCGCAGGTCACCATGGTTGCCCGGGCGATGGGACGAGCGATGAGGCTGGAGTCAGGCAAGTTACCTATGCGCAATGCACAATCGATGCCTTCGCCAACCAAATCCACGGCCCGATCGGTCACGCCCAGCACCAGGTTGATGCCGGGGAAACGGTCGGTGAAGCCCTTGAGGCTATCAATGAATTTCATTTGTGCGAAGGCGGTCGGGATATCGATCCGCAGACGGCCCGCGAGCGTCGCCCCGGTGCGGTCGAACATGCTGGTGGCGGCACTGATATCCGCGAGAATGTCCTGCACGCGTGCGTAAAAGCGTTCGCCCTCGGCAGTGAGGGCGACTTTGCGGGTGGTGCGCTGGAACAGGCGTACGCCCAATGATGCCTCCAGTTCCTGGATATACCGGGTGACTTGGGGGCGACCGATGTTCAGTGATTGCGCGGCCTTGGTAAAGCTGCCGAGCTCCGCCAGCCTGGCGAATAGGCGCATTGATTCGAGTAACTGCATGACGGTCCTGAATATGATTGTTGTCTCAGGATAGAACAAAGCTGTCTTTTTCTGCGTATTTATTGCGCGCCGCCACTGGCCAATGATGAGCCCCAGGCAAACCGATTGCGGTTTGCGGGTATTACCTGCATTTGGAGACTCATCATGAAAGCGTGGTTATTGAAAGACTTCGGCCTCGACAATCTGCAACTGGGCGAAGTAGCCACCCCACAACCGCGGGCTGGCGAGTTGTTGGTCAAGGTCGGCGCCGTCTCGCTGAACTATCGTGACAAGGCCATCGTCGACGGCATCTATGAGCCGCATAAAGTCCCCAAACCATTGATTCCAGTGAGTGATGCTGCTGGCACCGTGGTAGCGCTGGGGGATGGGGTGACTCGCTTCAAAGTCGGCGACCGGGTCAACTCCCATCTTTATTCACGCTGGCTGGATGGCGCGCCTGGGCCGCACGAACCGGATTACTGCTTTGGCTCGCCCCTACCGGGCGGATTGGCTGAGTACATGATCATCCACCAGGACAGCGCTGTGGCTGCACCTGCCAACATGAGCGATGAAGAGGCCGCGACATTGCCTATTGCGGCGCTCACTGCCTGGTATTCGCTGGTCGACTTCGGCCAGATCCAACCGGGGCAAACCGTGCTGGTGCAAGGTACGGGCGGGGTGTCGATATTCGCCGTGCAAATCGCCACCGCGTTGGGTGCGAAAGTGATTGCAACCTCAAGCCGCGATGACAATCTACAGGCCGTGAAACGCCGGGGCGCGGTGGCTGGCATCAACTATCGAACCACTCCGGACTGGGCTGGCGAAGTGCTGAAACTCACCGACGGCAAGGGTGTCGATCTGTTGCTCGACGTGGCCGGCGGCAGCGGTATCAATCAGTCAGTGGCAGCCACCAAGGCATCCGGGCGGATTGCGCAGATCGGCTTTTTGACCGGTCAGACGGCGGCGCTTGATTTGATGCCGCTGATCTTTCGGCAGACAACCCTTCGCGGTATTGCTGTAGCACCTCGGTCATCGTTCGACCGGATGAATGAATTCCTCAACCAACACGATATTCGTCCTGTTATCGACCAGGTGTATCCGTTTGAGCAGGCACGTGAGGCTTACGCGCATTTGGCGAAGGGTGCGTTTGGGAAGGTAGTGATCAAGGTGGGTTAACCGACCTTGATCACTGCAATGAGCACGTCTGTCGCCAATGCGTAAGCGGAATTTGCGCCGATGTTCGGGTTGACGGGTCAAGGATGAAACCTGCGCCCCAACGCATCCAGGCGCACCGCAATCGGCGGCAGGCGTTCGCTGCTGCGGGCCAGGGTTTCCACATCGTCGGCGGTGCTTTGGGCGATGCTCTGCACCGACTGCAAGCGCTCGACGATCTCCAGGTTCGCCGAGGTCTGCTCGCGGGTGGTCGCGACGATGCGGCCGTTAAGTTGATCGATATGCGCAATGTCCTCGCCGACCGCCTGGAGCATCTGCACCGCCAATTGGCTGTCTTGCACGCAACGCTCCACGCCTTCGCGGCTGGCGTGCATGGCTTCGACGGCATCGCGGCTGCCATGTTGCAGGCCCTCGATGATGGTTTTGATTTCCTGGGTGGAGAGGGCGGTGCGCTGCGCCAGGCTGCGCACTTCGTCGGCGACCACGGCAAACCCGCGGCCTTGCTCGCCGGCGCGAGCGGCTTCGATGGCGGCGTTGAGGGCCAGCAGGTTGGTCTGGTTGGCGATGCTGCTGATCACTTCCAGCACCGAGCCGATCTGCTCGGCCTGCACGGCCAACGATTGCACGGTGGATTCAGTGCCGTTGATGCGTGAGGCCAGTTCGCTGATTTCATGTTGGGCGCGGCCGACGCTCTCCTGGCCGCGAACAATTTGCTGACTGGCTTGGCCGGCGTGTTCCACGGCTTGTTCGACTTGCACCGTAATGTGGCCCATGGCGTCTTCCATGCGCTGCATCGAACCGTTCATTTCGCCGATCTGCACCAATTGATGCCGCGCACCTTTTTCCAGGGTGCCACTGGCGCAGGCCAGTTCCTGGCCGAGTTGCCCCAGGCCGTGGGAGTCGCGGGCGACACCGTCGATCAGGTGGGTCAGTTGTTGCAGGAAGTGGTCGAAGCGCTTGGCCAGGGACACGCGTACCTTGTCTTCATCGTGCGCGCCTTGCTCGCTGAACTGTGAGGTTACAGCGAGCATCTTCTCGAGCATTTCCTGGCTTTCGACAGCTTCCGCCTGGCTGTGGACCGCCAGGTACAACAGGGCCACGGTTTCCATCACCACATAGAAGGCGTGGACGAAGATCATCGTCCAGCCGCCGTGATGCTCCATCACAAACACCGGCAAACCCTGGTGCTGCAGCGCATGGAACACCAGGTGGTGCACGGCGATGGTCAACGCCGCCACCAGGATCGGCAGCCAGTCACGGTAGAAGGTCAACACCGCCAACAGCGCGAAAATGCCGAAGTGAGATTCGATCACCCCGTGCGCCTGATTGATGTGCAACGCCGCCATCACCATCAACCCGGCGCCCAGTGCGCAACGCATCAAGCGGGTGCTGCCAATGACACGGTAGAGCGCCGTCAGCACCACGCCGGTGCCGCCACCGACGATCAGCGCCTGGAGCAAGGTTTCATGCCAGAACGCCAACCCCAGGGAGAACAGGAACATCAGCCAGATCAATGCCAGCATGATGCGGTCGGCTTTGCGATAGTGCTCCTGAAAGCGTGTGCGAAGGGGCATTCACGGTTACTCCATATAGTTATGCCAGCATCCAAGCAGGTGGCGTGCCACGATGGCCGCTGGTGAGAGCAAAGCAGGTACAGCGATTTTTACCGGATCAGATCCGGCAATCGGTTATCGGCAGGAGGGAAGGGGACTTGAGTGGGAGGGCGCAGGCCCTCCCACGGTACAGGCTGGAATCAGAAGCTGTATTTGGCGGTCAGCATCATGTTGCGCGGGCTGCCATAGGAGTCGCCGCCATATTCCACATCGTCGGCGATGGACTGGTAGTAGTGACGATCGAAGATGTTGTTGGCGTTGAGTTGCAGGTCCAGGTGCTGGTTGACCCCGTAGCCGGCCATCAGGTCGGTGACTGCGTAACCGCCTTGCTTGAGCCGGTAGGTGCTGCCATCGGCCAGCTTGATGTCGTTGTACATGCGGCTCTGCCAGGAGATGTTGCCGCCGACCCGGAGTTTTTCCAGCGGGCCCTGGAAGTTATAGCGAGTGGTCAGTTTGAACAGGTGTTCCGGGGTGTCGGTGTCGAACTGCTTGTTGACCTTCTGCGGGTTGGCGTCGTCCTTGATCGTGTGGGTTCGTGCGTAGGTGTAGCCACCGCCGACTTGCCAGTTCTCGGTCAAGGCACCTTGCAGTTCGAAGTCGATGCCCTGGCTGCGGATTTCCCCCGAGGCCTGGTTGCAAGAGGCCTGTGGGCAGTTCGGTACAACGATCTTCACGGCGCGGTTTTCCTGGTCGACGCGGAACAGCGCCACGCTCGCATTCAACGCGCCCCCCAGGTATTCGCCCTTGAGGCCGATTTCATAGTTCTTGCCGACGATGGGCTTGAGCGGGGTGCCGGCAGTGCTCTTCTCTTTCTGTGGCGTGAAAATGTCGCTGTAGCTTACATACACCGAGTGCTGGTCGTTCAGTTCGTAGATCAAGCCGGCGTAGCGGGTGAGGTTGCGGGTAACCTTGTAGTCGCCGTCGCCATCACGGTTGTCATAGTCATACCAATCCAGGCGCCCGCCAAGGATCAGCTTCAACGGGTCGGCCAGGCTCAGGCGCGAGGTCAGGTAGAAACCGTCCTGGGTGGTGACTTCGCGGGCGTTGTTGGTACGGGTGAAGTTCGGTTTGCCGGCGTTGATCGGCCAGTTCATCTCATACGGGCTGTAGTTATGAGTGGTCATGTCGTAGATGCGCTTGCTGGCGCCCACCACCAGTTCATGAGTGCGCCCGAACGCCTCGAACGGGCCGCTGGCAAAGGCGTCGACGCCGGCCTGGTTTTCATCATAGCTGGCCTGATACACCGTGCGGGCGAGGGTCTTGTTGGTCCAGCGCGATTGATAGGAGCCGGAGAACAATGCGTCCTGTTCGGAATAATTGGCGTTGACCTGCAGGCTCCAGTCATTGGCCAGGCGCTGGCGCAGCTCGGCGAACACGGTATTGATTTCCTGGTCTTTGTTTTCCCAGTCGGTACCGGGGTTGTAAGAGCGCGACAGGTCCAGGTGACGGCCATCCAGGCCGACCATCGAGGCCCCCCAGAAGTAGTTGGTCTTGTCCTTCTGGTTCGAGTAGCCGAGGGTGAGAGTGGTGTCTTCGCTCAGATCGGCTTCGGTGACGGCGTAGAACAGGCCGTGATCCTGCTCGGCCTTGTCGATAAAGCTGTTGGCGTCGCGGTAGGATGTGACGACGCGACCGCGCCAGGTGCCACTGGGGTTGAGCGGGCTGGAGGCGTCAAACTCGCCACGGTAGTCATCCCAGCTGCCGGCGGCGCCGGTGAGGGTGACTTTCTGTTCGTCCAGGGGCCGCTTGCGGATCAGGTTGATGGCCGCCGAGGGGTTGCCCGCGCCGGTCACCAGGCCGGTAGCGCCGCGCACCACCTCGACGCGGTCGAACATCGCCAGGTTCGGCTGGGCGCCCACCGACGCGCCGTTGTAACCGCTGGGGATGCCGTCATACATGAGGTTGTCGACATTGAAGCCGCGTGCGGTGTAAGACTGCCGGCCGGGGCCGTTGGAGTAGTTCAGGAACAACCCGGGCGTGGCGTTGACCACGTCGTTGATGCTGGTCATGGCCTGGTCATCCATGCGCTGGCGTGTAATCACGGTGACAGCTTGTGGGGTTTCACGCAGGGTCAGCGGCAGTTTGGTCGCGGTTTTCATCGAGCCGGTGGTGTACGACTCGCTGCCTTCGGTGGTTGCGCCAAGCTGCTGGCCCGAGACCTGGGTGGCGCCCAGCTCAATGGTGGCCGGGGCTTCGGCGTCGGCGGCCAGTGCCGCGTGGGAGGTTGTCAGGCAGATAGCAATTGCAATCGAGCCAGGTGAAAAAACGTTGCTGCCGCGTTGTTGCACGAACATGGATAGAGAGCTCCCAAAGGCCATCCGTGGCGAATAAAAAATCTGTTGATAATTATTCGCATCAGTGTGTCAGATTGAGCCCATGGGAAAAAGCCTTGCGTGGTCCTGCAGGAGCGAGTTTGCTCGCGAAAAACGTCAACGATTACGCGTGTTTGCTGAATGAACGCTGCGTCTGTGAGTTCTTCGCGAGCAAGGTTTTCAGATCAGAACTTCATACTTACGCCAATCGTCCCTCGGTGGCCGTTCAAGTTATTGCTGTCCAGGTTGCGGTCATAGCCGATCTCGCCGTACAGGTTAATATCTTTGGCCACCTGAAGGATGGCGCCAAGCCGGGCGTCCATCGTGGTGGATTTCTGTTCGGTGTCTATACGCGTCACATCGTTGAATATCACACTGTTGTCCCCGGCGCTGGAATGCCAGACATTCGCACGCACATAAGGCTGCAGCGGCAGGCCATTGACGGTGTAATCGCCGCGCAAGCGCACACCCAGGCGCGTAGTGACGTTGGTATCGGCGTCATAGGAAACCTCGGAAATACCGTCGTTCTGGCTATCGAGCTTGGTTTTGCCGACGATCAACTGCGCCTGCGGCTCCAGAATCCAGCGAGCACTCAGCGCGAACGGCCAGCCCACTTCGGCGGAGGCGGTAACGTTATGCCCGCGGGTTTTCATCTTGACGCCACGCGCTGACTCGTTGTTGCCATCAAAGCGGGTGCCCATCAACACCAGGTCAAGATAAGCCTGGTTGGCGCCGATCAGTGTCCAGTAGACCCCCAGGCTATCGCCGCGCAAAACACCAGGTCAAGATAAGCCTGGTTGGCGCCGATCAGTGTCCAGTAGACCCCCAGGCTATCGCCGCGCAAGGTGGTTTTGCCGGCGTCCTTGTCCTCCCAGCCGCCGTTGAAGCCTTTTACATTGCCTCTGAAGCGACTGTGACCGACGAAGAACCCAAGGCGCTGCAACAGGCCGTTTTCCAGCAGGCTGGCGAACACATCTGTGCCGACCTGGAACCCTGTCAGCGAACCGTCCAACGTAGGGTTGACCGCACCGGCAAAACTCTGGCGGCTGCTGCTGCCGTAGACCCGGCCCCAACCTGCCGGCATGACGCCGGTTTGCTGTTGCCGGCTCTGATCGCCCATGCGCTCGTGATAGGTGCCGAGCATGCCCTGCACGATTTGCTGCGCGGCAGGAAACAACACAGAGTACAGCGGTACTTCGGGGCGATAGATCGGGACCTCTTTGTCAGTGGGGTTAGACGGCAGGGGCGGGGTTCCAACCACCGGCTCAGGCACTGGCGTAACCGGCCCTTCAGGTTCGGGCAGCGGTGTGACCGGAATCGTGGAGCGCAGGTAATAACTCTGCTCTGTTCCAGCCGTGCCCGCGCCTTTGAACAGGTAGTAGTCAAACGCCCCGGCCGTTACCGTATTGCCCAAGGTAAAGGCAGTGCCAGGCCCGCTGGCGTCATTGAGCGCCTGCACTACCTGGATGCCGTCTTGTAACGTCGCTGCGCCGGCGCCCCCAAGGTTGGTGATCAACAGAGTGGTGTTGCCCAGCAGTGTGCCGCTGCTGACCACCAGTTTGTCGCTGGCCGAGTCGTCTGCTCCCAACACGGTTTGCAGCGCCAGACGCCCGCCGTTGCCGGTGTAATTGCCGTTGATGGTCAAGGTGTCATGGGCGGTGGTGCTGCCAGTGACCATGTCGAGGGTGCCACTGTTGGTCACGTTGACCAACTGGCCGGCGGTAAACGGATTGATCCCGCCTGTGTTGACCAGCAGCGCACTGGTGCTGTCAATGAGCAGGGCGCCGGTGCCAGTCTCGCTGTCCCCCAGGGTCAACGTCCCGCCCAGGTTCATTTGTGAGCCGTTGTCCAGGCGAATGCTTTCCCAGTTGGCAAACAGGCCGGGATCAGCGGTTTTGGTGTTGTTCAGGGTCAGGGCGTCAATCCCCACGCCACCATCTATCAGTTGCGCCGCCGCCACTTGCTCAGCCACTAGCCCCTGAAGCAACGCCGTATCGTCGCCGGCCCCCATTGACACGGAGGAATGCAGGTTGCCGCCGGACCAGATAAATTCATCGTTACCGAAGCTGAGCAACACTTGCCCGTTAACCTCACCACCGGAAATGATCACCTGATCGTCACCGCCGCTGACGCTGATATTGCCGCCCACGAACGCGTTGTTCGAGATCAGGATGGTGTCTTTACCGAAGCCGGTCACCAGGTTGCCGATGATCCTGCCACCAGACATATCGAACCGGTTGTCATCGAGTTTCATGTTGACCCGGCCGATGGTGCCGCCGGTCATCGTCGCATTGTCGCCGTCGTCGAAACCGCCGGTGATGGTGCCGTCGCTCATGTTGAAGACGTCCAGGCCGTCGCCCTGTTCCAGCGAGGCAATGGTGCCGCCGCGCATGTCAAAACGGTCGATCCCCGAGCCCTGGTTGACAGCGCCTGCCTGGCCCCCGGAAATCTCCACCACATCAGCGCCCGCGCCTTGGCTGATGGATCCGGTGATACTGCCCTGGTTGAGCTGGAAAATGTTATTGCCATCACCCTGGTTGAGGTTGCCATCGATGCCCGCGCTCGGGCCGTTGACAACCACGTGATCCTTGCCGCTTCCAAAGATCACATTCCCGCTCACTCGCCCCGTGGCGGTGAGTTCGAGGGTGTTGTCGCCGCCGGTATCGGTAAAGCCCGGCGCGGTGGCGCTGTCACAACGGGAGGTGTCGTTGCCTGGCGTGTTGTTGACCGTGCACGCCGCATACGAGGCAAACGGCCATGCCGTCACAATAATCGCTGAGTACAACAAAGAAGTTATCCGTGTGCGCATGATCCGTCCTCGCTTGAGCACAATGATGTCCCGTCGCCCGGAACAGCGGGCGCGGTTCAAAACCATGGCAACAACGAACGCGATACGGATCAGGGACTACGAGTTACCTGCATCTGAAAACACCGGGCAATGCAATGGGTTGGCATGGCTTTCTCGACTGCACCTCAACTGGCGCAGCACTTGTCGCACCTTAGTTGCAGATCGAAAAGGCCGCCACTGTAAAACCTGACAGGTATAGACGAGCCAATGCCTAGGTGAACACGATCTCGTAGGGTTCGCGCATACGCTCAAGCAACACCTGGGCGAGCATGGGCGGCAAGCCGATCTGCGGGTCGCCGACCAATTGGCTGGCGTAGGCATGGGCAGCGTGCAGTTTGCGCGCCACGCTCCAGGTGTCCAGGCGCACCTTGCGTGCACGTTGCCAGGGAATCACCGCACCTTCGCGTGCCGGCCAATGCCAGGCCCAGATCGCCAGTTCATACAGGCGAGCGCCCACCAGGCTACAGGCTTTTGCACTCGCCCGACCGACTGCATCGTGGTCGTCATTGCCGTCATTGCGCCAGGTGGTAAACACCACGTCTCCAGGTTGCAAGTAGCGCGCAATGAACTGGCTCATCGGTTGCTCGTGGGCAGCTAGCGCGTCGTCGCAAAACCCACCGCGAATCCATTTGAGGCTGTGCAACGGCATACCGAGGCGGCGCAATGCCTCGGCGCTTTCCTGGGGGCGCACCACGCTCAAGCGCCTGGCCGGCCACACCTGTGAGCCTGGATGGCTGGCGCTGCCATCGGTGATGGAGATCAATTTCAGCGGATGCTCGCGGGTGCTGAGCAGTTGCAGCAAACCGCCGCACGCCAGGACTTCATCGCCAGGGTGGGGCGCTATCACCACAACCCGGGCACCGGGCGGCACCAGGGTAGCCAGTGCGAGGCAGGGGATTTGCGCCAACTGCGGCGCGCTGTTCCAGATTTGCGCGGGGCCGCGACGGCCTTCGCTTGAGGAGGCAGGCTTCATGGGGTGTCACGTCCTTGTCGGTGGGTAATGCTCTTGACTTCAGCGCAGGCTCCGCTGCGGTGAGTGCACGGCATTCCAATCCTGGGATGCTATGCAAGGCACTCTCAGCATAGACAAGGATGTGTCACAGGTTTGTCGTTTTTTTACGAAACCAGCATCAGGCTTTTCAGGTAATCGCCGAAACCGCCCTGGGCGCGGCAATCCAGGCGTGCGCTGGTGACCACTTGCGGCGCATGGCTCCAGGCAATGGAAGCACCGCAACGTTCCAGTTCACGCACTAATTGCACATCCTCGTGGCACGCCAGCGGTTCAAAGCCGCCGGCCTGCACATAGGCACTGGCACTCACGCCCAAGTTAGCGCCATGGATGTGCCGGTGGCCATCACGCGCGTGGTAAGCCTGGTGATAACGAATCTGCGCCGCGGGGTCGAACCCCTCACTCCAGGCGTCCACGGTCACGGTGCCACACACCGCGTCACAGCCCAGGGCCAGTTGAGCCACCAGCCAGTCGGGGGCCACGCGGCTGTCGGCGTCAGTACAGGAAATCCAGTGCGCCCCCTGGTTCAACAAGTGCCGTGCGCCGACGCCTCGTGCTCGCCCTACGTTGCGTGCCTGTACCTGCACGCTTTGCACATCATGCGCCTGGGCGATCGCTGCGCTGGCATCGCTGCAACTGTCGAGCACTACCAGGATCTGCACCGTTTCCCCGTGCAACCCCGGATGGTTGGCGGCGATCTGCGCAGCCCTCAGGCAGTCATCCAGCAGCGCTTCTTCGTTGTGCACCGGAATCAAGATGCCGATCATCGCAACCCCTCATGGCGCGCGACCGAGGTGCCATCGCGGCTCCACAAATCGAGCAGAAAATCCTTGTCATGATGCTGTACCAGCGGTGGCATACCCAGTCGGTGCTGGAGCAGGGCGTGCACCTGTTCGGCGGTTTGCGGGCAACCGTCAATGGGCGGGCGCCAGTGGCAGGCCAGGAGTTGGCCGTTATCGGTCAAGGCCGCCAGCGCGTGATCGATCAGACGATTCAGATCATTCGCATCCAGGTAGTAACAAAGCTCGCTCAACACGATCAGTTCGAACTGACCTGCAGGCCATTCCTGGGGCAGCCGGCGCTGTTCTACATGAGCATGAGCAAACGCGGTCAGGCGCGTCTGTGCCAGTTGCACGGCGGTGCTAGCGGTGTCGCAGCACAGCAGGCGCTCACAACGGGTCGCCAGTTCGGCGCTCAGCTCGCCGTTGGCACAACCAGGCTCGAAGATCGAGGCATAGCGAGGTCGGGTCAGCACGGCCAGGGTCAGTGCGCGCTTGCGTTGTTCGTACCAGCGCTGACGAAACGCCCAGGGGTCGTCGTTGCCGGCAAACAGTTGATCAAAGTACGGGGTGGCCACACTCATACAAACACCACTTCAAAAGGTTGCAGCAAGCGTTCCACTACGTAGGGTGCCAGCACCGGCGGCAGGCCGACCTGCGGGTCGCCCTCCAACTGGCTGGCGAACGCGTGGATCGCGTGGCGTTTGCGTGCCACTTGCTCGGGCGTCAATGCAATCTTGCGCGCCCGATGCCAGGGCACCCGGTGATCTTCGGCAGTTGCCCAGTGCCAGGTCCACACCGGCAGTTCGCACAGGGTGGCGCCGACAGCCTGGACCGCTTTAGCGCTGGCACGGCCCACCGCTTCGTGGTCGCAATGGCCATCCTCGCGCCAGGTGGCGAACACGATGTCGGTGGGTTTGAGGTGGCGCTGGATGAACTCGCACAGTTGGGCTTCGCGCTCGGCCACCTTGCTGTCGGTAAAACCGCCGCGCAGCCACTTCAAGCTGTGCAACGGCAGGCCCAGGCGGTGCAGAGCCTGGGCCGACTCCTGCGGCCGCACCACGCCCAGGCGTGCCACCGGCCAGCGTTTGGAACCGGGATGGCTGGCGCTGCCGTCGGTGACGGAGATCAACAGGATTGGGCGCTCCAATACGGCCAGACCTTGCAGCAGGCCACCGCTGCCGAGCACTTCATCGTCCGGGTGCGGTGCGATGATCACCGCGCGGTGCCCCTGCGGTACCAACTGCGCGGCGCTGATGTGCGGCAACTCGGCCAGCCGTGCCGAGGTTTGCCAATGATTGAGTGGGGTGCCCTGGCCGACAATCGGATTGGGTTTCATAACTGCCACCGTCCCGAGTCGTCGCCGGCGACCAGTTCGCCGAGGGCAGCCAGGTCGCGTTCGGCATGGCTTTGCCGCACATACACCGGCAAATCTGCCATCAACCGGGCAAAGTGCGGGTCTTTGCAGTAGGGGCCGGCGCCTACTGCATGGCCGACATGACGCATGACCTGCTCGACAGTGTCTTCAATACATGCGCGTGCCTGTTGGGCCAGTTGCCTGGCATTGGCGCGAGGCTCGCGGTCTATCTGCTCGGCGCTGGCGCGTAGTACGCAAGCGGCGCTGTTCAGTGCGCTGTCAACTCCCCCTAAATGGGCCAGCGCATGAGGCTCCGAGCGCTGCGCACAGTGCGCGCGCAGCACTTCGCCCAGGCGTTGCGCGCCGCCGTACCAGCACGCGGCGATACCGACTCCGCCTTGCCAGAAGCCGGGGCGCGACAGGTAATCACCCGGCCCACCCACCGCGATACCCTTGGCCGCGTCGAACAGAACGTCAACGCTGCCGGTGGCAGCCATGCCCACCGCATTCCAACCCTCGTCCGACACCGTGACGCCGGGTTGATCCATCGCCACGGCCACCAGTTGCTGACGATCATCCTCGTCCCAGGCAGTCAGCAAGCCATGGCTGACCACCGCCGCGCCGGAACACCAGGCTTTGCGTCCATCGACGATCAGCCACTGACCGTCGCGCCGTACACGCACCTTGGCTGCGGATGGTTCGGCCGCCCACATGCCCCACGTACTGGCAAGCGGCGGCAGCGGGCTGTCGAGTTCGGCAATGATCGCCAGCGCGTCGGTATGACCTTCGAACAACTTGCACAGGCGCAAGTCATGGCCGGCCACCTGGGCCAGCCGACTGAAGCGGGCCAGGGTTTCGCCGCTGCCCGGCAGCGGCAGTTGATCGAGGCCTTCTTCCTGAAGTGCCTTCAGTGCCGTACCCAGGGCGTACGTATCCGCGTAGCCCCGGTAGCCCTGAAGGAAACTGTGCAACGCCATCTCACACCTCGTCTTCACGCTGCAGTTCAAACAACAGCAATGAGCGGCCGGTCACGGCGTACTCATGCTCAAAGTCAAAACGCTCCTGGCCGCGTATCGCCGGCTCATTGGTATCGAGCATGCACGTCCAGAATTCACCCTCTGGCACCGGCGGCAGGCGGAAATTGACCATGTCATGGTGGGCATTGACCACCAGCAACAGCGTAGCATCGGCACCCGCGCGGCGGATCCCGGTTTCCTGGGCGCGGCCATCCATCAACATGCCCAGGCAGCGACCCTGGCTGTCTTCCCATTGCTCGGTGTTCATTTCGTTGCCATCGGGCGCCAGCCAGGTGACGTCTTTTACGCCGATGTCTTCGTTGTAGTCGCCGACCAGGAAGCGTCCACGCCGCAGAATCGGGTAGGCCAGGCGCAGCTTGATCAAGCGCTTGACGAACTTGAGCAGGGCCTTGCCGTCATCGTCCAGGTCCCAGTTGACCCAACCGATTTCGCTGTCCTGGCAGTAGGCATTGTTGTTGCCATGCTGGGTGCGGGCGAACTCGTCACCGGCGACGATCATCGGAGTACCCTGGGCCAGCAGCAGGGTGGCGAAGAAGTTGCGCATCTGGCGCAGGCGCAGTGCGTTGATCTCAGGGTCGTCGGTCGGGCCTTCGACACCGTGGTTCCACGACAGGTTGTTATTGCTGCCGTCCTGGTTGTTTTCGTCGTTGGCCTCGTTGTGCTTGTCGTTGTACGAGACCAGGTCGTGCAAGGTAAAACCGTCGTGGGCGGTGATGAAGTTCACCGAGCTGTAAGGCCGGCGCCCACGATGGTTGAACATCTCGCCCGAGGCGGTCATGCGCCCGGCAAAATCCGCCAGTTGGCCGTCGTCGCCTTTCCAGAACGCACGCACGGTGTCGCGGAAGCGGTCGTTCCATTCCACCCAGCCTGGCGGGAAGTTGCCCACCTGATAGCCGCCGGGGCCGCAGTCCCAGGGTTCGGCAATCATTTTCAACTGGCGCAGCACTGGGTCCTGGCGGCAGGCGACCAGGAAGCTGTGGCGTTCGTCGAACCCGTCACGGTAGCGGCCCAGAATGGTTGCCAGGTCGAAGCGGAAACCGTCCACATGCATCTCGGTGGCCCAGTAACGCAGGGAGTCGGTGACCATTTGCAGCACGCAAGGGTGGCTCAGGTCGAGGGTGTTGCCGGTGCCGGAATCGTTGATGTAGAAGCGCTTGTCGTCGGGCATCAGGCGGTAGTAAGAGGCGTTGTCGATGCCGCGCATGGACAGGGTCGGGCCGCGCTCGTTGCCTTCGGCGGTGTGGTTGTAGACCACGTCCAGAATCACTTCCAGCTTCTGCTCATGCAGGTGCGCGACCATCTCCTTGAACTCGGCGATCTTGCCGCTGGCCAGGTAGCGCGGGTCGGGGGCGAAGAAGGCAATGCTGTTGTAGCCCCAGTAGTTGGTCATGCCTTTTTCCAGCAAGTGCTGGTCGTTGACGAAGGCGTGCACCGGTAGCAGCTCGACCGAAGAGACGCCCAACTGGCGGATATGTTTGAGCACGTCGTCTTCCATCAAGCCGGCGCAGGTGCCGCGCACGGACTCGCCCACCGAAGGGTGGCGCATGCTGATGCCGCGCAGATGGGTTTCATAGATGATCGTGCGGTCCCAGGGCACCCGTACGGGTTGATCGTTGCCCCAGGTGTGTGCCGGGTCGATAACCTTGCACTTGGGCACGAAGGGCGCGCTGTCGCGCTCATCGAAGCTGAGGTCGTCATCCGGGTGGCCGATGGTGTAGCCGAACAGCGCCTCCGACCATTTGAGTTCGCCCACCAGTTGCTTGGCGTAGGGGTCGATCAGCAGCTTGTTGTGGTTGAAGCGATGACCATTGGCCGGGTCGTACGCGCCGTACACGCGGTAGCCGTAGATCAGCCCGGGGTGGGCGTCGGGCAGGTAACCGTGGAAGATCTCGTCGGTGTATTCGGGCAGTTCGATGCGTTCCAGCTCGACTTCGCCGGTGTCATCGAACAGGCACAACTCCACTTTGGTGGCGTTGGCCGAAAACAGTGCAAAGTTGACGCCCAGGCCATCCCAGGTGGCGCCGAGCGGGAAGGGCAAACCTTCACGAATCCGCGACGGTTCATGATCCGGCGTCGCTGTGGTGTTCTCGGGTTTGCTCATGGTGTTGCTCCTGCAAGGGGTCTTTTCTCGGGCCGAACGCGGCCGTGCTGACGGTGTTTCAGCGAAGGACATGGACGAAAAAGGGCCTGTAGCCTGGGATAACGGCTGCAGGCCCGAGAAATCATGGGGCGGGTGGTTTTGGTTTCTTGGGGGCGGTCGGTTTTTTCGCCGCAGGCTTGGCGGCTACCGGATTGGGTTTGGCCGCCGCCTTGGGCGCGGTTTTCGGCTTGGCGGCAGGCTTGGGCTTGCTGGGCGTCAGCGCCTCGGCTTCGGCCAGTTTACGCGCCATCTCCCAGTGGCGATCGTGCGCACCGTCCGGCTTGCCTTCAGACTCCCAGATCTGATGCGCCAGTTCGCGAATACGTTTGTCTTCTTTACTCATCACAAACTCCTCACAGAAAATGTTCAGCTTTCTTGATTATCAGGATTGATAAAGACATTGACCGGGAAATCCCCCAGGGCAGCGCTGATCAACAGCTCCTTGTTGGGTGTGACTGCGCCTGTTTGAAAAAGTCCCTTCCAGTTTTGTGTTGTGGTGGCGAACGGTAATTTCACCCGGGTATCGCCCCACACCTGCGCATTGATGTGGGGAAATACACCGTTTTCCAGCAACGGATAAGGCCAGCGCGGCACCACCACCAACAGCTGTTGGCCCTGGTGCTCACGGTAAAACGCAACCACGCGCTCCGCGTGCCGACCCACTACTTCGAGCGGCGTATAGCTGCCGTTGCGCAACAGCTCGGGACAGGCTCTACGTGCGTTCAGCACCTGGGCGATCAACGCTTGTTTGATACGCCCATCGCGCCAGTTGAACAACAGCTCACCGATGTCGGGTGGGGTATCCAGGGCACGCTGGCGCGCATCGAAATCCACCGGGCGTCGGTTGTCCGGATCCACCAGGCTGAAGTCCCAGAACTCGTCGCCCTGGTACACATCCGGTACACCCGGCACGGTGAGGTGAAGCAAAGTTTGCGCCAGGCTGTTCAGAGCGCCGGAGGGGGCGATGGCTTGAGCGGCGCTGTCGAGCGCATTGCGCAGCGGTCGGCCGGCTTCGCTGAGCAGTAGACGCTTGAGGAAGCGCTCGACACCCTGCTCATAAGCTTCGTTGGGCGCGCTCCAGCTGCTGTGTAACTTGGCTTCGCGCAGAGCTTTCTGTTGCCATTGCCAGAGCCGTTGCTGGTAAGCCTCAAAGTCCGGGTTGTGCTCCAGCGGCCAACTGCCGAGCAGCACCTGATACAGGATCAGCTCATCACCCGCCGAGGGGCTGTCGGTACCCTCGCGCAAGGGCGCGGCGAGGTTGCGCCAGTGTTCGACCTGTTCGGCATACCAGGGCGCGCACTCGCTGAGCACCGCCAGGCGTGCGCGGGTGTCTTCGCCGCGCTTGTGGTCATGGGTGGCGGTGGCCAGCAGGTTGTCCGGGAAGCTGGCCAGGCGCTGTTGATTGGCCTGGTGAAAGTCTGCCAACGGCGCACTGAATTGTTCGGTACTGAAGCCCACGTCGTTACGCGACAGCAATACGGCCGAGCGATAGAACGCGGTGTCTTCCACGGCCTTTGCTGCGGCGGGTGATGTCAGCTGCTGGAAGCGCACGCAGGCATGTTTGAGGATCTTGCGCTCACGGCCCACCGGGCGATTACGCCAAGGCTGGCCGCCCAGCCATTTTTCCAGGTGTTCAAGCACCGGCCAGTCGCCTTCGTTAAGGGTACTGCGCGCACCGTCCATGGCCTGCTGGAGCACCTTGTCGTCGGCGGCGCTGCGGCCCCTGGCACTGATGTAGGTGCGGTACACCGGGAAATGCACAATCAGCTCCTGCAAGGCCCGACGGATCGCACCCAGGGTCAGGTCGCGGGTCATTACATCATCGCGGGCCACTTGCAGCAGGGCCTGCGCCACACTTTCGAAGTCGCCGCCCAACGAGCCATTGAGGATTTGCTGGCGCGCCAAGCGGGCTTCTTCGATAAACGCCGAGGGCCGTTCGCTGTGGCGCGTCCACAGGTCGGCCAGCGGAGCAAAACCGTCAGGATGGTGTTGCAGCAACGACACTTGATTCATGAATTCGTAGCCGGTGGTGCCGTCCACTTGCCAGTCTTCGCGCAGGGTTTCGCCTTCGCCGAGGATCTTCTCCACGAAGATCGGCACATGGCGCTGTGGCGACAGCGCGTCCACGCGGCGGCGCAGTTTGCGGCAATAACCACGCGGGTCGGCCAGGCCGTCGATATGGTCGATGCGCAGGCCATCGATCAAGCCTGCGCTGATCAGCTCGAAAATCTTGCCGTGGGTGGCTTCGAACACTGCCGTGCGCTCCACGCGCAGGCCACCCAGCTCATTGACGTCGAAAAAGCGCCGCCAGTTGATGTCGTCTGCGGCGGTGCGCCAACTGGCCAGGCGGTAGGTCTGTTGCTCAAGCAAATGATGCAAGCGCTCGAAACCCTCAGGCTGGCGACCATCGAAAGCGGCCAGCCGTTGCTTGATGGCCGGCAAGACCTCGGTGGCGCGTTCGGCCAGCGCCTGCTTGAGCCAAGCAGCTTCGGTGTAGGCATCGTCCTGATAGGCGAGGGCGGCGAAACGCTCGGCCAGCGGTTTGAGCACCTCATCGCCGCCCAGGATCAAGGCGTAGTCCCGTGGGCAGATCGGGAAGCGATGCTCGTAATGCTCGGCGTAGAAGCTGCCGTGAACGGCGTCGAACTTGAGCGTCAACGCTCCGCTCTGCAAGGCTTCGCCGTAATCGCTGCCCAGGAACGGCATCAGCAATTGGCCTTTGAGCAACGGATCGGGCGAGTGCCACTGGATGTCGAAAAACTCGCTGTAGGGGCTCAAACGGCCCCACTCCAACAGGTCCAGCCACCACGGATTATCCGCGCCACCCACGGCCATGTGGTTGGAAACGATATCCAGGATCAGGCCCATGTCGTGCTCACGCAGGGCGGCGACCAGGCGACGCAACGCAGCCTCGCCACCCAGCTCCGGGTTGACGCGGGTTGGGTCGACCACATCGTAGCCATGCATGGAGCCGGCGCGGGCGCTCAGGAGTGGCGAGGCATACAGGTGGCTGATGCCCAGGCGGGCAAAATACGGCACCAGCGGCACCGCATCATCGAGGGTAAAGCCTTTATGAAATTGCAGGCGCTGGGTGGCGCGCAGGGGCAGTACGTTCATCGGTCACGCTCATAGGCTTGGTTACGCGCCACGGCCAACAGTTCGAGGCGGCGCGCAGCACTGTCGTGGTCGAGCAGGCTGGCGGCCTCGCCTGGCAAGCGTCGGCGCCAGTTGGGGTGGGTATCGAGGGTGCCGGGCAGGTTGGCTTGCTCTTCGATGCCCAGCGCGTCCTCCAGCGGCAGCAATACCAGTGGCGCACGGGTGTGGCCGAGGTAGCGCACGCTGGCGTCGATCACGTGATCGGTGTCGTTGCGGATCTCATCGACGAAATTCTGCGGGTCCTGGCTCAAGGCCTGGCGCAGTGCATGACGTTCGCGCAGACGGTGTTCGCTCCATTGCTCCACGGTGGGAGGGTCGATCAGGTCGAGCTGGATATTCCACTCGATATCACGGCTGTGCCACCAGCCATTGAGGGTGGGCAGGTCGTGGGTGCTGGTGGTGGCCAAAGCATTGTCGGGCCAGTCAAGAATCGGCGTGAACCGGCCTTCGTGGTCCTGTTCGAACAGCAATACGCGCATACCCAGAATCGAGCGGGCGCTGAGCTTTTCACGCAGGCCCTCGGGCACCGTACCCAGGTCTTCACCGAGGACGATGGCCTGGTGGCGGTGCGATTCCAGCGCCAGCAAACGCAGCAGGTCGTCCACCGGGTAATACAAGTAGGCGCCTTCGCGGGGCGAGGCACCCAGGGGGATGACCCACAGGCGTTGCAGGCCCATCACATGATCGATGCGCAAGCCACCGGCATGGGCGAAGTTGGCCCGCAGCATTTCGATAAACGCGCGAAAGCCATTGCGTTTGAGACCTTCCGGGGAGAAGGCGGAGATGCCCCAACCCTGGCCTGCACGGTTGAGAATGTCCGGCGGTGCGCCAACCGTGAGGTCGGCCAGCAGTTCATCCTGGCGGCTCCATGCCTGGCTGCCGCCACCGTCGGCACCCACCGCCAGGTCGGCAATCAGGCCGATGCCCATGCCGCTGCCACGGGCGGCCTGTTGCGCGCGCGCCAGGCTGCGGGCGATCAACCATTGGGTGAAGGCGAAGTAGCCGATCTCATCGCGGTTTTCTTCAGCAAACCGCGCCAGCGCCGGGCTCTGCGGCGTGCGCCAGTCTTCGGGCCAGTGGCGCCAGTCGAGCTCCTCGCCGGCGGCGGCACGTTGCGCTTGCACGGCTTCGAAGCGGCAGTGGTTTTCCAGGGCCTCGCCGCCGGCCTGGCGGAAGCTCTGGAAGTCGGCATGTTGCGGATGTGCGCCGTGGCGGAAGTCTTCATACAGCGCACGCAGCAGGCGTTGCTTGGCCTTGGCGGCGGTGGGCCAGTCGATCAGCGTGAGTTGCTCCAAATCCCGAAGTTCGTCGGTCAGGCCGACGGCCTCGGTAGCGTCGCGCACTTCACGCTCGCCAAGGATGCAGGCGGGCGAGGCGTACAGGCTGTTGAGAAACAGGCGACTGGACGGTGAATAAGGGCTGAAACGTTCGGGGTCGGCGCTGAACATCGCGTGCATGGGGCTGATCGCCACTGCGTCGGCACCGCGCTCGGCCGCCGAGCGCACCAGATGCTCCAGGGCCAGGGTGTCCCCGAAGCCACCATCGCCGAGGCGACGCAAGGCATACAGCTGGGCACTCAAGCCCCAGGCGCGAGCGGGGCGGCTGTCCACCGCGTCGGCCACGCTGTAGCAGTGGCTGGGCGCAACGGCCAGGGTGAAGGTTTGCCCATCGATATGCACCTGGTGGTAGCCGAGGGCAATCACCCCGGGCAGCACCGCATTGCCGTCCAGGCGCAGCTCCAGGGTTTCACCACCTTCCAGGCTGACGCGACACGGCGTGTCCGGGGCGAAGTAGCGGGCCAGGTCCAGGCTTGCGCCGCTGTCGATGGTGATCAAGGGCGGCAGGTGCGTGTCTTGTTGCACCTGCTCCAGTTCCTGCAGGCTGGCGTCGATCTCGGCGTCGGTATCGGCCGGGTGCCCCAGCCCTTTGAGAACGGCGCGCAAGGCCTCGGGCTGCACGTGTTGCGGGCGACCGTTGGCATCGATCCAATCGACGGCCAGGCCCGCGCGACTGGCGAGTAGTTCCAGGTTCGCTTCGCTCAAAAGTGTTCTCCGACAGGTGATAAGCAAACGCGTGCGCTCAACGGTGGTAACTGCGTACCTTGCTGGGCAGGCGTCTGAAAAATGATGGGGTGGCGCGCGGGGTGATCCAGAGGCTGTTCACTCAGGTTCAGGTCGATCTGCAACAGGCTGCCATTGCCCAGGCGCCAACGCGCCGTGACAGCTCCCTCGGCCATCACCTGCGCGCCCAAGGCTACAGTGCCCGGCAAGTGCGGCACTATGTGTTGGTGACGCAGGCTCAACAACTGACGATAGAGCTGGGTGTGCTCGTTCTCGACGAAAGAGGGTGCCGATTGCACAAAGGTTTCCAGTGCGTTGGGATCGGGAATGCGTTCGCGTTGCTCGGGGTCGTGAAACGCCGCGAAATCGGCGAACTCGTTGCGCCGGCCTTCGCGCACCGCCTCGGCCAGTTCGCCGTGATGGTCGGTGAAAAACAGAAAGGGTTCGGCCGCATTCACCTCATCGCCCATGAACATCAGCGGAATCATCGGGCTGAGCAGCAATAGAGCCGTCGCCGCGTTCAGCGCCTGGGGCGAACACAGTTGGTGCAAGCGTTCGCCCAGGGCACGGTTGCCGATCTGGTCGTGGTTCTGCAAAAACGCCACGAAAGCGCTGGGCGGCAGATCCGCGCTGGGTTCGCCGCGTGCGTGGCCGTGGCGGGTGGTTTCACCCTGATAGATAAAGCCCTCGCCCAGGCAACGCGCCAGCTTGGCGGTGGGCTGTTCGGCGAAATCGCTGTAATAGGCGTCGGTTTCACCGGTCAGCAGCACGTGCAGCACGTTATGAAAGTCATCATTCCACTGGGCGTTGAAGTCTTCCTTCAGCAGGCTGGCCTGGTTCAGCTCGTTCTCCAGCACCAGCCAGACGTGCCGTTCGTCGTGCACCTGCTGACGCACGCGGTGTGCCAGCTCCTGCAAGAACCCGGGATTATCGATGGCGTGTACCGCATCCAGGCGCAGGCCGTCGAAGCGGTATTCCAGCAGCCACATCAGCGCGTTATCGAGGAAGAAATCCCGCACTTCACGGCGCTCGAAATCGATGCCGGCGCCCCACGGGGTATGCGCGTCTTCCTGGAAGAACCCTTTGGCGTACTGTCCGAGGTAATTGCCATCGGGCCCGAAGTGGTTGTAGACCACATCGAGCATCACCGCCAAACCAAGGGCATGGGCAGTGTCGATCAAGTGCTTGAGCTGTTCGGGCGTACCGTAGGCGGCGTGCGGTGCGTAGGGCAGCACGCCGTCATAGCCCCAGTTGCGTTCACCGGGGAACTGCGCCAGCGGCATCAACTCGATCGCAGTGATTCCCAGCTCAGCCAGGCGTGGTAGGTGCTTCTCGACTCCTGCGTAGCCACCCATGGCGCCCACATGCAGTTCGTAGATCACCGCGGTGTGCCAGGGGCGGCCTTGCCACTGGGTATTGCGCCATGGGTAAGCGTTGGGGTCGACCACTTGGCTCCAACCGTGCACGTCCTGGGCCTGGGCCCTGGAAGCGGGGTCGGGAACCGCGTTTTCCCCATCGATGTTAAAGCGGTAGAGCGTGCCGGCAGGGCAGGCTGCTTCGACTTCGAACCAGCCATCCGCCTGGGGCAGCAGGGTGATGGATTTACCGTGTTGCAATTCAACGCTGACATAAAAAGCGTCTGGCGCCCACAAGGCAAAACGCGTGTGTTGCGCGTCCAGCATGATTGCGCCGTGGGGCCAGGTGTCCAGAGTCCGTAACGGCATCTATGAAGACCTCCCGGGTTGGTTCAAGTGGCTATTTGGTTGGTTTCCCCAAGGCCTTGGCCACCAGTTGTTCGTAGAGCTCAGCGTAGGGTTCAACCGCCTGGCACCAGTTGAACGGTTGTGTCATGGCGCGGCTGCGCATGGCGTTGAGCAGGCCGGGGAAGGCGAATACCTTGAAGGCACGGCGCAGGGCTTCTTCGTAGCTTTGCACCGTCGATTCATTGAACAGGAAGCCGGTGACGCCATCTTCGATGGTGTCCGCCAGGCCACCGGTATTACGCGCCACCGGCAACGAACCAAAGCGTTGCGCGTACATCTGGCTCAGGCCGCAAGGTTCATAGCGCGAAGGCATCAACAGGAAGTCGCTGCCGGCAAACATGCGACGGGCATCGGTCTCGTTGAAGCCGATGCGCACACCCACCTGGCCCGGGAAGCGCAGCGCCAATTCGCGCATGGCCTGTTCTTCTTCGGGTTCGCCACGGCCGATGATCGCGATCTGGCCACCGTTTTCGACGATAAAGCCGGCGACCGCTTCAGTCAGGTCCAGACCCTTCTGATAAACCAGGCGTGACACCACGGCGAACAGCGGGCCGTTGGACGCGTGCAGTCCAAACAGCTCGCGCACATGGGCGGCATTTATCGCCTTGCCTTCCCAGTCGCCGATATTGAAATTGTGGGTCAAGTGCGTATCGGTGGACGTTTCCCAGCTTTCGTCGATGCCATTGGGAATCCCGCTGAGCAGACCTTGTTGAGTCTTGCTGGCAAGAAAGCCATCCAGGCCACAGCCGAATTCCGGCGTGGTGATTTCCTGGGCGTAGGTGGCGCTCACGGTGGTGATGTGGCTGGAATACGCCATGCCCGCCTTGAGGAACGACATTTTGCCGTAGAACTCCATGCCTTCCTGCTGCAGGGCATGGGGTGGAATGCCCAGTTCGGGCGTCGACGCCAGGCTCACCACACCCTGATAGGCCAGGTTATGAATGGTGAACAGCGTTGGCGTGCGTGACCCACGCCAGTGCATGTACGCCGGCGCAAGGCCCGCGGGCCAGTCATGGGCGTGCACCAGGTCGGGGCACCAATGGATCTGTGCCAGGTTGGCGGCCATGTCAGCGGCGGCCAGGCCCAGGCGGGCGAAGCGAATATGGTTATCCGGCCAGTCGCGGCCGTTATTGGCGCCGTACGGCGTGCCTTCACGCTCGTACAGTTCGGGGCAGATCAGCACATAGATGACCAGGCCGTCCGCAAGGTCCATGCGCCCGATCTTGCACGGCGGCAGCGCCGCGTGGCCACCCAGTTCACCGACGATATGAATCGGGTTGTCGCTTTCCATCACTTGCGGGTAACCAGGGATCAGCACCCGCACATCGTGCAAATGCGCCATGGCGCGGGGCAGGGCGGCGGACACATCGCCCAGGCCACCGGTTTTCACCAGGTCGGCGAACTCGGAAGTGACAAACAAGACTTTCTTTCGATTCGGATTCTGACTCACGATCGGCCGCACAGTGTTGGGCAGGTCGACCAAAGACGTTGGCCCCCCTACCGGCTGACTAAAACGCTCTCCCTGAGTATCTACTGCGGCACTGATCATAATGCACTCCCATTTGTTGGTTCGCTAATGGCCCGCTGCCACTAGCTCCAAGTGGCCGCATCCTGCGGCCAGGCACACCAGCGCTATACAAGCTGGCAAGGCGTATGCCAGTTGCAACGTCGGCTGAAAAAGATTGGATGAACGGGCATTCGGCGTGAAACGCTCGTGCACGTCCTTACCTAAAACTTGACCTGAGGCGGAGTTGGAAAGTTTAGATTTTTTGCGGGGTTTTTGTTTTGGAACGGACCCATCGGTCATGAGTCTAGGCCAGATCCCAGAGCCTGCCGGGTTTAGCGTGGTTTTTTGTAGGACAAAATAAATCTAACGATATGCCCCCTGTGGCGAGGGAGCTTGTTCCCGCTGGCCTGCGTAGCGGCCCCCAAAATCTTGGGAGCGCTGCGCACTCCAGCGGGAGCAAGCTCCCTCGCCACAAGGGGGGGGTGCCCTTAAATGGTGCGTCAGCCCAGCACGCGAATGGGCACGCCATCGGCCCAGGCCTGAATGTCTTCAATCATCTGTTGATAGAACTGCCGGTAATTGCGCTCACTCACATACCCCACATGTGGCGTGGCCAGCACATTGGGCAAGCGGCGAAATGGATGATCAGCCGGCAGCGGTTCCTGGGCATACACATCCAGCGCCGCCCCGGCCAGGCGGCCACTGCTCAATGCCTGCACCAGCGCCTGCTCATCCACAATCGGCCCGCGTGCGGTGTTCACCAGCTGCGCCGTGGGCTTCATCCACGCCAGAGCCTGGGCATCCACCAGCCCACGGCTGCGCTCACTGAGCACCAGATGGATGGTGAGGATATCCGCCTGTTCAAACAACTCGCGCTTGCTGACCCATCTCACGCCTGCTTCAGCCGCCCGTTGCGGCGTGAGGTTTTCGCTCCAGGCGATCACCCGCATACCGAATGCCTGGGCAAACGTCGCGACTTTCTGGCCGATACTGCCCAGGCCGAGCACGCCCAGGGTCTTGCCATGCAGGTCACCGCCCAGGCCCACCTGCCATCCGCCTGCGCGCAGCGAGTTGGCTTCGGCGAGCAGATTGCGCGTAGAGGCCATGATCAGCGCCCAGGTCAGTTCCGGCGCCGCGTGTTTATAGCTGTCGGTGCCGCACACCTGGATACCCAGGGCCTTGGCGGCGGTAATATCGATGGCGGCATTGCGCATACCGCCGGTGACCAGCAATTTGAGCTTGGGCAACTCTTGCAGCAGGGCCTCATCGAAGGTGGAGCGTTCGCGCATGACGCAAATCACCTCGAAGCCCTTCAAGCGTTCAACCATTGTCGCCGTATCAGCGGGGTAGTCGTGGAGGAACTGCACCTGGCCCACGCCGTCCAGCGCCGACCAATCCACCACGTCACTGGCGACGTTCTGCCAGTCATCTATCACTGCGATCTGTATCGACATGCCATGGGCCTCGAAATCAAAGGGCATTCATACCCTGCAACAGCGCTTTATGAAACTGCTCCGGTTCTTCCATCTGTGGCGCATGGCCCAGGCCGGGGAATTCCACCAGCGTGGCGTGGGGAATCAGCTTGGTCACCTGCTTGCCCAGCACTTGGTAATTGCCAATCCTGGCCTTGACCTCGGGCGGCGCTACATCCTTGCCGATCGCAGTCGTGTCGCTGGTGCCAATTAGCAACAGGGTGGGCACCTTCAGATCCTTGAATTCGTAGTACACCGGTTGGGTGAAGATCATGTCGTAAATCAATGCCGAGTTCCACGCGACTTGGGTATGCCCCGGGCCTTTGTTCAGGCCGACGAGCATATCCACCCAGCGTTCGTATTCCGGCTTCCAGCGCCCGCCATAATAGGTGTCGCGTTCATATTTGCGCACCCCGTCGGCGCTCATTTTCAGCTCGCGCTGGTACCACTGGTCGACGCTCTGGTAGGGCACACCGAGGGCTTTCCAGTCTTCCAGGCCGATAGGGTTCACCAGTCCAAGTTGTTCGGTTTGCTCGGGATACATCAAGGCATAGCGAGTGGCAAGCATCCCGCCGGTGGAATGGCCGATCACCGTGGCTTTCTGGATGCCGAGTTTTTCCAGCAGTTGGTGGGTGTTGGCCGCCAATTGCTGGAAGCTGTACTGGTAGTGATCGGGCTTGCTGGAAGTGCAGAAGCCGATCTGGTCGGGGGCGATGACGCGGTAACCGGCACTGCTGAGTGCCTTGATCGAACCTTCCCAGGTGGCACCGCAAAAGTTCTTGCCGTGCATCAGCACCACGCTGCGGCCGTTGGCTGTGCCTTTGGCGGGCACGTCCATGTAGCCCATTTGCAGGGATTTGCCTTGGGATTGGAAGGTGAAATGCTGGAGAGGATGGGGGTATTGGAAGCCTTGGAGTTCGGGGCCATAGGTGGCGGCTAACAAGGGGGTGGCGCTCACTGAAAACAGGCCGGCTATGCATAACGAACGGATGAAAGGCATGGGCTGGGGCTCCGAGAAAGATGTCCGGATGCTCTTGGGAGAGGATTAACGGGGGATTAACACCCATTGCAACGTCAGCGCTGCGAGCACGCCATAACGCAGGCCTTTGGCCAGGGTAACCAACAGCAAAAACCGCCACAACGGCTCGCGCATCACCCCGGCCACCAGCGTCAGCGGGTCACCAATGATCGGAACCCAACTGAGCAACAGTGTCCAGTGCCCCCAACGCCCGTAATGGCGGCGGGCTTTGTCCAGTTGCCTGGCGTTCACTGGAAACCAACGCCGCTCCTTGAAACGTTCCACCGAGCGTCCGAGCAGCCAATTGACCACTGAGCCGAGCACGTTGCCAAGCGTAGCAATGCCCAGCAGTAGCCACAGCTGGTACTGGCCGTTCAGCAACAGGCCCACCAACACGGCTTCCGATTGCAGGGGCAATAACGTTGCGGCGCCAAACGCCGCGACGAACAGGCCCAGGTAACCCATCAGCACCGGTCAGTGTGCCGGGTAGTCGGCTACTACTACGTCTTTGCCGTCGCGGGTCAGGCCAATGACTTGATAGGCCTCGCTGCGACCGTCAACTTCCATGCCTGGGGAGCCCAGCGGCATGCCCGGCGCGGCAAGACCCAGCAGGTCGTCGCGCTTGCGCAAGGCCATTACTTGTTCGGCAGGTACGTGACCTTCGACGAATTTGCCATCGATTACCGCCGTGTGGCATGAGCCAAGGCGCGGGGCGACGCCCAGGCGTTGCTTGACCGCGCTCATGTCTGCTTCAACGTGGTCGTTGACCTTGAAACCGTTGTTTTCCAGATGGCTGATCCATTTTTTGCAGCAACCGCAATTGGCATCGCGGTGTACATCGATGGGAATCAGCTCGGCGGCTTGGGCCAGGGGGGTGGCAAGCAGGGCGCAGAGCAAGGCCAGTCGCAATGGGATTTTCATCAGGGGTCTCACTGAAAGCGCAGCAATAAACCGCGCATTCTCCCTGCTTTTTACACTGAGACGCGGTGGTAATGTTTCTAAATTATACGAAGTTTGGGCTTTCCAACCGCTGCTTGAGCTGGTCCAGGGCGATGGCGGAGAGTTTGATCATGCGTTCGTGCAAGGTTGCCAGTTGCAGTTCGGTTTCATACGTCAATACGCGCTTGAACCGAGTGCCACCCTGATGAGCTTGCAAAAAATAATGGATACAACCGTCCACTGCCAGTGAGGTGAACACGGTCTTGAACTCGTCGGGGCAGCGGGCGATTTGCACGCGGTAGCTCATTGATACGCGAATGCCCAGCAGGTCTATGTCTTCAGTAAAGCGCGAGCCGACCGGCAATGAGCCGCGGGTGCCGGTGTCGGCGCTGAGGGAGGAGGGGTGCCATTCGTGCCAGCGGTCGGGCTGGGTTACATAATCGTAAACAGTATGGATTGGGACCTGGATGAAGCGTTCCTGACTGATCTGCTCCAAGCGGATCGGCTGCTCAGTCGCGTGCATGACACACCTCCTGTGTGGCGGGTTTTTACACTGGGAGTTGTCAGAATAGTCCGACTCCCGCGCTTCGCACGGGAGTATTGCGACCGTTGGTTAACTTGGTTGCTCGCTGGCTTTGCCCGGTTTGGCCTGATTCCAGGCCGAGCCTTGGGTGAGTGTCAATTTATCATTGACGCGCGTGTAAATGCTGTCCGTTGGCCGATGATTGGCGATGCGATCATTACCTTCACCGGTATAGAAAGACGTACGGTCATGCCCTGTCAGCAGATCATCGCCGTTGCCGCCCTTCAGATGGTTGGTCCCGCTACCGGCATACAGTTTGTCGTCGCCGTCGCCACCATCGAGCAAGTTCTGTTTATGTGCATTGCCAACCCCTGCATCGAGTCGGTCGTTGCCCCCGTTACCGAACATGATGGTGTTGCCACTGCCGCCGATGATCAGGTCGTCTCCGTCGTTGCCTTCGGCGTAGCCTGAGTTGCTGCCCAAGAGCAGAGTATCGTGGCCGCTGCCGCCAAATAGCCCGGACACGCCACCGCCGGCCTGGATGAAGTCGTTTCCGGCGCCACCCTGTACTTCCAGGAGGTGCTTGACGTCATCATCGATGATGACCCTGTCATCGCCGCCGTTGGTTTTGATCAAAAGGCTCTGATCCGGGCCTTGTGGTGCTTTGGCGTCAAGCACATACGGTCTGCCGTTGATGATGAACTGCAGCTTGTCGCCCGGCCAACTGCGCACGTGGACCTCGTCGGCGCCGTTACTGGTTTCTATCACAAGTCGGCTGGAGCTGATCTGCGGTTTTTCGGGGTTCCGGGTGCTCCAGGTAATTTCCCGGCTGAAGGTCACATCACTTTTTTCAAGCAGCAGGTGCGTCCTGATATTCGGTACGCCCAGCTGCAGGTCTAAGGGGGGGTCATAGGGTGACGGCTTGGACCGCTGCGGTTCGGTGGAAGCCGTGGAGTGATGGGGGACTGCTGCATGAGTGAGGGGTAATAGCATCAGGTGTCCTTCGGGTTGATCGTAGAAAGTCTGACAGTGCGCCATGACTACTCTTGCGTGGAGGATCAGCCCAAAGGGTTCCTGCGGGCGGTGACGCATTTGCGTCAAGGCATTTATGCCAACCTTTAATGCGCCCCCCGGGGCGATCAGATATCCAGCATGGCCAGCACTTGCCTGGGGTAGCGCAAACCGGCGATTGCTTAGGCTTGTGCCCTGCGATAGGCGCCGGGTTGCTGACCGGTGACTTTATGAAAGGCCCGGGTAAATGCGGCCACCGACTGATACCCGGCTGCCAGCGAGACCTCGGCCACGGTCTGGTCCGCCTTGAGCAGCCCACAGGCATGGCGCATACGTATCACCAGCAATACCTGCCCCGGCGACTGCCCGCATAACTCCCTGAAACGCTTGAAAAACGCCGAACGGGATAACCCCGTGCACGCCGCCATGCTTTCCAGGCTCCAGGGCTCGGCCGGGCGCGCAATCAGTTGCTCCAGCAGGCCGGCAAATGCCGGTTGCCGGCCCAACGCTGCCAGGCCGCCCAGCTCGGTGTTGTCGATGACTTGCTGGCGCAGTACATATAAAAACAACAAGTGGCAAAGACGTTCGAGCAAGGCCGAGGAGGGCGCGGGTAGGCGCTCGCACTCCTGCAGGATCAATTCGAACAGATTGCGCGCAGCGGTCAACGATGGATCACCGGCACGCAGGATGATCCATGCGGGCAGGCTGTCGACAATCATCGCCGACAAGCCGGATTGGAAATGGAAGAAGCCGCAAACCAGGCCCACGCCATCCATGGCACTGCTGTCGAGGGGCAGCATCGGCCGGCGAGGGCACTCTTGGGCGCTTGCCGCGGTACTTTCCCCGGACAACCGATAGGCCAGGTCACGCAGTAGAAACACGGCGTCACCATTGTTCAGGTGCCGGGGCGTTGGATCACCGTCGATATGCAGCCAGCAATCGCCCTGCACGATCAAATGGAAGCTTGCCTGGGCCAGGCCGTGCGTGCTGGCGTGCCAGTCACCGCAGTAGCGGCCGACGTGAAACAAATTGGTATTGAGTTCAAGGCTATCTAATAACCAATCGACAAGTGTGCTGGACGAATTCATCTAATGGAAAGACTCAAGAGCAAGTAATCGCTACTTTAGCCTATTGAGCGATTTTTTTAGAACCAACAGACTGGCGCACTCGAACCCAACAGGAGACCACTCCATGTCCCGTGTACCGTTGCTCAGCCCTGACACCGCCCCGGAAGCGGCGAAACCTTTCCTGGAAAATGCGCAGAAGGCCTCGGGTTTCATTCCTAATCTGCTGGCGGTATTGGCCAATGCACCGGCGGCGCTGGAAACCTATATCACTGTCTCCGGCTTGAATGCCAAGGCCGAACTGAGCCTGGCCGACCGCGAAGTGGTGCAGCTGATTGCTGCTACTACCCACGGGTGCGATTTCTGTGTCGCCGGCCACACCGCCGTTGCGCGCAACAAGGCCAAGCTGCCCGAGAACGTGATCGAGGCCCTGCGCCGGCTGGGTGAGCTGCCTGATACTCGCTATGAGACACTCGCCGCCTTTACCCGCGAAGTGATCGCCACTCGGGGTGATGTCAGCGATGCCGGCTTTGAGGCATTTCTCGCGGCCGGCTATACCAAGGGCCACGCGCTGGAGGTCATCCTGGGCGTAAGCCTGGCAACCCTGTGCAACTTCGCTAACGTGTTTGCCCGTACCCCGCTGAACCCGGAACTGGCGCAGTACCGCTGGGAAAAACCGGCAAGCTGAATCGGCGATGGTCCACCTGCTGTAAAAGGAGAGACATGAATGCTTGACCCAATCTTGAGCCGTTGGCTCGATGTTCAAGCGCAGGCCCTGGATGTGGGCAGTTGCGATCCACAGGAAGTGCTGCCACGCCTGGCAGAAGCCAATATTCTGAAAATCGGTGTGCCCACCCAACTGGGCGGGCTGGGCGGTGACGTGACGGGTGCGGTCGAGGCCATCGCCAATGTGGCCAGCCATTCCCTGGCGGCGGCATTTGTGTGCTGGGGCCAGCGCTCGTTTATCGAGTACTTGTTGCAGAGCCCCAATCAGCGCCTGCGCGAACACCTGATGCCGGACCTGCTCAGCGGCAAGTTGGCCGGAGCCACCGGGCTGTCGAATGCGATGAAGTTCATATCGGGTATCGAGTCGTTGCAGATCAGCGCCGAGCCCAACGAGCATGGCTGGACGCTCAACGGTCGTCTGCATTGGGTGACCAACCTGCGCAAAAATGGTTTTGTCGCCGCAGCTGCTATCGAACATGCCGGCGGTGGTACGCCGTTTATCCTGGCGATCCCGGATTCAGTGGCGGGCTTGCAGCGCTCCCGCGATCTGGAGCTGCTTGGGTTGCAATCGAGCAACACCGCTGCCCTTGGCCTGGAAGGCGTGGAGCTGAGCCGTGACTGGTTGCTGCACGAGGACGCGCGCAAGTTCCTGCCGGCAGTGCGCCCGGCGTTTCTTGGCTTGCAGTGCGGCATGTCGATTGGCCTGGCCCGCCGTTCCCTGGCCGAGGTGGCCAATCATCTGGGGGCCAGCCGTACGGTGTTGCGCGAAGAGCTGGAAGCCTTGCGGGCGACGCTGGACCATCTGGTCAGCGAGCTCAAGAGCGGGTTGCTGGCCGGGCGCTTTGCTGCCGAGCCGATCCCCTTGTTCAAGCTGCGCATTGCCCTGGCAGAAACCGCCGCCAGCGCCGTGCAGCTTGAACTGCAGGCCAGTGGCGGCAAGGCCTACCTCACCGCCCACGGCAGTGGTTTTGCGCGGCGCTGGCGCGAGTCGGCATTTGTGCCGATTGTGACGCCCAGCCTGGTGCAACTGCGCACTGAGTTGCAGCGCCAGGCCAACCTATGAGCCAGGCGGTCATGACGGCCCAGGGGATTTGCCTGGGGTATGCCAGCGGCCCGGTACTGCAAGGGTTTGACTTGCAGTTGCAGGCGGGCGAAGTGGTGTCGATCCTGGGGCCCAGCGGCGTGGGCAAATCCAGCCTGCTGCGTGTGCTTGCCGGCTTGCAGCTACCCCAGGCCGGTCGTGTGCACGTGTTGGGCGAACCCTTGAGCGGTCCGCACCCACGGGTGGCGGTGGCCTTTCAGGACCCAAGCCTGTTGCCCTGGTTGAACCTGGAAAAGAACGTCGCCTTTGGCCTGGACTTCGCCCGCCAACCGCACCTGAGTGTTGAAGAGCGCCGCCGTCGTGTCGACCACGCCATCGCGGCGGTAGGCCTGGAACATGCGCGCCAGCAGTTCCCGGCGCAACTGTCCGGCGGCATGGCCCAGCGCACCGCGCTGGCCCGCTGCCTGGCCCGCCAGCCTCAAGTGCTGCTGCTGGATGAGCCCTTCGGCGCGCTGGACGAAGTGACCCGCGCCGACATGCAGCACCTGCTGCTCAAGGTCAACCGTGAGCAAGGTTCGGCGGCGGTATTGATCACCCATGACATCGACGAAGCGCTACTGCTGTCCGACCGCATCCTGCTACTGGGTAACCGCCCGGCACGGACGTTGGGTGAATGGCATATCGACTTGCCGCAACCTCGGGACGAACAGGTCGAGGCCATCGGCGCGCTGCGTATCGATATTCTGAAAACCTTACGGCAGGCGAGCCGCCCTCAACCCAACCCCCTTGAACAACAGGAGCTTAGCCATGTGTCTGGATGACCTGACCCACTCGCGCCGTGACTTTCTCAAACTCTCGGCGGTGCTCAGTGCCGCCGGCGCCTTGCCGCTGTTGAGCAGCCTGCAGGCGCGTGCCGCCAATGAGCCCGACGCGCCGGTGCGTATCGGTTATCTGCCGATCACCGACGCCACGCCGTTGCTGGTTGCCCACAACAACGGCCTGTTCGAAGCCGAAGGCATCAAGGCCGAACGTCCGGTGCTGTTGCGCAGTTGGGCCCAGGTGATCGAGGCGTTCATCTCGGGGCAGGTCAACGTGATTCACCTGCTGTCACCGATGACCGTGTGGGCGCGCTACGGCAGCAAGGTGCCGGCCAAAGTCGTGGCCTGGAACCATGTGGGCGGCTCGGGCCTGACTGTATCGCCAGGCATAACCGACGTGAAGCAACTGGGCGGCAAGTCGGTGGCGATTCCGTTCTGGTACTCGATCCATAACGTGGTGGTGCAGCAACTGTTCCGCGACAACGGCCTCACGCCGGTGACGCGTGCGACCGGCAGTTCGATTGCCGCCAATGAAGTCAACCTGATCGTATTACCGCCGTCGGACATGCCGCCCGCACTGGCCAGCAAGCGCATCGACGGCTATATCGTCGCCGAGCCGTTCAACGCGCTGGCCGAGAACCTCAAGGTCGGCCGCGTGCAGCGCTTTACCGGTGATGTGTGGCGCAACCACGCGTGCTGTGTGGTGTTCATGCACGAACACGATCTGACCAACCGTCCGGAGTGGTCGCAGAAAGTAGTGAACGCTATCGTCAAGGCCCAGGTGTGGACCCGCGACAACCGCGAAGAGGCGGTGAAGCTCTTGTCCAAGGATGGCCCGAACCGTTACACGCCACACGCCGAGCCGGTGTTGAGCAAAGTCCTGGCCCCGGCTGCCAGCGACCGCGCCGCCTATTTGGCGGACGGTGCGATCCAGCACGCCAATTGGGACGAGCACCGCATCGACTTTCAGCCTTATCCCTTCCCCAGTTACACCGAAGAACTGGTGCGCCGCCTCAAAGACACGCTGATCGAAGGCGACAAGAAGTTTCTTGCCGATCTCGATCCGGCATTCGTCGCCAAGGACCTGGTGGACGACCGTTTCGTGCGTCAAGCGATCGAGGCGGTGGGCGGCATGAAAACCTTCGGCTTGCCGGGCGGCTATGAGCGGCATGAGGAGATTGGCGTTTGAACAACGGTAGAATCCTGGGCTGGTCGCTGGGGTTGAGCGGCTTGGCAGGTTTGATGTTGCTGTGGTGGCTGGGCGTAAAAGTGTTCGGCGAGGCCGACGGCCTGTCGGCGCGTTTTTCGCTGGCGGCCACCGCAAGCAGCCTGTGGGAACTGCTTGGGCGCAGCGAGCTGTACCTGCACATTGCCGTGAGCCTCAAGCGCATTTTTGTCGGGCTGTTTCTCGCACTGTTAGTGGGGGTGCCACTGGGGCTGCTGGTGGGCAGTTCGCGCAGACTGGAAGCGGCGACCACGCCGGCCTTCCAGTTTCTGCGGATGATTTCGCCGTTGTCCTGGATGCCGATCGTGGTGATGCTCATGGGGGTAGGCGACCAGCCGATCTATTTCCTGCTGGCGTTTGCCGCGGTATGGCCGATCGTGCTCAACACCGCAGCCGGCGTGCGTCAACTCGACCCGCGTTGGTTGCAGTTGAGCAAGAGCCTGAGTGCCACGCGCTGGGAGACGTTGCGTCGAGTCATCATTCCTGGTGTGGTCGGGCATGTGCTGACCGGCGTACGCCTGGCCATCGGTATCCTATGGATCGTGCTGGTGCCGTGCGAGATGCTCGGGGTCAGTGCAGGGCTGGGCTATTACATCCTCGATACCCGTGATCGCCTGGCGTATTCGGAGTTGATGGCGATGGTGGTGGTGATCGGGCTGTTGGGGTTCGCGCTGGATGCGCTGGCACGTGGGCTGCACCAGCGCTGGGTGCAGCGGGGATAAACACGCACATTCGAGCGACACACTGTCGCTCGAAGCGCAGGGCAGGGTTAAACCTGAATAACCAGGTCACCTGGCAAGTCTGTGGGGGAGAGAGGGTTTCGTACGTTGGGCGAAGGTTTGTCGAAGACCCCGATACTGATGCTGCCTGTCATCTCGGCCAAGCCCGGAACACCCTCAGTGGTATTCATGTGTGATTGACCGACCAAGGCAAGCCACTTTTCCGTTCCAGAGTTGGCCTGGATCACTTCTGACGCATAGTAATTGAACTCTTCGAGGCGTTGCCTGGAGCCGAACCCTGTCTCGGTGCGGCCTAGTTTTGCGTCTTTATGCCGGGTTAAATAATAGTGATCAAGCGGCAACACTTCGATGCCATGCAACTCGAACTTGGCTTTGAGCTCGTCAAAGGTCGGTTGGGTACGAGGGAGGTTAGGATTGGCAAGGTTGCCGATGCCATCATCCACAATACCCTTGGGCGGTAAGTCGATGACGCCTTCGAAATAGATCTTCTTCACCCCTTCCTGTTTAAATTTTTCAACATTGTCGAAGAGCAACTTAAAGCTGGCCATCTCTTTATGGGACTCTCCGAACACGATGCCATTGGACACTTTCAGTGCCTCTGTGATCACTTCGGCTGCGGGCGCGGTCTTGGAGATTTGCGGCGCCACTATGCGTGGTGGCAGGGCGCCGTCTTTGATGGCGTCATAGGTCTCGTACATTTCCTCGATGAATTTTTTCAGCGTTTCATCTTTGCCGTCACCGCGCAGGAAGTGCCCTGGCTCCAGTTTCCCTTTCATGCTTTCTACGTAGCTGCCTTTGGGCAGCTCCTTTCTTGTGACTTTGCTGCTGATCCTGGGACGTGTAGGTCGACCTATCGGGTCGAATCGATGCGCTTGCGAATGACTTGGGGCGTATGCCACAGGCATGTAAGTATGCGTCGGAACGAACGCCTCAAGAGGCGGGCCGTAAGGCTCCCGAGTGTCCGCATCCACGGCGTACCATTTGCCCTCATGTAGAACGGCAGAGGCTTCCAGGTTTTTGTCACCACGCTTGAACAGGCCGATAGCGACATCATCGAAGGCCGCGCCTGCCTCGATCAGGTCGCTGCCCCTGGCCATGCCTCGCAGACGCTGTATGCCGTCACCGGCTGCGCCGGCACCTGCCAGAGCCAGCTTGCCGGCGCCCACCGCCGCATCGCCTAAACCACCCAGCGGATTGAAAGCGCTCAAGACGTCGGCGCCGATTATTCGGGTGGCGCGCGCCAGTTTGCTGATGGCGTTGCTGGTTTTATGCGCGCCCTTCAGCAGTTTTGACGCGGTGCCCACGCCGGCAGTGAGAAAACCGAAGACGTCAAATGCCAGATCGACAGCCGCATCTTTATAGTTGCCGTTACGCCAATTGACGATGGCCGTTCTCAGCGGAATCAGATCGAGGATAAATTCGCCGATGGTATTGAGGGTGTCACGGTTCCTCTCCGTAGACGTCCTACCTTCTGCTTGCCGCCTGACGGCGTCACTGTCGATGCCCTGCGCGTTGACTATCATCTGGGCGATGTCGTGGATGCGTGGGTTTTTGAATGTGTTGACAGGGGGGCTTTCTCGGGTCTTTTCGATACCCAGACTATTCAGGTTCTTGCTGAGTGGGAGCGCTTCGATCCTGGTGACTTCATTGGCTATGTATTCATCCGCTGCGATGCGTCCCGAAGAAGCTTTTTTGATAGTCGCGGTGACCGGGTCGAATTCGTAGACGTGTTTCTCGCCCTTGAGCTCTGCTTGCATCAAAACTCTTGGGCTGGTGTGGAACAGTTTGTTTGGCCAAAACGGAATAGGCGAGCTGCGGTAGGTGTTCTCTTGATAAAAACCAAGCTTTGCGTTGTTTAAAATCTCTCGATCTGCGACAGGCAACTGGGTAATGGCATTCATCCACGTGTAATGGTGGATTTTTTTACAATGGGTCGTTACTTCGGCGAATTGTTTATCAAATTCCTGGGGGACGTTGAAGTGTGGGCTGTGGGTGAAAAGAGCGACGGCACCCAGGTTGATGCCCTTGGTGTTATTGCGGATCACCCAGTCGTTTGTGTTGATTTTCAGCCCTTGCATGGTGAGCTCGCGTAGCGAGTAGAGAGGGCCGAGGCGTTGGCCCTTGAGCCCCATCTTGTGATAATTCAGACAAAAGAGTTTGTCATCCAGAGGGAAGTCATCACCCAAGTGCTGCTGGATTCGTTCTTGTGCCATTCTTTCTCGATTCGGCAAGGGTTTGTCGAGCAAAGCGGACGCCTCTTTCAACGCTTCATGTTGAGCATTGAAAGCTGTGCGGGCGTACTCGAAATCCTCCGCGGTGTAGTGTGCGTCGTCGAGGCGGTAAATCACGTCGTTGGCCACACACCAGTCAATCAGTGCATTTTTCTTTGCCGCTTCACTGGCTGGGTATTGCGACGGGTCTGCGCACATCACTTCGGCGAAGTTCATGTTGATCGTCCTGCCGGGCGTGTGAGCTTCGATACCGGCCACCGCGATACATAAGTTCGCCCACGCCTGGCTGTGGCAACGTACTGACGCTGGAATGTCTTTGATCAAAAACTGGGGGGCGACCCGCATCAGCAGCAACCGGGCTGCCAGCGCGGCGGTAGCAGGGGAGGTACGGCCAGTGCTGCTCAGGTGATTGGCAAGGGCCTCAACCACGGAGGCGGGCGATGAGTCTCTGTGGATTTCGACGCCCAAATCAAAGCCGGCCACTATGTTTCGATTGGATTTTTGATCCAGCGCTTCAGGGTCGAGGCTCAAATGGATGGTCGCCAGCACATAGTCATTGGCGCTGCTGCTTGTGGCAATCCCGCCCACACTGGCTTGAACCGCGGCGCCTAGCGCTGCGGCTTGCGGTGAGTCGAGCAGTTTCTCCAGCGCGGCAGCAGGGTCTTGCATCAGTTGTGGAGACAGGGTGACGGCGTTGGCAAGGTAGTCCAGGGCGCCGACGCCAGGCTTGGGCAGTGGCAAGCCTGGCAGATTCGCGCTATTCGACGCGATGACATTGTAGGCCGTGCGCTGATGTTCAATGCTCAATGGCAGCGTCCAGGCCAGAGCACCACTCAAGTTGCCCAATGGGTGCTTCTGGACGTGCTCGTAGAGGGTCTGGGCAAGCTCCTGCAGCTCTACTCGGGTCTTGGGATAGTAAGGGCTTGCTGCTTTGATGAGCGATTCGAGGCTGGCGGTGCGTGGGGACGCATCGGCGGACGCAAGCGTGAGATGGGTGGACAGGAAATACGCGGCCACGGCTTCTGGCGTTGCGTCTTCGGGCAGTTTCTCCAGCGCCGTATCGAGGGCCTTGGCAAGGTTATGCAGCTCCTGGCGGTCGCTTGATTTTTTTCTCAGTGTCTGGCGTCCATCCGGCAGCGCTGGCTCAGCGGTGGCGGTGGTATCGCCCACCTGAGCGTCAACATCTGGCGGTGTTTGGGGGAGGTCGGTAGATAGCGGCGAAAATTGCAAACTACGAAGTGGGGCAGCATGTTGAATGTTCACAGTCACTCACCTTTCAGGCATGGAAACGTCAACGCTCCAAAAGGCTACATACCTGTAGCTTGAGCGCACTGATTCGTGTGCGCTCTGGGCATTACGGTTCCCACATGGCTACCTGTGGTGTGTGAGAAATCAAGTCAGCAAGACGCGAGGGGATTGCCCTCTCAACGATTAAAACCGACGGCCCGTGTGAGCGCCGAACAAGCCAAAATTTTTGATCGCCTGTAACATGAGACGCAGCCGACCCGGTTCGTCCCGATTTTCGGGTATGTGCGGCGAAACACAGCGGATACATTCTTTAAGGTTCAGGAACTTCGTCATGACCCAAAAGCAACGCTTGAAATACTCGATTCTGATCGCCCTGGCCGTGCTGGCCTCGATGTTCGGCCTGTCCTACCTGCAGAACATTGGCGTGATCAGCGAAAAGACCTTCCAGTACCTGGCCATTGCGATTGCCGTGGTGGTAGTGGTGATCAACGGCATCATGCGTCGCAAGGTCAAGCCGCACTTCTGATCAGCGCGGCGTGACTCAGGCGCGACCTTCGAGCACTTTGGCAGCCTCTTCATGGAGGCTGTAGCTTTTATCGGCATTGAGGGTGATCACGCCCTCGCTGCACAGACGCTTGAGCACCTCGCGCACACTGAGAAACGACAATGGGATGCCCAGCTCCAGCAAGTGGCTGTGCACGCCCCGCACCCCCAGGGTGCGCTGATTGTCGGCGGCGGTGAGGAGGGCGTCGATGACCTTCAGCCGAATCAGGCTGGTGCGCAGACCGAAGCACTTGAGCAAATGGCGAATGCGCTGGTTGCCTTGCTGTTCGGGTGCCTTGCCAAAGTCTTGTGAACCGTTGCCGTAGTTGGCCTCGGCAGTCGGTGAATGTCCATCCGTGGGCACTTGCGGGTTGTACATGCAAAAACTCCTTATCAGAGCCTGATCAGGAAAATGATGGTGCTCTTATTCAATAAGACGAACGAGAGAGCAAAATCATGAAGTGCCGAATGTAGAAAATTTGTCGGTATCAGGTTTGTCACACTGTCGCCGGCCTGGATAAGCCCCATTCGTGGCTAAATTATTCCCGGTTAAATGCGTCCTTACGGTGGGGTAGTTGTATCTACCGAGGGTGTTCAATTTGACTGCGGGGTCTGCGTGATTATTTCCAACGGGTTGTCCAGAGTCTGCGTGGCAGGGGTGTTGCTGGGGCTGAGCTTTGCAGCTTCGGCGCGCGAGCATGTGGCTCAGGCGTCGGCCGATATCCGCCGTACCACTTACGGCGTGCCACATATCCGCGCCAATGACGAGCGTGGCCTGGGCTTTGGCATCGGTTACGCGTATGCCCAGGACAACCTGTGCCTGCTGGCCAATGAAGTGGTCACGGTGAACGGCGAGCGCGCGCGCTATTTCGGCCCCGAGCAGGCCACCCTGGAGGAACGCAACAATCTCGCCAGCGATGTGTTTTTTACCTGGCTCAATACACCCGGCGCGGTGCAGGCATTCTGGCGTGCGCAGACCCCGCAGATCCGCCAGCGTATCGAAGGCTACGTGGCCGGCTATAACCGCTATTTGAAGGAGCAGGGCGCACCTGCACAATGCCAGGCGGCGTGGGTACGACCGTTGGTTAAAGAGGATCTGGTCAAACTGACGCGCCGGTTGCTGGTAGAAGGTGGCATCGGTCAGTTCGCCGAAGCCTTGGTGGGCGCCACGCCACCCCAAGCCATCGCCGGTGTGCAACCCGGCGCGCAGGCATTTGCACAGGCCGCCGCGCATCAGCAACGCTTCAGCCTCGACCGGGGCAGTAATGCCGTCGCGGTGGGGCGTGATCGTTCTTTCAATGGCCGTGGGATGTTGCTGGCCAACCCGCATTTCCCATGGGTGGGTGGCATGCGTTTCTACGAAATGCACCTGACCATCCCCGGCCAGCTGGATGTAATGGGTGCCGCACTGCCAGGGTTACCCGTGGTGAATATCGGCTTCAACCAGCATGTGGCGTGGACGCATACCGTGGACACCTCCAAGCACTTCACCCTGTACCGGCTGACCCTGGACCCCAAGGATTCCACGCGCTATATGCTTGACGGCAAGTCCGTTGCTCTGGATAAAACCACGCTGACCGTGCAGGTCAAACAGGCCGATGGCAGCCTCAAAGACGTTGCCCACACCGTCTACAGTTCGCAGTTCGGCCCCGTGGTGCAATGGCCCGGCAAGCTGGACTGGGACAACAAGTACGCCTTCAGCCTGCGCGACGCGAACCTGGGCAACGACCGCGTGCTGCAACAGTGGCACGCCATGAATCGTGCGGGCAGCATCACTGAGCTGCAAACTGCGGTGCACACCTTTCAGGGCATCCCATGGGTCAACACCCTGGCTGCCGATGATCAGGGCCAGAGCCTGTACATGAACCTGTCGGTCGTACCCAACGTCAGCGCTGCCAAACTGGCGCAATGCAGCGACCCACGGGCCGGCCTGCAAATGATCATGCTCGACGGCAGCCGCAGTGCATGCGCCTGGGACATTGACCCCAAGGCTGCGCAAGCAGGGATCTTCCCGGCGGCGCAGTTGCCGCAGCTGCAACGCACCGACTATGTACAGCACTCCAACGACTCCGCCTGGATGGCCAACCCCAAGGCGCCGCTGAGCGGGTTCTCGCCGGTGATCAGCCAGGACAACATCGGCCTGAGTCCACGCGCACGTTTCGCCCTGCAACGCCTGCAATCCCTGGACAAACAGCCGATCAGCGTCAGCGACCTGCAAAATATGGTCATGGACAACGAGGTGTACCTGGCGGGCCAAGTCATGCCGGACCTGCTCGATTTTTGCGCCAACCAACTCGGCACCGACGCCGCCGCGCTCCAGCCACTGTGCACCAGCCTGAAAGCCTGGGACCGGCGCGCCAACCTCGACAGCGGCATCGGCCTGGTGCACTTCATCAACCTGATGCAGCACCTGCAGCAAACTCCCGACGCCTGGCGTGTCGCCTTCGACCCGGCCCACCCCCTGACCACGCCCCGCGGCCTCGCCATTGATCGCGCGCCGGTGGCCACCGCCCTGCGTGAAGCCATGCTGGCCTCCAGCGCAGACGTCAACCAACTCGGCCTGAGCCGTTGGGGTGAGATCCAGGTCAGCGGCCAAACCCCCATCCACGGCGGGCCGCAAGAGCTGGGTATCTACAACGCCATGCAAACCGTGCCCCGCGCCGACGGCAAACGCGAGGTCGTCAGCGGCACCAGCTACCTGCAAATCGTCACCTTTGATAACAACGGCCCCAACGCAGTCGGCGTGCTGGCGTTCTCCGAATCCAGCAACCCGGCGTCCCCTTACTCAAAGGACCAGACTCAAGCCTTCTCCGAGAAAAAACTGCGCCCGTTGCCGTTCACCGACGCTCAGATCAAGGCCGATCCGCAGTACCAACTCCACACCGTGAAGGAGTAGGGCAGGCCCGCAACCCCTTGATGCCAGAGCAGAATATTTTTTGAAATCAAGGGGTTGCAGGCATAGGCAAATGAGTACATAATGGCGCCCATCGAACGCAATGAAGCATTAAAAACTTCAATGTATTCAATGAGTTAGAGTATAGGCAAGCTTCACATAGCCCACTCAAGTTTGTATGCGGTGAATGTCAGCGACAAGGACATTGATCGTTTGAGGCCGAGTAGCAAAATGGTTATGCAGCGGATTGCAAATCCGCCTACGCCGGTTCGATTCCGACCTCGGCCTCCACTCTTAGAAACCCCGTAGATTAACGTCTACGGGGTTTTTTATTGCCTGTGATTTGAGAAGTGTTCCGCAACCCTACTCATTGTTGATCGCAATGAGGGGGCAGAACAATGCCAGGGGAGGGTGTGGTTGGCCTTTTGCTCCAGCAGATTGATCCATGTCGAAAGCAGCCTCCAACTCCCCCCAGCCCTGTATACAACGGAGGGGAAAGAGAGAAAGTTCGGTTCTCATGCAGGCCAGCGCTTCGTTTGCTCAGATGGAACTCGACCGTAGTCTGAAGTTAGTCTGAGATGACCGCTGGCTGAGTTACGACAGGTCGGCGTCTTTCTGCCTCGTCGACGATCAGTGCGATGGTTTTTCTGGCGATGGGTGACAACGTGCGGCCGGCATGAAACACGATGGTTTCCGGGATATAGCGCAGATGTGTGGGGATCGCGGGCTGGATTTTTTGGATTAGATCAATCAGCACCCCACTCCCCAGATCAGGCGCTAGCCAAGATTGCCAAGTGAGCAGTAGGGCGTCGCTAGTCAGCGTGGCCTGACGCAGGCAGTTCAGCTCATTGCACACCAATGTCCACGGCAGCAGTGTCGTCGAGGGCATTCCGAACAGCGCCCGGGCGTGCACGTCGTCCGTGGTCACGGCAGCCCACGGGTAGGCGAGTAGCTGCTGATACGTCACTGGCTCGACCTGTCGAGCCAGTGGGTGCTCATGGCGACAGAAGATAGAGGCCGGTTGTGGCGGCAAACTCCGAACGTCAAAGCGTGGGTCCACCCCCTGTTCGACCCGCACGCTCGCTACGACAAACTCGATGTCTTCCCGTGCCAGTTGGTTGGCCAGGTGATGCCAGTAATTGACCTCAGGGGTCACCACCAGCTTGGGCGAACTCTTGCGCAAGGCCAGCAGCACGTTGGGAAGGGTGGTGTTGGCGGTCATCATGCCGACGCCGAAGTTGAGTTCACCTCCCTGCCCCCCGGCGATGTCGCTGGCCTCCGCGACCAGCTTGTCGGCGCACGCCAGCATCTCGCGTGCCCGAGCAATGAGCTGGTGACCGGCGAATGTCAGCGTCACTGAACGGGTGTCCCGATCAAACAGGCGTACCCTCAGGTCTTTTTCCAGCGACTGGATGCTACGGCTGAACGCCGTCTGCGAAAGATGGGCTCGCTCTGCGGCCCGGGAGAAGTGTAGTTCCTCTCCAAGCAAGACCAGGTGACGAATTCGCTTCAAGTCAATTAAGTCGCTCAATGCATCAATCACTCTTCATATTTGCATTGGACGGTTGTACCTCACTCCCAGAAACTTCGCCAGAGTTTGCGCTTGGTTGGCAGCCTGTCCGTTTGCGTTTCGATGTCCTGAAACGATGACGGCCGGCTCAACTTTAAAAAAGAGTGAGACCTTCTCGAAGATCTTCAAAGGCATTCACGATCTGCAATTGAGTACAGAGCTCCGTGGTGATCTTGCGGCCTTAGGCCTAATTGGTTGCCGTGAATGGAAAAGGCCTGCCGGCCACCCGATTGCGACGCAATCCGAGTAATCAAGCGTGCGAAGGAGACAAACATGCAAGTGAAAATAGACGCTCTGCAAACCTTGCTGGGCAGCGCGACCCTGTCATGTTCCCAGGCTCAGGCTGACGTCCAGCCGCAGTTCCTCAGTGCCGACGCCAGCGATCCACAGGTCATAGGCTGGATGCAAGGTTCACCGCCGGCGCCGGAAAAGGTCGTGGGGTTCAGCAGCATCCTGCAGTTCCCGCAGACGCGCTGGTCGTTCTCGCATCTGCGCGAGCTGTTGCCAAGCGTGCAGGTCGCGCGTGGAAAGGGAGCAGCCAGCCCGTTACCTCGCGCCGAACGCGAAGACATCGACGCCCTGGTCTTCACTCCACTGGGCAGCGACCGCACTATGACCTGGGAACAGTCATTGAAGGCCAACTACACCGATGGGATCCTGGTACTGCACCGTGGGCAGGTGGTCTATGAACGCTACTTCGGCGCGTTGACTGATCAGGGCCAGCACATTGCGATGTCGGTCACCAAATCTTTTATCGGTACCTTGGGGGCGATGCTGGTCGAGGAAGGTAGTATCGACCCACAGGCGAAGGTCAGCCACTACGTTCTGGAGTTGAAGGACAGTGCATTTGGCGATGCCACGGTACGCCAGGTAATGGATATGACAGTCGGTGTTCGCTACTCGGAAGACTACGCCGACCCCAAAGCGGAAATCTGGGAGTACTTGCGAGCCGCCCATATGACGCCGCGGCCGGAGGGGTACGCCGGCGCTACCACGGTGACCGAATACCTGATGAAACTGCGCAAAGAGGGCGAGCACGGTCAGGCCTTTGCTTACAAGACGGTCAATACTGACGTTTTGTCTTGGGTGATCCAGCGCGCAACGGGGAAACCCATCGCGGTCAATCTACAAGAGCGCATCTGGAGCAAGCTGGGCGCCGAGCAGGACGCCTACTTGATCGTCGATGAAGTGGGTACCGCGTTTACCGGTGGCGGTTTCAACACCTCGTTGCGCGACTTGGCCCGTTTCAGCGAGATGATGCGCCTGGACGGCAAGTTTAATGGCCAGCAGATCGTGCCCAAGAGCGTGATCGCGGATATTCGCGGGGGCGCCAGCCAGCAAGACTTCGCGAAGGCGGGCTATGAGCTACTGCCAAACTGGAGTTATCGCGACATGTGGTGGGTGTCCCACGACACTCATGGCGTCTACTCGGCGCGTGGGCTTCACGGACAAAGCATGTATATCGACCCCAAGGCGAAAATGGTCATTGTGCGTTATGCCTCGCATCCCCTGGCTCGCAGTTCGAACTTCGATCCGACTACCTTGCCCGCCTATCGAGCGGTGGCCAATCACTTGATGACCAACTCACTATAGTGCGATGAAAAGCGGTAATAGCAGGCATTGGAGAATGGGCGGCAGTGTTCCGCGATGTACCGTTCGCCAATGCTGACTCGTTGATCAGCGCAGGTCTGAACGATTAATTATTTAACTTTTATATTTATACTGGGTGATACTGTGGGCTCGCTAACTAATCCTCAAAAGCCTAGTTTTAGAAGTCGCGCACTGATAGCCTATCTTTTGTTGATCAGGCGAAAATCAGTTTATGGCTCCTTGGACAAAGTGCTCAAGAGTTTTCGAAAATCACGAGAGCAGGGTCCTGCAAGACCAACTATTAAAATGCACAAAAAAATCTCTATCGAACTCCAGATAGTTGATGGTATCGAAGTCTACAGGCTAGCCCCTAAAAATGACCAAGCAAACTCAAAACATATTTTCTATCTTCATGGTGGTGCTTACGTTTGGCCTATCACATTTTTGCACTGGCGCTTCCTTCAAACGTTAGTCGAAAGATATGGCTATATTATCATAGTGCCGCTTTATCCTCTTGCACCAGAGACTAAATGTAAAATCGTTATTTTTCGCATGTTGTCTATATATAAGCTTGCTTGCTTTAACGCTCGATGTCACGCAATGAATGTAATGGGCGATTCAGCTGGCGGCGGCCTTGCAGTTGCCCTCTGCTACGCGTTGACGGACATCGGATGTATTCAACCTACAAAACTAGTATTGATCTGCCCATGGATGGATGTCACTTTGAGTAACGAGTTGATATCAAGAACGGAGAAGTCAGATCCAATGCTCTGCGCGAGAGGTTTAAGAGCGGCCGGCATGATGTATGCGGGAGGTCTCGGCACGGACCACGACTACGTAAGCCCGATTAACGGAGATCCAGAAAATCTACCTCCGATCCTTATTTTCGCTGGCACGCGCGACATTGCTCACCACGATGCAATCAATTTCTCTGAGAAAACGTTGGCACTCGGAGGTGAGGTTCAGTTGCATATAGGGCGAGGAATGATTCACGTATGGCCAATCTTCCCGATACCTGAAGCGAAACAAGCCATGGATAAAATAGCTTGTTTCCTTTAGCGTTAGTGCGAATGCCAACTGTCAGTTAAATTTGGCGTTCATGCAGGAGGTGGGAAAGTACACGTGAAAAAGTTCATTTTATCGCGGCGTGAGTTTGGCGCTTTAATGGCGCCCGTGTAGATCGGGTTTTCACCAATCGCTGTACAGCTTCCACATGGAATACCTTAAAGATGATGACTATTCATCGTGCATCGCCGGCACCAATTTGGCAGCAATCAAAGAACGCACAGGCATTGTTCGCGTTGCCGATAAGCTTGCCTTTGAGATGCAAAGAGTGAGCGCTTTTAATAAATATCCCCCTGGCTAAATAGCTTTATTTAGACACTAAGATCTCGCGGCTAACGACGGCATTGAAATTGCGATGCTGACTTCATGCTGCAGAGCGAACGGAGGGCGGTTCTTCGTAACGTAAAGCACGGTAATTGTAATATATGGTAGGTATCCCAAGCGCGGTAGGTTCGTCATGCGATTAGCGGCGGTGATGTTGTCGTGCTATGTCTGCGTGAGCGTTCTTTCACCATGCGCATCTGCGGACAATGTAATGCTGAAAAATGGTGACCATATCAGCGGAGACATTATTTTGATGGAGGGCGCAAATCTTGTTCTAAGTACGAGTTACGGAGGCGATATAACGATCAGTAAGGACCAGATTCAAACTTTGGAAAGCAAGCAGCCGCTCATGGTAAGGCAAGTGGGCCAGTTGCAAGGAACGGTTGAATCGATTCGGGCCGGTCCGCGAGGTAATGTGCAGCCTGCTGTAGGCGTTGGTTTGAATTTCGTCGACCTTAATAATATCGATCAGATTATGAAACCCCAACCCAACCTCAAGGCTGCAATCTGGAAGGGGAATATTGACCTTGCGCTTCATGCTGAAAAGGTTAAGACAGAGAAGGATAATGTTAACCTGGCAGCACAAACAAGTTTTGTCAGTGGCCCTTGGCGCCATAGCGCGATTGCTCACGTCCGCGAAGACGACGATGAGGTTGCAAGTACGGCAAACTGGAGTGCCGAGTACTCTGTGATTCGTTTCCTCACCGATAGATGGCTTTGGGAAGGCGGCTTGAGTTACAAAAAAGACCAGATCGAAAACCTACAAACTAGGCGAAAAATTGGCACCGGTCCCGGCTACCAATTCTGGGACGATCAATTAGGCAATCTTACCGTTGTTGCACTGCTAAATCGTATGCGATTCGGGTACTCAGGCGGTGGCAGTAATACGTTTTACTTCACATCTGCCCGCTGGGACTTCAAACGATATCTAGTCGGAAGAAAGTTTGAATTTTTCACATCGGGTGAGCTGGGAAGGCCGCTCAGTGATATAGCATACTATGCTTATGACTCTGAGCTAGGTTTGCGCTACAGCGTCACAGAATGGGCTTCCTTAAATTTGAAGTACGAACACGCGGTAGTCGCGGGTAAGTCCGATAATAGCAACTTGGACAGTGCTAGATATACAGCCGGTTTTGGTGTGAACTGGTGATGTATATTTTGGCTGCATCCACGATGCTGAGGCCGGGCGTACTATTTCCTAGCGGCTTAGATACAAAAATTTAGATCCGCCTATGCAGGCGAGCGATGCCTGTCCATTTCAATATCGGGAGATGAAGCGTGAGTCGTAGCAAAAAAATGTTGGGCTGTGCATTTGTTATTGCAGTGGTGGCAGGGGCGCTCTGGGGGACATGGAAATTTTCATCACCCTCGGTTCAACCCTTTGCTTCGCTAAGACCGCAAGGCGGTCAAGGATCTCCGGACTTGACGGTGCGTTTTCTGGGGGCTGGCACATTGAGCTTCGATGATGGGGAGACAGCAATCATGGAGGACGGTTTTTTCTCACGGCCCAGTATTTTTTCGGTGCTACTGACGCCTATACAGCCTAATGAGCAGCGCATCGATGCGAGTTTGCGCAGCGCTGGCATTTCCAAGCTTGCAGCGATATTCGTCGCGCACTCGCATTACGACCATGTCCTGGACAGTGGCTTGGTGGCTCTCAAAACAGGCGCTACCGTATTGGGTACAAAATCGACTGCCAACGCCGTTCTGGGTGCCGGATTACCTCCTGAGCGTATCAAGGTAATCAAAGACGGAGATTCTTTTTTGTTTGGTCAATTTCAAATCAAAGCCTTCGAGACCCCGCATTCACCACATCCCACCTCACCAGGCTTCATAGATCATCCGCTGCACACCCCTGTCCCGGAGGGGGATTTCAAAGTTGGCGAAAACTTCTCATACCTGATCACTCATGGCAGCCGCCGTCTTCTGGTGATCGCCAGTGGTAATTACAGTCCAGGCAAGTTCAAGGATGTCAGGGCAGATGTGGTGTTTCTCGGCATCGGAACTTTAGGTAAACAAACCCCGGAGTTTGTCGCTCAATATTGGCAAGAGACGGTTGTCCAGACGGGCGCTAAAATCGTGATCCCGATCCATTGGGATAATTTTTTTGAGCCCTTGGACCAACCGTTGACCGCTATGCCGCGCATACTGGACGCTTTCGATCAGAGCATGGCCATGTTGCTCCCCCTGGCACAACGGGACGCTGTGAAGGTGCAACTGCCTGTCGCTTTCGCCCCTATCGATCTAGATGCCCGGTAGACATCGAATAGGCCCGCCACACGGTTGGCCTACGGAAGCCACCGCCAAATTATGAGAACGCAAGGACCTAATTTTCCTGGAGAAATACGGGGGCGTCCAAAAAATAGCCCTATGTGCTCGCCCTTGTGTCGGTTGCAGGCAGCAGTAATCAGCCGATGCCGAGTTGTGGGAGAAACCCGGCGCCAGTCACCAGGATGTTGTTGCGTCCATGTTGGCGTGTGGTGAAAAGAATGGCTCCGGCGTTGATCCCAAGGCCAGCTTCCAAGAGATGGCCCAGCGATTTGTATGTATGAAGCGTGCGGGCTATACCCGGCGTGACGGTTTTGACATCTGTGCATTGCACCCCAAGGAGCCGTTGAAGGCCTGTGAGTCGGCGCAATGAGGCCACGGATTTTTATTGCCTGTGATTTGGCAGCGCTTCCAGCGCCCTTATTCAGTGCGTATGGTGGCAAGCGCAGGACTATGTCCGTACTTATCAAAGCTGACCGAGACAACCATGAAACAGAACATTCTTCTTGCAGCCGTTTGCGCTGTACTGATCCAGGGCTGTGCCTCCACCTCCAAAAGCCATGAGGACTCGCCCTCCATGCTCACGACTACCTCGGCTGCTGTAGCCCAGCCAGCTTTACCTGCCTATTACTGGAACCTGGTTTCGGCCAATGATGCTTCGGGTAAACCACTCGTCGCTCTGAACAAAGGCATCGAACGCAAGCTGCGCGTTTCCTTCGGTGACAAGAATCTGAATATCAGTGGTGGCTGCAACGGCCAGTTCGGCGGCTATCAGTATCAGGACGGGGTGTTGAAAGTGCAGTCACTGGCTTCAACGCTTATGGCTTGCGACAAGAGCCTGATGGACCTTGACGCAGAGGTCGCTCGACTGTTCAAGGGCGACCTGCGCGCCGTCATCACCGGCGACAACACGGCGCCGGTGCTGCAACTGACTACCGCCAACGGCTCGGTGCTCAGGCTGCAGGGCGAGGCTACGCCGCAGACGCGTTACGGGAGCAAGGGTGAGGTCAAATTCCTGGAGGTGGCCGCCAAGACCATCAAGTGCAGTCACCCGATGATTCCTGACTATCAGTGCCTTCAAGTGCGCGAGCGACGCTATGACGACGCCGGCCTGCAACTTGCGACCCAGGACGCATGGCATCCGCTGTATCAGCCTATCGAAGGCTTCGAGCATCATGACGGCGTGCGCACTGTGCTGCGGGTCAAGCAATACGAATGGAAAAATCCGCCCGCAGACGCACCTTCAAAGGTCTACGTACTGGATATGGTGGTCGAGCAGGACGCTTCCGGGACTAGTCAGTAACCGAGACCCTAAGCCGGTGACGTTCGAGAAAATGGCCGTTTTTCGACGAGTGACACGTCTAGATCAACGGTTTCAGCTCGGTTGGGGTTGTCACGTGTGTGTTTGCCAACTACCCTGAAAATGTTTGAATTATTACAAACAATTTCGGTTTGGCTTTTTTCGGTCAAACGACTTCAGGATGAGGGACGAAAAAATGTTTTCACACGAAGGTACCGCAATAGAGCTGTTGACCCTGGTTTTCGCCGTGACCGGCGTGCTGTTGATTGCCTGGTTTATTCACCATCAATACGAGCTCAGGTCACGTAAGCGTGTAAAAAAACAACAAGGTGGTAGTCAGCAGCCTTCCGCTCAAAACCGCTGATTGAGCATAAATCCGGGCCAGCCATTCGCGCCGGTTTCAGTCCGATGATCCGAGGCTCGGCGTCAGCCACTGGCCTCGGATCTATTGATTCTCTGGGCCTTGACTTCACTTGCGTAGGTTTCAAGCCTTTGCTGCTGGGCCGTGAGTAGCGCGCAGACCTTCGTTAACGTCGCCACGTTATTGGATGCTTCGCCTGTTGCCAATGCTGTCAGTTGCAACACCGACCAGCCGATAACCGCGCTGGCGTCTTCAAGGTCGTAGAACAATTCCTGTTGCGCTGTCCTGGGGCCGTCGAGGTCGTCTATCAAAAGCGTGCACTCTGTGTGGGGTAAAAAGCTTAAGTGTGTACGACAGGGTAGTCATACCGGCGCACAAGGGAAAATTACAGACAAAGAAAAGCCCGCGATGGGGGGCGGGCTAAAGGGGATGTTTTCAGGAGCTGTAGGCACAATAGGCGCTCGCCTGTGAAAGCTTTGTGAAACGCGCTCCTGAATTGAAATGCGCCTACACCGGCGAGATAGTCGCCAGCATCCCGATACCAATGGTCAGCACCAAAAAGCCGAACAGGAAAATTGCCATCTTGGTCATAAGGCCTCCGAAGGGAAGGGGGGACGACAGGAATGTCGGGATGGGGCTATTGTCCGCCTGGAGCGGTTTTCAATACAGGCGCAGATAGAAAAGAAAAAACCGTATCAGATTGCCCGTTAGCGCCTGCGCCGGGCCTTTTCAAGCCAACAGTTTTTATAAAGATCAGTGCCGCCCCCTGAGACAGCCACCGCATTTGCCCCTAAGATAGCGCCCACTGCATCAACAATAAAAGTGGGTCCACCCTCGATGGAAAGACGCCAGTTCAGCGGTGGCATGCAAGGCAAGAACCTGCGCTACCTCAACGATCCCTCCCGGCAAGCAGCGTTGGTGACCCGCGTCGGTTTCCTGCTGCTTGAACACTTCTCTCTGCCCGCTTTCACCCAGACCCTGGACACGCTGGTGACCGCCAATCTGTTGCGCCCCGAGTTATTTGCTTCGCGCACCTTCGGTTGGGGCGAAGGCGAAGTCATCAGTGACCTGGGCCTGGTCATCCGCCCCGATGCGAGCCTGGAACCTGCGGTCTTGCCGGACTTGGACCTGCTGGTCATCTGCGGGGGCTTTCGCACCGAACTCAAGGCCAGCGAACCCTTTATCCAGCTGTTGCGCAGCGCGGCCGAGGCGGGTGTCAGCCTGGCGGGTTTGTGGAACGGTTCGTGGTTTCTCGGTCGCGCCGGGCTGTTGCAGGGCTATCGCTGCGCCATTCACCCCGAGCACCGTCCGGCGCTGGCGGAAGTATCCAAAGGCGCCCAGGTCACCAGCGAGCCCTATGTGATCGACCGTGATCGCCTCACTGCGTCCAGCCCCTCCGGTGCTTTCCACATGGCGCTGGACTGGATCAAGAGCCTGCATGGCAAAGCATTGGTCGAAGGTATCGAAGATATCCTGGCGTTCGAAGAGTCGCGCTATCGCCGTATCAAACCCACCGAAAACGTCTGTGTCAGCGCGCCGCTGCGTGAAGTGGTGAAGTTGATGGACGCCAACCTCGAAGAACCCCTGGAACTCGACCAACTCGCCGTCTATGCCGGTCGCTCCCGCCGCCAACTGGAGCGCCTGTTCAAGGAGCAACTGGGAACTACGCCGCAGCGCTACTACATGGAACTGCGCGTGACCGAAGCGCGGCGCCTGTTGCAGCATACCGAGCTGTCACAGGTGGATGTGCTGGTAGCGTGCGGGTTTGTCTCGCCGAGCCATTTCAGCAAGTGCTACAGCGCGTATTTCGGATATCGCCCCTCCAAGGAGAAGCGGTTGGTCAGGTAACGTGGCAGGAGTTGAAGCGCCTTCTGAAGGAATGGAAATGGTCATAACGCTTATGGATCGTTATCGCGGCAGCTTGCTTGGGCTGGCGTGCGGCGACGCAGTAGGAACCACGGTTGAATTCATGCCCCGCGGCAGCTTTTCTCCCGTCACAGATATGCTTGGAGGCGGGCCGTTCAATCTCAAGCCTGGCCAATGGACGGACGACACGTCCATGGCGCTGTGTCTGGCCGAAAGCTTGTTGCACAAGGGCGGCTTCGATGCGAACGACCAGATGGGACGTTATCTGAATTGGTGGAAGTGCGGGTATCTGAGTTCCACCGGCGAGTGTTTCGATATCGGGATGACGATTCGCGATGCGTTGGCGATGTTTCAGCAAACTGGCGACGGTTTTTCGGGCTCAACGAATCCCTATTCCGCCGGTAATGGGTCAATGATGCGCCTTGCGCCTGTGGTGTTGTTCTATTTCCCAGACTTGGAAAACATCCGGCATTTTACTGCGCAAAGCTCACGCACAACCCATGCTGCCCAGGAAGCGATCGAGTGTTGCCAACTGTTGGCAGAAGCCATCAGTAACGCATTGAACGGTGCTTCGAAAGGCGAAGTACTGAGCTTCTCAAACACCTCTTTGTCAGCTCCAAAGGTCACGGCTATCGCACGCGGCGAATACCGCGATAAAACGCACACTGAAATCGTCGGCTCAGGTTACGCGGTGGCTTCCCTGGAGGCCGCATTCTGGTGCTTCGATCACACTGCCAGTTTCGCTGAGGCTGTGCTTGCTGCCGCAAATCTGGGGGATGACGCTGACACCACCGCCGCAATCGTAGGTCAATTGGCAGGTGCATATTATGGTGTGCACGCTATCCCTATCGGTTGGCTGGACAAGCTATGTATGCACGATGAAATCCAAGACACCGCTGATGCCTTATACAGTGCCTCGCTCATGCAGCGACAAGGCTCAGAATCGCTCCAATCGATAGGGCCGTAACTCAGCCACCCGCTCTCCCGTCGCAAGTTGCCCAACCCTTTCGGCGGTCACCGCCGCCTGTGTCAGCCCCAAATGCTGGTGCCCGAACGCAAGCAGCACTTTGCCGTCGCACACCCGGTCGATGATCGGCAGCGAGTCGGGCAGGGAGGGGCGAAACCCCATCCAGGGGGTGGCTTGGCTGTCGCTCAGGTCGTGACGAAACAGCCCTTTGCTCAGACGGTGCAGTTGCCAGGCCCGTTGCATATTGGCCGGGCGGTCGAGTCCGGCGAATTCGACTGTGCCGGCCAGGCGCAAACCGCCGGACAGGGGGGTCATGATGAATTTGCGCTCCAGCGAAGTGACGGCAAAGGGCAGGCGCTGATGCTCGTGGGGCAGCATCAGGTGATAACCGCGCTCGGTGTCCAGCGGCACCTGTTTGCCGGTCAGTGCGGCGGTGAGTTTGGCCGAGTGCGCACCGCAGGCGATCAGTACTTGGCGTGCCGTCAGTACGCCTTGGTCGGTCATCAGTGAAACGCCGTTGCCCTCCAGGCGTCCATCCAACACGCGCTGCTTCAGAAATTGCACACCCTCGGCCTTGGCCGCGTTCACCAGTTCGCCCACCACGGTGTACGGGTCGAGAAAGTGCCCGGTAGTGGGGAAGAACAATCCGCCTTGTATCGCGTCGCTCAGTTGTGGCGCGGCCTTGCGCACCGCATCGCCGCTCCAGAAGTTCACCGCTACGCCTTGCTGAGTCATGCGCTGCTGCAACGCATCGATGGCAGCGCGGGATTCGGCGCGCTCAAACACCAGCAGCGAGCCGTCTTCACGCAACAAATGCGCTTGCCCAATGGAGTGCAGCAAGCGCTGCCACGCGCCCAGGCTGCCTTCGTTCAATGCACGCAGACCGGCCACGGTGCGCTGGTAGCTTGCCGGTCGCAGATTCAACAATAGGCGAATAAACCAGGGCAGGGCGCGGGGCAGGTAGGTCCAGTCCAGGCGCAGTGGGCCCATGGGGTCCACGAGCATGGCTGGTAAGCGCTTGAGGATCGACAGGTCGGCGATGGGAAATACCTGCTCCGTCGCCAGGTGACCGGCATTGCCGTAGGAGGCGCCCATGCCCGGCGCCTGCGTGTCGACCACCAGCACTTGGCGGCCCTGGCGCGCCAGCTGCAAGGCACAGGCGACGCCGATGATGCCGGCGCCGACCACCACAATGTCTGCTTGATTGGGCTGGGCCATGGCTACGCCTCTCTCTGGCCGTCAAGCAGGCGCCGCAGCCCTAGCGGGTTGTCGTGCCCGAGCGCAGCGGGCAGTAAGGCATCCGGAAAATCCTGATAGCACACCGGCCGCAGGAACCTGTGGATCGCCGCCATACCCACCGAGGTGCTGCGCGCATCCGAGGTCGCCGGGAAGGGCCCGCCGTGCACCATCGCGTCGCACACTTCCACGCCGGTCGGCCAGCCATTGACCAGCAGGCGCCCGGCCTTGCGCTCCAGCACGGGCAGCAGGGTCCGGGCTTGTGGCAGATCCAGGTCATCCATATGCAAGGTCGCGGTGAGTTGACCTTCCAGGTGTTCGGATACCCGTCGCACTTGCTCGGCATCGTCGCATTCCACCACCAGCGAGGCGGCGCCGAAGACCTCGGCCTGCAGGTGTTCGTTGCTCAGGAATGCCTGGGCCTGGGTTACGAACAGATGGGCCTGGCCTTGGTTCGGCCCAGCTCCCGCCAGGCCCTTGGCGGCGACTTGGGCGTGCCGGGCCAATGCACTCACGCCGGTTTCGTAGGCGCTGAAAATGCCCGGGGTGAGCATGGTCTGCGCCGGGCACCGTGGAAGCAGATCACTGGCGACCTTGATAAATCGGTCCAGGGCGCTGCCTTTCACGGCGATTACCAAGCCAGGGTTGGTGCAGAACTGGCCGGCACCTTGGCTCAGTGACGCGACGAAACCTTCGGCCAATGCCTCGGCCCGTGCTTCAAGCGCGGCAGGAAACAGGTACACAGGGTTGATCGAACTCATTTCCGCATACACCGGGATCGGCTCAGGGCGTGCCTGCGCAGCCTGGCACAGGGCGATACCGCCACCGCGTGACCCGGTAAAACCCACGGCTTTGATGCGCGGGTCGGTCACCAGTGCGACACCCAACTCGTTACCCGAGCCATAGAGCAGTGAAAACACGCCCTCGGGCAAGCCGCACTGTTTTACTGCCTGTGCAATGGCACTGCCCACCAGCTCACTAGTGCCAGGGTGGGCGTTGTGAGCTTTAACGATGACCGGGCAGCCCGCCGCCAGCGCCGATGCGGTATCGCCGCCCGCCACGGAGAAGGCCAGGGGAAAGTTGCTGGCACCAAACACCGCTACCGGGCCCAGGGCGATATGGCGCTGGCGCAGGTCGGCACGGGGCAGGGGCTGGCGTTGGGGTTGCGCGTTATCGACCCGTACGTCGAGCCACTCGCCCAGGCGTACAGTGCGTGCAAAGGCGCGCAACTGCCCGCAGGTGCGGCCGCGCTCACCTTCAATACGCGCGCGGGGCAGACCGGTCTCTGTGCTGGCGCGTTCGATCAGCTCATCGCCCAGGGCTTCGATGTTGTCGGCGATGGTTTCAAGAAACCTGGCGCGATCTGCCAGGGACGTTTCGCGATACATATCGAAGGCAGCCCAGGCCAGTGCGCAGGCCTGTCCCACGTGTTCGGTATCGCCGCCGGCGTAGGCGGGTTCCAGTGGCGTGTCGGTGGCTGGGTTGATGGCCCGGATCGCATCGCGACGGCCATGAAGGGATTGCTGACCGATCAGCATCTTGCCTGTCAGAGTCATGGGGGCATCCTGGAAAATAGAGGGTTGTTTTAGGAGCGAGCTTGCTCGCGAAAAAAGTGCATATAACGCGTTTATTCAGGATGAACGCGTTATCGTTAACGACCTTCGCGAGCAAGCCCACCCCTACAGAAAATCAAGCGACGTTTTGTTCCGCCGACCAGTTGGCATACCACTGGCGGAACAGCGCGTACTGCTGCTCGGCATAGCGGCGCTGGGCAGCGCTGAGCACATCGGTTTCGTTGAAGTGCAGGGCGTAGCCCTGATCGCCGTTGAGCACCATCAAATGCTTGTAATACAGCACCAGGTCACAGCCCTCATCGAACGACGACAGCACCGCCAGCGCAGCTTCCAGTTCGCGGGCCTGGCGCCGCGCCTTGGCATCACCCTTGGCGGCCTTTTTGCTCAGGGCCACCAGTTGCAGCACTTCCCGAGGCAAGGCGTTGCCGATGCCGGTGATGGCGCCGGTGGCGTTGCAATTGACGAAGCCGTGCACCACTTGCGTATCGACGCCAACCATCAGCGTTACGTCATCGTCCTGGGAGGTAATGTTTTCTGCGGCGTAGCGCAGGTCGGCGCCGCCGCCGAATTCCTTGAAGCCAATCAGGTTCGGGTGTTCGCGGCGCAGTTCGAAAAACAGATCGGCGCGGGTGGCGAAACCGTAGTAGGGGCTGTTGTAGATCACCGCCGGCAGGTTGGGCGCGGCGTTGAGGATCGCTGCAAAGTGGGCTTTTTGTGCGGTGACCGAAGCCCCACGGGACAGAACACGGGGAATCACCATCAAACCATGGGCGCCGACTTTGGCGGCATGGGCTGCGTGGGATACGGCCTCACGGCTGTTCACCGCACCGGTGCCGACGATGGTCGGCACGCCGGCCGCGACCAGACGCGCCACGCCTTCCTGGCGCTGGGCCTCGGTGAGCAGCGGCCAATCGCCCATGGAGCCGCAATACACCACTGCGCTCATGCCGATATCAATCAGCTCGCGGCCTTTGGCGACCAGTGCGTCAAAGTCCGGTTGGCGCTCGGCAGTGCAGGGGGTCATCAGGGCGGGCATGCAGCCGGTGAAGATGTTGTCGCTCATGGTGCTAACTCCATTCAGGTTAATAAATAAAAGGCTCAGATGCCCCAGGCAAACGGGTCCTGCTCGTCGATCAGCAAGGTGCTGTCGGCGGTCATGAAGGCGCGGCCGGTGATGAAGGGACTCACGCGTTCGCCTTCCCATTCATAGCGGCCCTGGAAGTGGCTGCCGGTGATGCTGGCTTGTACCCAGGTCTGCCCCGCCGCGAGTTTTCCATCGGCGGCCAGGCACGCGAGCTTGGCGCTGGTGCCGGTGCCGCAGGGGGAGCGGTCATAGGCTTTGCCGGGGCACATCACGAAGTTGCGGCTGTCGGCGTGGGCGTCGTCGGCGAACAGTTCGACATGGTCGATCAACGCGCCGTCTGCGCCGTGAATACCTTGGGCCTCAAGGGCCTTGAGCATCGCCCAGGTGTAGTCGGTCAAAACGTCAACGTTGCTCATCTGCAGGGCCTGGCCGTGGTCCGACACCAGGAAAAACCAGTTGCCGCCCCAGGCGATGTCGCCCAGCACCACGCCATACCCGGGCACCTGCACCGGTACCTGCTGGCGGTAGCGGTAGGCGGGCACGTTGCGCAGGGTTACGCCACCGTCTTCGTGCAGCGTGGCTGCCACCGGGCCTACCGGGGTGTCGATGGTGTGGACACCTGGCGCGATAAGGCCGAGGTAATGCAGGGAGGCGACCAGGCCGATAGTGCCGTGGCCGCACATGCCGAGGTAGCCGGCATTGTTGAAGAAAATCACTCCACAGGTGGCGCCCGGCGTGACCGGCGCGCAGTACAGTGCACCGACCAGCACATCGTTGCCCCGTGGCTCCAGCAGGCAGGCGCGACGCCATTGATCGTGATGAGTGCGCAGATCTTCAAGCTGCTCGGCGACGGTTGTGCCCGCCAAAGCCGGGAAGCCGTTCATGATCAGGCGCGTGGGTTCGCCACCGGTGTGGGAGTCGATTACATGCAGTCGCTTCATGGAAGGTTCCATCAGTGAGTGGCCGCCGAGAGGGGAGTGTCGTAGTGGCTGTCAGTGACCGCTTCGCTTTCATCGTCTTCGGTCTCCAGGCGCACCAGGTGGGCCGGCACACCGGTGGCGGCGCCCCAGTAGTAGATGCCCAGGGCGCAGGCCGCTACGACCAGTGTGTCAAACGGGTGGCTGATCACGCCGATACCGCCAAAGCTGCCGAGCTTGGAGAGCAAAATGGTCACGGCGTAGAAGCCGATCAGCCAGGCCGAAGAGCGCACTTGCTGCTTGAGATTGAGGTGCGCGGTCGGTACCCAGCGTGCACAGAGCAGGTACACCACAAACATCAGGATTTGCAGGCCCAACAGCCATGACACCGTATTCCAGCCTGACCAATACACGATCAGCGCGGCGATGATGAATGACAGCGGACCCAATACCGCCATGCCCTTGACCCGGAACGGCCGCGCCATGTCCGGTGCATTGCGGCGCAGAGCGGCGACGGTCACCGGGGCCACGGCGTAGCTCAGGATCAACGCGGCGGATACCACGTTGATCAGCGCTTCCCAGGAAGGGAACGGCAGGGTCCAGAACACCGACAGGCCAAAGGTCAGCCACAGCGCCGGACGCGGGATGCCGGACTTTTCATCGATGCGCGTGAAGATCTTGAAAAAGGTGCCGGTCTGCGCCCAGCCATACACCACGCGCGGGGTGGCGTTCATGTAGATATTGCCGCAGCCGCTGGGGGAGATCACCGCATCGGCCACCACCAGATAAGCCAGCCAACCTACACCCAGCGCCAGAGCGATATCGCGATATGGCAGGGCCAGCTCCTTGCTGATGCCGGCCCAGCCATTGGCGAGCATTTCGGTGGGCACACCGCCGAGGAACGCGGTTTGCAGCAGCACATAGATGGCAGTCGACAACAGTACCGAGAGGATCAACGCGATGGGGATGGTGCGCTGCGGGTTCTTGACTTCGCTGGCCACTGAAATGATCGGCGTCAGCCCCAGGTAGGCGAAGATCACGCCGCCAGCCGACACCGCCATCTCAATGCCCGAGAGGCCGAACGGTGCAAAACCATGCATCTGGAAGTTCGCCGGTTTGAAGAAGGTGAACAGCACACCGATCACCAGCAACGGCACGATGAACTTGAACACGCTCACCAGGTTATTGGCGATGGCAAAGGTCTTGACGCTGCGGTAGTTGAGGATAAAGAACAGGCATAGCAGCGCGAACTGCACCAGCCAGCCCAGGGTGGTCGGGTCGCTGGAACCGGCCTTGGTCAACTCCGGAAACCACGCTGCAGCGTATTGGCGCGAGGCAACCACTTCAATCGCCACCAGGCTGGAAAACGCGATCAGCGTGATAAAGCCCATCAGGTAGCCCAGCAACGGGCCATGGGAGTACACCGGGTAACGCACTACGCCACCGGCGCGGGGCAGGGCGGCGCCGAGTTCGCAATAGACAATGCCCAGCAACAGCACGGCGAAACCACCCAGCAACCAGGAAAAAATCCCCGCCGGGCCGGCGATGGCCGACACATGACTGGCGGCGAATAACCAACCCGAACCGAAGATGGCTCCCAGCCCGATAAAGGTGAGGTCCATCAGTGACAACTGTTTCTTGAACTTGCCTTGGCCTGACATAGCGGCGCCTTCTTGTGAGTTATTGGATAGGCATGCAGTGGCGCTATCGTGAACCCGCCAGCCCGGCGGCGATTGATGTTTTACGTGGGGATGAATGACGAATTCAGCACAATTTCTCGCACTCGACAGCGCCCGGCACATGGCGCAATCTGCTGGCCGTCGATCAATAAAAGGGCGGTGAAAGTCATGTTGCACAGCGCGTTTGCGAGCCTTCTCCACGGCAGCCGCCCCGACAGCATCGAGCAGCTATTGAACGGGGTAGAGCAGTTATTACCGATGTTCGACGTGCTGCCCAACGCCGCGATTTTTATCAAGGACATCGACGCCCGCTACGTGCTCGCCAACCGCACCCTGGTGCAGCGCTGCGGCCTGAGGCAGTTGCAACCGCTGCTGGGCAAGACCAGCGCCGAGGTGTTCCCTGCACAACTGGGGCCTGGCTATACCGAGCAGGATCGGCGTGTGCTCGAACGGGGGCAGGTGTTGGAGGATCAGCTTGAATTACACCTCTACGGCACCCGCGAACCCGGCTGGTGCCTCACGCACAAATGGCCGCTGTACAACCGGCTCGGTGCAATCATCGGCTTGGCCGGGATTTCGGTAGACCTGCAATCGGCCAGCGAAACCCACCCGGCTTATCAACGCCTGGCGGCGGTGGATGAACACATCCGCGCCCACTTCAACCGCCGCGTCACCTTGGGTGAGTTGACCCGTATCGCCGGGATTTCCGTGGCGCAACTGGAGCGCTACTGCAAACGCGTTTTCCACCTGACGCCCCGGCAGATGATCCAGAAGGTACGCCTGGAACATGCCCGGCGGCTGTTGCATAGCGAGCTGCCGATTACCGAGGTGGCATTGCAATGCGGGTACACCGACCACAGTGCGTTTACCCGCCAGTTCAAGGCATCGACCGGCTTCACCCCCAGGCAGTATCGGCAGACAACGCCAAGAGACAAGACAGACGAAAATCTAGTGTGGGAGGGGCGGTGCGACGATTCGACATTTTAGATTGCGGCCGGCCCTGGCTCTATTTCAATGCAACGAATGGCGCGCACGCCCCTCATATGCTTACGAGTAACCTTTAACGACCACAGGTACCGAGCTTATGACCGCGGCGAACAACGATCATGTGAACTGGCTGGTGCAACAATCCATGCTGCACGCGGCGCGGCAGCGGGCCAAGCTCTACTCCGGGCAAGGGCGCTTGTGGCAGCAGCCCTACGCGCATACCCGGCCGCGTGATGCGTCAGCCTTGTCGTCAGTGTGGTTCACCGCCTACCCGGCGTCGATTGTCACCCGCGAAGGCGGCACGGTGCTCGAAGCGCTGGGGGATGAAACCCTGTGGCATGCCTTGTCGAAAATCGGCATTCAAGGCATTCACAACGGCCCATTGAAAAAGTCCGGTGGCTTGGCTGGCACCGAACACACCCCGACCATCGATGGCAATTTTGACCGCATCAGCTTCGACATCGACCCGCAACTGGGCACCGAGGCGCAGTTGCAGGCCTTGACGCGCATGGCCGCCGCGCACAATGCGGTGATCATCGACGATGTAATCCCATCCCACACCGGCAAGGGCGCGGACTTTCGCCTCGCGGAGATGGCCTACGAGGACTACCCCGGGCTGTACCACATGGTGGAAATCCGTGAGGAAGATTGGCCGTTGCTGCCGGACGTGCTCGAGGGCCGTGATGCGCAGAACCTCAGCCCGATGCAGGTGGATGCGCTGCGCGACAAGCACTACATCGTTGGCCAGTTGCAGCGGGTGATCTTCTTCGAACCCGGGGTAAAGGAAACCGACTGGAGCGCCACGCCAGAGGTGGTCGGCGTGGATGGCAAACCACGGCGATGGGTGTACCTGCATTACTTCAAGGAAGGCCAGCCGTCGCTCAATTGGCTGGACCCCTCGTTCGCCGCGCAGCAGATGATCATCGGTGATGCGTTGCACGCCATTGATGTGATGGGCGCAAAGATCCTGCGCCTGGACGCCAACGGTTTTCTCGGTGTGGAGCGCAAGCTCGATGGTACGGCCTGGTCGGAAAGCCATCCGCTGTCGATCACCGGCAACCAGTTGCTCGGCGGCGCAATTCGCAAGGCCGGTGGTTTCAGCTTCCAGGAACTCAACCTGACTGTGGATGACATTGCCTCCATGTCCCACGGCGGTGCAGACCTGTCATACGACTTCATCACCCGGCCGGCCTACCAGCACGCGTTGCTGATGGGCGACACCGAATTCCTGCGCCTGATGCTGCGCCAGATGCACACGCTGGGCATCGACCCGGGTTCGTTGATCCACGCGCTGCAGAACCACGACGAACTGACCCTGGAACTGGTGCATTTCTGGACGCTGCACGCCCATGACACCTTCCTGTTCCAGGGCCAGACTTTTCCCGGCAACATCCTGCGCGAGCATATCCGCGAGCAGATGTACGAACGCCTGACCGGTGAACATGCGCCGTACAACCTCAAGTTCGTCACCAACGGCGTGTCCTGCACCACGGTCAGCATCATCACTGCTGCCTTGGGCATTCGTGACCTTGAGGCGATTACCCAGGCTGATACCCAGCAGATTCGCCAGATCCATTTGCTGCTGGTGATGTACAACGCCATGCAGCCTGGGGTGTTCGCGTTATCCGGCTGGGACCTGGTGGGCGCGCTGCCGTTGGCGGCCGAAGACGTGGCGCACCTGATGGCCGATGGTGATACCCGCTGGATACATCGCGGCGCTTACGATCTGGTGGACCTGAACCCCGAGGCCGAGCTGTCGGCCGGGCAGATGCCGCGCTCCAAAAGCCTGTACGGCAGCCTGAACCACCAGTTGCAGGATCCGGATTCATTCGCTTCGCAACTGCAGAAAATCCTCAGCGTACGCCGCGCCTACGACATCGCCGCGAGCCGTCAGATCCTGATACCGGATGTCGAGCATCCGGGGTTGCTGGTCATGGTTCACGAACTGCCGGCGGGTAAGGGGACGCAGATCACTGCGCTGAACTTTGGTGCCACGCCGATCACCGAATCCCTGCACCTGCCTAACATCGCGCCGGGGCCGGTGGTGGATATCATCAATGAGCGTGTAGAAGGGGACCTGACAGAGGAGGGCACGTTCACGATTACGCTGGATGCCTATGAAGGGCTGGCATTGCGGGTAGTGAGCAGCACGCCGATGTAAATGGATATTGGCCCGACGTAGGAGCGAGCTTGCTCGCTCCTACACCTGGCATTATGGCAAGCCGATCAATGATGCTTATTCTTGTGCTTATGCTTGTTGCCTTTGTGCTTGGCGCCGCCTGAGCGATGATCGCTCCCGTCATCGGCCAGGTTATTACCCAGCGCGCCACCGGCTGCACCACCGACGCCTGCGCCGATGGTCGAACCGGTGGTGCCGCCCAGGCGATTGCCAATCAGCGACCCGCCTGCCGAACCCAAACCGCCGCCAATCGCCGCTTCGGTTTTATTGCCCTTTTGCGCGCCAACCGCGCCACCGGCGGCGCCGCCCACGCCTGCACCGATAGCCGCGCCGGTCGAACCGCCGAGCTGTTGGCCTACCACATTGCCCAACGCGCCGCCGACACCGCCGCCCAGCGCGGCAGTGCCATCTCCGGCGGCCAGGGCCCCTTGGGAAATCAGGATGCCCAATGCCAGGGCAGGGAATGTCATTTTCATTTTTTTGTACCTCAAGGGCTGTCTCAGGCGCTCACGGGTTAAAGCACGCCTGGCATTCAGATTAGAGCACATGCGGTATCACTGCGGTTTTTGCGATAGTCATTGGCGCAAGAAAAAATTTCTTGCAGCCCTCTTGAATTCCGTTTCCTCGTCCATAAATTTTTGATCACGCGATGCCGAATGCGGGTCGCGTACTAAATCACTTGGAGAAACTCAGGAGATTTTAAAATGGCTACTACCCTTTCGTTGGCACCACTGTTCCGTCAATCGGTGGGCTTTGACCGCTTCAATGACCTGTTCGAGTCGGCGCTGCGTAGCGAGGCTCCGAACTCCTATCCACCTCACAACGTGGAAAAGCACGGTGACGACGCGTACCGCATTGTCATCGCCGTCGCTGGCCTGACCGAGGAGGATCTGGATATCCAGGTCGAAAGGGGCGTCTTGACGGTTTCCGGCGGTAAACGCGAAACCGACGATAAGGTCGCTTACCTGCACCAAGGCATTGCTCAACGTGCCTTCCGGTTGTCGTTCCGCCTGGCGGACCACATCGAAGTGCGCGGCGCAGCCCTGACCAATGGTTTGCTGAGCATCGACCTGCAGCGCGAGGTGCCTGAAGAGGCCAAGCCCAAACGCATCACGATTGGTGGCGAAAGCAAGCCTGAACTGCGTCAGGTAAGTGTGCAGTAAAGCAAACGGCGGTAAAAAGGCGCTCTACGGAGCGCCTTTTTTGTGGGCGTTAACCCTCGCCCTTGATCGCAAACAACTTCCTGGCTTCGGCAAAACACTTCTCGGCAATGGCCGAGCGTGGTTCGGTCTTGCGCATCACCATGCCCAGGGGCGCGAGGACGCTGGCGTCCGGCAGGTTGATGAACGCCAGGTTCTCGATCGGGCTTTCCAGGCCGCTGTCCAACGGCATGATCGCGCAGCAGAAGCCTTCGTGGATCGCCTGGAACAGTTGATAGGTGGAATCGCTTTCGAGGATCGGCTGCGGATCCAGGCCACGGCTGCGGAAACTCAGGTCGATGGATTTGCGGTAGTGCATGCCGTTGCTGATCATCCCCAATGGCAGTTCGGCGGCGTCTTCCCAGCTCATTTGGGTGCCTTCGAAATGGAAGTGGCGGGTGTCGTAGAGCAGCCCGACACGGGTCTCGCCCATTTCAAAAAAATCCAGATAGTTGGGATTGACGTGGTCCAGGTAGCACACACCCAGGTCCAGCTGGTTGGTGCCCAGCGCTTCGATGATCCTGTCCGAACTCATGGATGTGAGGCTGAACTTGAGTTCCGGGAAGGTGTGGGACAAGTCCTGAATGAAACGGATCGGGTTGAAGCCGCTCAGGGGCACCAGGCCCAGGCGCAGGTTACCGACCAGTTGGCCACGGCATGCGGCGGCTTCGGCAAACAGGCCGTCATGGGCAGCGAGCAGCGTCCTCGCCCAGGCCAGCACACGCTCGCCGGCTTCGGTGAAGCCTTCAAAGCGCTGGCCGCGGGTGACCAGCTCCAGGCCAAGCTCATCTTCCAGGTTGCGCAGGCGCATCGACAGGGTCGGCTGGGTGATATGGCAGCGTGCAGCAGCCTGGCCGAAGTGCCGGGTCTGCTCCAGCGCGATCAGGAATTTGAGTTGCTTTATGTCCATTAATGCACCTGCCTGGGAATAAGTGAAAAGCCGTTCATGGCGCAAGGTGCTGGAACCCCGCGCAACCCGGCGAATGAATGAGCAGACGATCTCATTGTAACGGCAGGCACGTCCAATCACCTGTATTGACAGAGTGATTGATGCACTCGATAGCAGTCCAGGGCCGGCAGTGAAAGCCGTGATAGAAACGCTCGATAACCCGGTCAGTCGTAACGATTAGACAGCCATCGTTTCAGCGCTTTAGCCTCAGGCCATTGTTTTGATAATTGCCTGCCGGAGAATCACATGAGCGTCACGTCGGATGCATTGTTTGTACCCCTGAATATTGCCGTGTTGACGGTCAGCGATACCCGCGAATATGCCAATGACACCTCCGGGCAATTGCTGGTCAGTCGCCTGTTGGAAGCTGGGCACAGCCTGTTGGAGCGCAACCTGCTCAAGGATGACCTGTACAAAATTCGCGCCCAGGTGGCGGCCTGGATCGCCGATGAGCGCGTGCAGGTGGTGTTGATTACCGGCGGCACGGGGTTTACCGGCCGCGACAGCACCCCCGAGGCGGTGGGCTGTTTGCTGGATAAGCACATTGATGGTTTTGGTGAGCTGTTCCGTGCGATCTCGATTCTTGATATTGGTACGTCCACGGTGCAGAGCCGCGCCTTGGCCGGGCTGGCCAACGGCACGCTGGTGTGCTGCCTGCCGGGCTCGACGGGTGCTTGTCGTACTGCCTGGGAAGGTATTCTGGCCGAGCAGCTCGATGCGCGCCACCGACCATGTAACTTCGTGCCGCACCTCAAGCCGGTGGCTCTGTGCGGCACGCGAGGATGAGGCGCGCCGCGCTGATGTCGGTGGAGGAGGCCATTGCTGCGTTGTTGGCCCTGGCCGAGGAGCATCGCCTGCACGACAGCGAGCTGGTGCTGCTCAGCGATGCCCGGCAACGGGTGCTGGCCAATGACCTGGTGGCGAGCCTGGACCTGCCGCCCTGGCCCAACAGTGCCATGGACGGCTACGCCCTGAACCTCACAGACTGGCACGGCCAGCCACTGCCGGTGTCGCAGCAGATCTTCGCCGGTCAAGCGCCTGAACCGCTGCAGCCCGGTACCTGTGCGCGCATCTTCACCGGCGCACCGGTGCCGGACGGGGCCAACTGCATCGAAATGCAGGAGAACGCCGAGGTGCTGGACGATGCGCGTGTGCGCTTTACCCAGCCGCTGCGCGAGGGCCAGAATATCCGCACCCAAGGCCAGGAAAACCGCGCCGGTGAGGTATTACTGCATGCCGGCAAGCGACTCGGCCCTTTCGAGCTGGCCGTCGCGGCAGCCCAGGGCTGCACCCATGTGTCGGTGGTACGCCGGCCACGGGTGGCGCTGCTGTCCACCGGCGATGAACTGGCCGAGCCGGGCACACCGCTCAAGCCTGGCTGCATCTACAACAGCAATCGAACTTTGCTCAGCCATTGGCTGGGGGCACTGGGTTGTGAGGTCATCGACGGCGGCATTCTCCCCGACCAGTCGCAACTGACTCGGCTCAAGCTGGAGCAGCTGCAACAGGCGGCCGACCTGATCCTGACCACCGGCGGCGTGTCGGCCGGCGATGCCGATTGCCTCGGCCAGGTACTGCGTGAATGCGGCAAGCCATTGTTCTGGAAACTTGCGATCAAACCGGGCAAACCCCTGACCGTCGGTTCGTTTGGCCGAGTGCCGGTGATTGGCCTGCCCGGCAACCCGGCCTCGGCACTGGTGACCTTCGGCTTGCTGGCCCGGGCTTATCTACTGCGTATCCAGGGCGTCGATGATGTCACGCCGATGAGCTTTGAGGTGAATGTGGGGTTTGACTGGCCCAAGGCCGGCAGTCGCCGCGAGTACCTGCGAGCCAGGATCGAGGCGGGCAGGGCGGTGCTGTATCCGAACCAGAGTTCCGGGGTGATGCTGGGTGCATCGTGGGCTGATGGGTTGGTTGAAATTTGCGAGGGCAGCACGTTGCGGGCCGGTGATACGGCGCGGTTTATACCGTTCTCTGAGTTGTTCTGATTCGGGCACGCTAATGCCAGTCAGTTAAGGCTTTTGCAGGAGCGATGTACGCTTAACTGAGTACCCAGCGCTCCTGCGCCAGCCGGTCACTTTCCCGTCCTTCTACCCAACGCTCTCCAGCTGGCGTTTGCTCCCGCTTCCAGAACGGCGCCCGAGTCTTGAGGTAGTCCATCAGGAACGCGCAGGCTTCAAAGGCATCCAGGCGATGTTGGCTGGCGACGCCGACGAAGACGATGGGCTCACCCACCTTCAGCGGGCCCACACGATGAACGATGCTTACCCGCTGTAGCGGCCAGCGTTCATGGGCTTGATCAACGATCAACTGCAGTGCGCGCTCGGTCATGCCGGGGTAATGCTCAAGGAACAATGCGCTGACCTGATCGCCCTGGTTGATATCGCGTACATACCCCACGAACGTGGCCACGGCGCCAACGCCGGGGTCTTCGGCGTGCACGCTGCGGGTCAGTTCACCCAGGTCCAACAGTTCGGTCTGCACCTGAATCGGCATGGGTCAGCCTCCGGTCACTTGGGGGAAGAACGCAATTTCGTCGAAGTCTTCGATCAGCGCTTGCGGTGTGCAGAGTTCCTGGTTCAGCGCGCACATCAGGCTGGTTTCACCCAGCACTTGCTGCCAGGTCTCATCGCGGGCGCATAGCAATTGCCTGACGTCTGCAATGGTGCGCAGGGACTCATCCAATACGAGCTTTTCACCGCCAACACCCAGTTGTTCACGGTAGCGCGCAAAGTAGTTGATCAGAATCATTGGGCGTCTCCTGCAATGAAGGTGCCTGATTTGCCGCCGTGTTTTTTCAGCAGCTGGATTCGGTCGATGACCATGCCCCGATCCACGGCCTTGCACATGTCATAGATCGTCAAGGCTGCCACGCTGGCGGCGGTCAGGGCTTCGAGTTCGACGCCGGTCTGGCCGTTGAGCCGGCAGGTGCTGAGGATCTGCACTCTGTCAGGCTCGATGGCGCGCAGTTCGAGGTGGATCGAACTGAGCATCAGCGGGTGGCACAGCGGGATCAGCTCATGGGTTTTCTTCGCGGCCATGATCCCGGCGATACGTGCCACGGCAAACACATCGCCCTTGGGATGGCCGTTGGCCTGGATCAGTTGCAAGGTGGCCGGCAACATGTGCACCCAAGCCTGGGCCTGGGCTTCGCGGGTGGTAGCGGCTTTGTCGGTGACGTCGACCATGCTGGCTCGGCCTGCGGCGTCCAGATGGGTCAGGGTAGGCGAGTGTTCGTGCATGGGGTACCTCGGGTCAACTGAGTACAAAGAAAGAGAGGCCGGCCAGCTAGCCGCCGGTCATGTTCATGAAACGCACCACCTGCACTTCATCGTTGAGCTCGAAGTTGTGTCGATACGGCTTGATCTTCATCGACTCGAGAATGGCGTGCTCCAGCCGTTGCGGTTCACCCGGGTAACGGCGCAGCACCTCCTTGAGGTCGACCGAATGCTCGTTGCCCAGGCACAGCAGCAAGCGGCCTTCAACGGTCAGCCGCACGCGGTTGCAGGTGCCGCAGAAGTTGTGGCTGTGGGGGGAAATAAAGCCCAGGCGGATATGCGGTGCTTCGGCCAGGCGCCAGTAGCGTGAAGGGCCCTGGGTCGATTCGGCCGAGTCGATCAGGGTGTAGCGTTCGGCGATGCGCTCGCGCACTTGCGCGCTGGAGTAGAAAGCCTCGGCACGGCTGTGTTCGCTGATCACGCCCAGGGGCATTTCCTCGATAAAGCTGATATCCACGCCGCGTTCGATGGCGAACGCTACCAGGTCGTTGATCTCGTGATCGTTGCGGCCTTTCATCACCACGCAATTGAGTTTGGTGTGTTGAAAACCCGCAGCATTCGCAGCGTCAATACCGGCGATGACTTTTGCCAGATCGCCGGTGCGCGTCAGTTCGCGAAAGCGCTGGGGATCAAGGCTGTCGAGGCTGATGTTCAGGCGCTTCACGCCAGCCTCGAACAAGGGGGCGGCGAGCTTGCCCAACTGCGAGCCGTTGGTGGTCATGCACAGCTCGCGCAGGCCGGGGAGGGCGGCGATGCGCTGGCACAGGTCAACCACACCTGGGCGAATCAGCGGCTCGCCGCCGGTCAGGCGGATTTTACGAGTGCCCAGGGTGACGAAGCTTTCAGCCAGTTGATACAGCTCCTCCAGGGTGAGGATGCGCTGGCGCGGCAGGAACTGCATGTCTTCGGCCATGCAATACACACAACGGAAATCGCAGCGGTCGGTCACCGACATTCTGAGATAGTCGACCCGGCGAGAAAAACTATCCATCAGGATTTTATCGGTCATGGAAACCTCCGGCTGCGACTCAATAAGAGCGTAGCCATGGCGTTGTTTTTGAGCGCTCGACAGAGATGAGAGCCTTATTTGATTCAAGCCTAAAGTTGTTTTTCAAGGGCGTCTAATCACTATTAACAACTGAGTGATCGATGAAATCTATAGCGATTTTATTTGAGCTTTTTAGGTTCGTATCACTATGAAAAATAAAGATTTTAATTTTGATAGATGGTGTCGATGGCGTGGTCGTTATTTGTGATTAGACAGATGTTTTTGCAGGGCCTAGCCTGAATATGTAAACCGATTTCCAGACCGTGGAAAGATCGGTGCAAACACTGTTTGCGTTCTGCAATGCCTGAAAATAACCATCAATAAAGGCTTTAAGTTAGGCGCTGCCTATGCGTGAAGTCCTGGAGAAACATCATGAGCGAAGTTGAACGTTATAAACCGTACAAGGGGGCCGCCGCCGGTTGGGGCGCGCTGATCGCGGTGACGAAAAACTGGCTGGGCAGTGAAAACGCGCTCAAGAACATCCGTGCGATGCTCAAGACCAACCAGAACGGCGGTTTTGACTGTCCCGGTTGCGCCTGGGGCGAGTCGCCGGAAAGCGGCATGGTCAAGTTCTGCGAGAACGGCGCCAAGGCGGTCAACTGGGAAGCCACCGGGCGCCTGGTCAATCCGGCGTTCTTCAACAAATACACGGTGTCGTCGCTGGCAGCGCAAAGTGACTATTGGCTCGAATACCAGGGCCGCCTGACACACCCAATGCGCTATGACGACTCGCTGGACCGTTATGTCGAAATCACTTGGGACGATGCCTTTGCCCTGATCGCCAAGCACCTCAACGAACTGGAGTCGCCGGACCAGGCCGAGTTCTATACCTCGGGGCGCGCCAGTAACGAAGCGGCTTATTTGTACCAACTGTTCGTTCGCGCCTACGGTACCAACAACTTTCCCGACTGTTCGAACATGTGCCACGAAGCCAGCGGCCTGGGCATGGACGACAGTGTTGGCGTGGGCAAAGGCACGGTGACCTTCGATGACCTGGAAGAAGCCGACGCGATTTTCGTCATCGGCCAGAACCCCGGCACCAACCACCCACGTATGCTCGAACCGCTGCGCGAGGCGGTAAAGCGCGGTGCCCAGGTGATCTGTTTCAACCCGCTCAAGGAACGTGGGCTGGAGCGTTTCCAACACCCGCAGCATCCCCTGGAGATGCTCACCAACGGTTCCGAACCTACCTCGTCGGCGTACTTTCGCCCGGCCTTGGGCGGCGACATGGCGGCCTTTCGTGGTATCGCCAAGTTCCTGCTCAAATGGGAACGTGAAGCCCTGGAGAACGATGGCGAGGCAGTCTTCGACCGCGCTTTCATTGCCCAGCACACCTCGGGCCTGGAGCACTATCTGGCGCAAGTGGACGCCACCTCATGGGAGCATATCGTCGAGCAATCGGGCCTGAGCCTTGAGGATATCGAGCTGGCCGCACGCATGTACCGACGCGCCAAGCGGGTGATCATGTGCTGGGCGATGGGCGTGACCCAGCACACACACTCGGTGCTGACCGTGCAGGAAATCATCAACGTGCAACTGTTGCGTGGCAATATCGGCCGGCCAGGGGCGGGGCTATCGCCCGTGCGTGGCCACAGCAACGTGCAGGGCGACCGCACCATGGGCATCAACGAACTGGCGCCGCCGGAGTTGATCAACGCATTGGAAGCACGCTTTGACTTCAAGGTCCCGCGCCGCCATGGTCACAACACGGTCATGGCGATTGCGGCCATGGAAGAAGGGCGCGCCAAGGTCTTCATCGGCCTGGGCGGCAATTTTGCCCAAGCGACGCCGGACACCCCGCGCACCCACGCGGCATTGCGCAAGTGCGACCTCACTGTGCACATCGCTACCAAGCTCAACCGCAGCCATCTGGTGACGGGCCGCGAAGCCTTGATCCTGCCGTGCCTGGGCCGCACCGATATCGACATCCAGGAACAAGGCCCGCAAGGCGTGACCGTTGAAGACACCTTCAGCATGGTGCACATCTCCCACGGCCAGCTGAAACCCAAGTCGCCGCTGATGCGTTCGGAACCCGCCATCATTGCCGGGATCGCCAATGCGACCCTGGGCAATCACCCGATTGACTGGCTGTGGACGGTGGCCGACTACGGCCGCATCCGCGACTTGATTGCCGACACCATTCCCGGCTTCAAGGACTTCAACACCAAACTGCTGCATCCGGGCGGCTTTCATCTGGGCAACGACGCAGCGCGACGCATCTGGAAAACCGACAGCGGCAAAGCCCAGTTTGTCTCCAGCGTGTTGCCGGCGCACCTGGTCAGCGAAGGCGTGCGCAATCTGGACGTCAAGCCGGAGCTGATCCTGCAGACCATGCGTTCCCACGACCAGTACAACACCACCCTGTACGGGCTCGATGACCGTTATCGCGGCGTCTATGGCATGCGCGATGTGGTGTTCGTCAATGAACAGGACATCCGCAAGCTGGGCTACGAGCCGGGGCAGAAAGTCGACATGGTCTCGCTGTGGGGCGATGGCCGTGAGCGTCGGGTCAGCGGCTTCACCTTGATCGCCTATGACATTCCCGCCGGGCAGGCCGCCGCCTATTACCCCGAAACCAACCCGTTGGTGCCGCTGGAAAGCTATGGCGACCGTACGTTTACCCCGACGTCGAAGTTCATCGCCATCCGGCTTGAACCCGCGCCGGTCAGCAATCTGATCCAGTCCCACGGCGCTTGAGTCGTACCGGGGCGGCCAGTATGGCGCCCTGGTTTTCCCTGATCACTGCACATCCGCTTGCCCCAGGCCACCAGGCCAGAGGCACGCCGGGCCGGGTGCGCGTGAGCATCGTGTTTCAATAAGGGTATTGCCATGTTAAATCTCGAGGCGCTGGACCTTGCGCGAATTCAATTCGCCTTCACGGTCTCGTTTCACATTATTTTCCCCGCTATCACCATCGGCCTGGCCAGTTTCCTGGCGGTGCTCGAAGGCTTGTGGCTGAGAACCAACAACGCGGTCTACAAGGACCTGTATCACTTCTGGTCGAAGATCTTCGCCGTCAACTTCGGCATGGGCGTGGTCTCGGGCCTGGTCATGGCCTACGAGTTCGGCACCAATTGGAGTCGTTTCTCGGACTTTGCCGGCAGCATCACCGGGCCGTTGCTCACCTATGAGGTGCTGACGGCGTTCTTCCTGGAAGCGGGTTTCCTCGGGGTCATGCTGTTTGGCTGGAACCGGGTGGGGCGCGGTTTGCACTTCTTTTCTACGGTGATGGTCGCCATCGGGACGTTGATCTCGACGTTCTGGATCCTGGCGTCCAACAGCTGGATGCAAACGCCCCAGGGCTTCTCCATCGTCGATGGCCGGGTGGTGCCGCTGGACTGGTTCGCCATCGTCTTCAACCCGTCGTTCCCGTTCCGCCTGGCGCATATGGCAATCGCTGCCTTTGTTGCCACGGCGTTCTTCGTCGGCTCATCGGCGGCCTGGCACTTGCTGCGTAAAAACGACACTCCGGCAGTGCGTAAAATGCTCTCGATGGCGTTGTGGATGGCGTTGATCGTGGCTCCGATCCAGGCGGTCGTCGGTGATGCCCATGGTTTGAACACTCTGGAGCACCAGCCGGCGAAAATTGCTGCGATTGAAGGGCATTGGGAAAACGTCGGTAACGGCGCGACGCCGCTGGTGTTGTTTGGCATCCCTGACATGCAGGCCGAGAAGACCCGCTTTGCAATCGAAGTGCCGTACCTGGGTAGCCTGATCCTCACCCACAGCCTGGACAAACAGATCCCGGCGCTCAAGAGCTTCCCCAAGGAAGACCGGCCGAACTCGACCATCATCTTTTTCAGCTTCCGCATCATGGCCGGACTGGGCATGTTGATGATCCTTACTGGCTTGCTGGGCTTCGCCTTGCGGCGTAACGGCGCGCTGTATCGCAATCGCCTGTTCCTGCGCCTGGTGTTGTTCATGGGGCCGACCGGGCTGATCGCCATGCTGGCCGGCTGGATCACCACCGAAGTAGGGCGCCAGCCGTGGGTGGTCTACGGGCTGATGCGCACCGCAGACGCGGCGTCCAATCACAGCGTTACGCAATTGAGCATCTCCCTGGCGTTGTTTGTGCTCATCTACTTCTCTGTATTCGCCGTGGGTATCGGCTACATGATGAAGTTGGTGCGCAAAGGCCCGCAGCCCCATCACGACCATCCGCCACAGGGCGGCCCCGGCCAGGAGCGTACACCACGCCGCCCCCTGTCCGCCGTCACCGAGACGCTCGCGTCCGGCGACCACACCAACTGATCAAGGGGATTGCACATGGGCATTGTAGGTATAGACCTGTCGTTGATCTGGGGCGTGATCATTGCCTTCGGGGTGATGATGTACGTGATCATGGATGGCTTCGATTTGGGCCTGGGCATCCTGTTTCCGCTGATCCCGGACGAGCAGGAGCGCGATGTGATGATGAACACCGTGGCGCCGGTATGGGACGGTAACGAGACATGGTTGGTACTCGGCGGCGCGGCGTTGTATGGGGCGTTTCCGCTGGCGTATTCGGTGATCCTGGAGGCGTTGTACCTGCCGCTGATTTTCATGCTGGCCGGGCTGATCTTTCGTGGTGTGGCGTTTGAGTTTCGCTTCAAGGCAAGCCCGCAGAAGCGGCATATCTGGGACATGGCGTTTATCGGCGGCTCGTTCCTGGCGACCTTTTGCCAGGGCGTGGTGATCGGCACCTACATCGCCGGCATTGCGGTGGTCAATCGCCAGTTTGCCGGGGGCAGCCTCGACTGGCTCTCGCCGTTCCCGCTGTTCTGCGGGGTTGGGTTGGTGGTGGCCTACGCGTTGCTGGGCAGCACCTGGTTGCTGGTCAAGACCGAAGGCATGCTCGAATCGCGCATGCGCCTGTTCAGCCGCTACCTGGCCTTTGCGCTGATGGCGGTGGTGGCGGTGCTGTGCGTGTGGACGCCGTGGCTGCACCCGGAAATCGCCCTGCGCTGGTTTGCCCAGGCGCACATTGTGGTGTTTGGCGGTCTGATGCTGCTGGGCGTACTGGCACTGGTGGGGCTGTTGAAAACGTTGCGCCAACACCACTCGCACTGGCCGTTCGTATTCACCCTGGTGCTGGTGTTCCTGGGGTATATCGGGCTGGCCTTCAGCATCTGGCCGAACATTGTGCCGCCATCCATCAGCTTGTGGGACGCTGCATCGCCGCCTTCGAGCCAGCTGTTCATCCTGATCGGCACGCTGTTCATCCTGCCGATCATCCTGATGTACACCTGCTGGAGCTACTACGTATTCCGCGGCAAAGTGAGGATTGGCGATGGCTACCACTAAGGGTGAAAAGCCGCTGCCTGCTGGCCGTTGGTACCAGCGGGTGTTGTGGCTGATCGCTATCTGGTTCGCCAGCGTGCTCGCCCTCGGCATCCTTGCGAGTGGCTTGCGCTGGATGATGCATATGGCTGGCATGGCCAGCCATTGAGGCGAGCCTGAGCCAATGTGCAAGGGGCGGTACATCGTTCCATTTTTGAGATGCAGCGGCCCGGTTCAGCCACTACCTAACCCTGAACCTGATGATTAAGGTGGCTCCATTGTTTTTTCGCAGGTGTCCTACAGGCGCAAGTCGTGGATACCGGTCGGAGCGTGTCTATACAGGAAGTGCAGACACTGCCGGGCACTGTTCCGGCACACCATTCCAGGGAGGTCTATCCAAGCAAAGAGGAAATGCAAATGACTGCATCAGGTAACGCTGCAAACTTCAATGGTCAAAAGCCGACGATTGATCCCGCCGACACGGCCATGTTGCTGATCGACCACCAGAGTGGTCTGTTCCAGATCGTCAAGGACATTGATGTTCCTCAGTTGCGCGCCAACGCTATCGCGCTGGCCAAGGCCGCGACCCTGTTGAAAATCCCGGTCATCACTACCGCTTCGGTTCCACAAGGCCCCAATGGCCCGCTGATCCCGGAAATCCACGAAGCCGCGCCCCACGCCAAGTACGTCGCCCGTCGCGGCGAAATCAACGCCTGGGATAACCCTGAGTTTCACGCCGCCGTCAAAGCCACCGGCAAGAAGACCCTGGTGATTGCCGGCACCCTGACCAGCGTATGCCTGGCCTTTCCGTCTATCGCAGCGGTGCACGAAGGCTACAAGGTGTTCGCAGTGGTCGATGCTTCGGGCAACCACTCCAGGCTGGCCACCGACCTGACCATCGCGCGCCTGGCCCAAGCCGGCGCGGTGCCGATCGACATCATGGGCACGCTCTCGGAGTTGCAAGGTTCGTGGAACCGTCCGGATGCCCAGGAGTGGGCGAACGTCTACACCCAGGCGATGCCGCACTACCAACTGCTGATCGAGAGCTACATCAAGGCTCAGGAAGTGGCAAACAATCACGAAGAACTAGACTCACAGCGCAAGTAAACACGCTGGGTTCTTTACCGGGCGCCCACTCGGAGCGTCACCTTCTTTATCAGGAGTATCACGATGTCTACACCTTACGTTCGCTTGGACAAAGATAACGCCGCTGTGTTGTTGGTCGACCATCAGGCTGGCCTGCTGTCATTGGTCCGCGACATCGACCCGGACAAATTCAAGAACAACGTGCTGGCCCTGGCTGACCTGGCCAAGTACTTCAAGCTGCCGACCATCCTGACCACCAGTTTCGAAACCGGCCCCAATGGCCCGCTGGTACCGGAACTCAAGGCGCTGTTCCCGGACGCTCCGTACATTGCCCGTCCTGGGCAGATCAATGCCTGGGACAACGAAGACTTCGTCAAGGCCATCAAGGCCACCGGCAAGAAGCAACTGATCATTGCCGGCGTGGTGACCGAAGTGTGCGTGGCATTCCCGGCGCTGTCGGCGCTGGCGGAAGGCTTTGAAGTGTTCGTGGTGACCGATGCCTCCGGCACCTTCAATGAGCTGACCCAGCAATCGGCCTGGGCCCGCATGTCGGCCAATGGTGCGCAGCTGATGACCTGGTTCGGCCTGGCCTGTGAGCTGCACCGCGACTGGCGCAACGATATCGAAGGCTTGGGGACGTTGTTCTCCAACCACATCCCGGACTACCGCAACCTGTTCACCAGCTACAACGCGTTGACTGAAGGCAAGTAAGCCTGGAATGCAGGCTGCCGATGTATTGGCAGCTTGCACTTGCTCTTGGGATAGGGCCGCTTGCGCGCGGGCACTACGGCGACCGTGACGGTGCTTGAACAACCACAGGAGCAACGCTGATGCCTATTTTCAAGCGGATCGTGCGTGTCTCCATATCGCTCACGGTGTCACTCTCGGCGACGGGCGTACAGGCCGATAACTCCTTGGGCCAACGGGATAACCTCAGCACCGGTATCAATGAACGACAGAAAGCCGAACTGGCGGTGACGCCGGGATTTGTCAGCGGCTCGTCCCTCAATGGGCTGCTGCGCAATTACTACCTGGGCCGCGATAACCACAACACGCCGTCGCGCCTGGATCAGCGTGAATGGGTGCAAGGTGTGTACCTGTCGTTTCGCTCGGGTTACACCGACACGCCGATTGGTGTGGGGGTCGATGTGCATGGGTTCTATGGTCTCAAGCTCGATGGCGGTGGAGGCAGTGGCGGGGCGGGTTTGCTGCCGCTGGATTCGAAAAAGGCTCCGGAGTCTGACTTCTCGGCAGCGGGCGTGGCACTCAAGCTGCGCGGCTTTGGCAGCTTGGTGCAGGCAGGTGACCAGTATCTGGATAACCCACTGGTGGCCAGCGGTGTGAGCCGGGTGTTCCCACAGACCTATCGTGGCGTCACGCTGAAGAACTACAGCTTGCAAAACCTGACCCTCGACACCGGCTGGGTCGATTCCACACGCCTGCGCAACCAGAGCGGCCAGAGCCACCTGACCACCAGTTACGGCACTGGCAACAAGGCCGGTGTGGCGGCCGAGCGCGAGAGTTCGCACATGAGCTGGCTGGGCGGCGTTTACAGTGCGCCGGGCGGGGTTACGCTGACCCTGTATGGCGGCCAGCTCAGCGATATCTGGAGCCAGTATTACGCTGGGGTCAGCTACCCCTTCACGTTGAACCATGGGATCACGCTGACGCCGTATGTGCATTACTTCAAGACCCGTGACCAGGGCCAAAGCCACTTGGGGCGCATCGACAACAATACTTACACCGGCGGCCTGACCCTGTCCGGCGCAGGCCAGAGCCTGACCCTCGGTGTGCAGAAGGTCGACGGCGACACACCGTTCGACTACGTCGTGCAGGACGACCGCACGTTCATGTACCTGAACAATTCCCAGCAATACGCCGACTTCAATGCCCCGGGTGAAAAGTCCTGGAAGATCCAATACCAGACCAGCCTGGCCTTCATCAACGCGCCGGACTTTCAGCTCAGCACCTCCTACACCCGGGGTGAAGCGGACCTGACGCGAGTCGACCCCAACAGCACCGGCTACGGCTACATCTATAACGCTGCGGGTAAGGACGCGCACCACTGGGAACGCGACGTCGCCCTGCGTTATGCGGTGCCGGGCGGCAAGGCCAAGGGCTTGAACGTCACATTGCGCTGGGCCGCGCATCGATCCGGCCAAGGCTATACCGCGCCGGGCAATACCCGTGGCAACTCGAATGCCGATGAGTACCGGGTGATCGTGGATTACCCATTCAACGTTTTTTAATCGGCAGTCAGTGAAGGTGCTGTATGCGTCAAACACAATGGATTCGGGTTCTGGGCATCAGCTCTGCATTGGCCTGCGCCACCAGCGAGGTGAACAGTGTCAGAATGCCATCAGTGTCCAGCCGGGCCAAGCGATCCACAGTAACCTCGCAGTGTCCTATGCCGTTGCCGAACGCTGGCGGGTCGGTGTGGCGGGGTATCAACTCAAGCAGATCAGCGATGACCGTATCGATGGCCATCGGCAACAGGATTCCAGGGAGCAAGTAGTGGGCATAGGCCCCGGCGTGATGTATCAGCAAGGCAAGCAAACGTTCTTTGCGAACCTGCTGCGTAGCTCAGCAGGAGCAAGCGCCCCCGCCATAGGGGATCGCAGCATTTTAGACGCAATTTGTTACTAACCAGTCCCCCGGAAATACATCGCTGTAGTGGCAAACAGGGACAAAACCCCGGTTTGCCACTCAATTTTCATAAAAATGTAACAACCCTGCTGCACAGTTCGGGAGCCCGTCACCACAACGAGTTCCTTTTAATGAAAAGCTTGATGAAGTCTGCAGCACTGGCCGTTACGGTTTCTCTGTGTGCCTCCTCCATGACCTTCGCCGCCGAAAACGTGCGCCTCACCGGCTCCGGCGCCAGCTTCCCTGCACCGATCTACCTCACCTGGTTCAAGGACTTCAGCAAGAAGACCGCTGGCGTCACGGTGGATTATCAATCCAAGGGCAGCGGCGCAGGTGTGCAGGACTTCCTGAATAAAACCGTCGATTTCGCCGCCAGTGATTCGGCCATGAAGGATGAAGACATCGCCAAGGTGGCCGAAGGCGTGCAATTGCTGCCGATGACCGCGGGTGAAATCGTGCTGGCGTATAACCTTCCGGGCAACCCCAAGGGCCTCAAGCTGCCACGCGACGTTTATTCCAATATCTTCCTGGGCAAGATCACCAAGTGGAACGACCCACAGATCGTCGCCGCCAACCCGGACCTGAAACTGACCGATACACCGATCACCGTGGTAGTGCGTGCAGACTCCAGCGGCACCACGGCGGTATTCACCAAGCACTTGGCAACCATCAATCCTGAATTCAAAACGGCGCTGGGGGAGGGCAACACCGTCAACTGGCCGGCCAGCGACAAATTCATCAAGTCGCCCAAGAACGATGGCGTGACCGCCACCGTGCGCCAGACGCCAGGCGCGATTGGCTACATTGAGTACGGCTTCGCCAAGCTGGCCAAGGTCGACTTCGCCCAGTTGCAGAACAAGGCCGGCCAGTACGTGGTGCCGAACGCCGAGAGCGGTGCCGAGGCCCTGGCAGCAGTGAAGATGCCGGAAAGCCTGGTGGCCTGGCTGCCGGACCCGGACGGCGCCAAGTCCTACCCGATCACGTCCTACACCTGGATGATCTTCCGCAAGGACAACGGTAATCCGGCCAAGGCCAAGGCCATGCGCGAAATGGTCGAATACAGCTTGACCGAGGGGCAGAAAATCGCCGACTCGATGGGCTACATCCCGCTGCCGCAATCGGTGGTCGATCAGGTGCGTAAAGCTTCCGCCAACATCCAGTAACACCCGTGAGGTCGCTCTTGGCCTGGGCTGTCAGCCAGGCCGGGAGCGTTTCCCCCTTTGTTCCGGAATTCGCCCATGATCAAACCTTTCGTCGTTCCGGTTAACCCGGATTCTGCCTGCCAACCCCCCTCTGCAAAAGACTTCCTGGTCGATCGCACCTTCCGTGGGCTCGCGCGAATCGGGGTGGTACTGATTCTGGCGTTGGTCGCAGCCTTGGTATTCGAGGTGGGACGCAAGGCCCTTCCCGGCATGGAGAAGCACGGTTTCGACGTGCTTTTTGGCAGTGTCTGGGATGTCAACCAAGGCAAGTACGGGATCCTGCCGGCGATTTGGGGCACGCTCTATAGCGCCCTGATTGCGCTGCTGATTGCAGGGGTTTTCGGCGTCAGCATGGCGATTTTCCTGACGCAGGATTTCCTGCCGGCGAAGCTGGCGGCGGTGTTTCGCACCATCGTTGAATTGCTCGCGGCCATCCCCAGCGTGGTGTATGGCCTGTGGGGCATCTACGTAGTGATCCCGGCGATCCGGCCACTGACCACCTGGTTGAACAGTGAACTGGGCTGGATCCCGTTTTTCGGCACCTCCTTGAGCGGGCCAGGGTTGCTGCCTGCGGCGCTGGTATTGGCGATCATGATTCTGCCGACGATTGCCGCCGTGTCCCAGGACGCCCTGACCAGCGTGCCGATGAAAACCAAGCAGGCTGCCTACGGTATGGGGACTACCCATTGGGAGGCGATTCTCAAGGTGATGGTGCCTTCTGCCGCCACCGGTATTTTCGGTTCGCTGGTGCTCGGCCTCGGCCGCGCGCTGGGTGAAACCATGGCGCTGGCAATGCTGGTGGGCAACGCCAACAACATCTCACTGTCGCTGTTTGCGCCGGCCAATACTTTGGCGGCCTTGTTGGCGCTGAACTTTCCCGAAGCCGGGCCGAATGAGATCGAGGTGTTGATGTACGCCGCGCTCGTGCTGATGTTTATCACGCTGCTGGTGAACGTCATCGGTTCCATGATCATGCTCTACGCCCAGCGCGGTACTAAACAATGACTGACCTCACGTCCCCGATCACCGCGGTGCCCAGCCTGCAGCGCAAGTTCGAAGGCCGCGCCCTGCGCAGCCTGGTGTTGACAACGCTGGTCTGGCTGGGCGCGCTGCTGGCCAGTGTGCCGCTGATTTCCGTGCTCTACATGCTGATCACCCGTGGTGGCGCACGCCTGAGCCTGGAAGTGTTTACCGAACTGCCGCCCACCGGCTTCGAAACCGGCGGCGGTTTCGGCAACGCCATGGCAGGCACTTTCGTGATGGTCGGCATTGCTGCTGCCATCGCGGTACCGGTCGGCATCATGGCGGCGATCTTCCTGGCCGAACTGGGGCCGGACAGCAAATTGGCGAACACTGCGCGCTTTGCCGCCAAGATGCTCACGGGCCTGCCGTCGATCCTGGCCGGGGTGTTCGCCTACGCCCTGGTGGTCATGACCACCGGTACTTACTCGGCGCCGGCGGGCGGTGTAGCCCTGGCGGTACTGATGCTGCCGATCGTGGTGCTCACCGCCGAAGAGTCGATGCGCATGGTGCCCAAGATCATGAAGGACGCCGCCTACGGCATGGGCTGCACCCGCTCCCAGGTGATCTGGAAGATCATTTTGCCGACCGGCCTGCCGGCGATCCTCACCGGGGTGATGCTCGCGGTGGCCCGGGCTGCCGGCGAAACCGCGCCGCTGCTGTTTACCGCGCTGTTCAGCAACTACTGGATCTACCACGACGGCGACCTCGCGGTCATGAACCCCACGGCCTCGCTGGCGGTGCTGATCTACAACTTCTCCGGCATGCCGTTCGACAACCAGCTTGAGCTCGCCTGGGCGGCCTCGTTGGTGTTGGTGATGATTGTGCTGGTTGTCAATATTGTCAGCCGTATCTTCGGCAAGCCCAAGTATTAAGAACGGGAGCATCTGAATTTTGAACGTCTCAACTGCGCAAATAGCCGCTCCGTTTGTCACCCAGTCGCCTGTGGTCATGGACTGCAAGCTGGACAGGATTTTCTACGGCAACTTCATGGCGGTGCGTGACAGCCATGTGCCGATTGAAAAAAACAAGATCACCGGCTTTATCGGCCCCTCGGGCTGCGGCAAGAGTACTGTGCTGCGCAGCCTCAACCGCATGAACGATTTGGTGAAGGGCTTTCGCTTCGAGGGCCACGTGCATTTCCTCGGCCAGGACGTGTATGGCAAGGGCGTCGACCCGGTGGTGGTACGCCGCTACATTGGCATGGTGTTCCAGCAGCCCAACCCGTTTTCCATGAGCATCTTCGACAACGTCGCGTTCGGCCTGCGCCTGAACCGCTACAAAGGTGACTTGGGCGACCGCGTCAAGCACGCCCTGCAAGGCGCGGCGCTGTGGGATGAGGTCAAGGACAAGCTCAAGGTCAGTGGCTTGTCGCTCTCTGGTGGTCAGCAGCAGCGGTTGTGTATCGCCCGCGCCATCGCCACCGAGCCGGAAGTGCTGTTGCTCGATGAGCCCTGTTCGGCCCTCGACCCCATCGCGACCCGCCGGGTGGAGGAGCTGATGGTGGAATTGAAGAAGGACTACACCATCGCACTGGTGACCCACAACATGCAGCAGGCCATCCGCGTAGCAGACACCACGGCGTTTTTCTCGGTGGATATTTCCCAAGGCACGCGCACTGGCTACCTGGTGGAAATGGGCCCGACCGCGCAGATTTTCGGCAGCCCGCGTGAGCAGATGACCGAGGATTACATCAGCGGCAAGTTCAGCTGAGCCATCCATGTTCGATAACAGCCGCACCTGCGCCAACGTCTTCTCGGGAATGCCAATGCCTGTAACGCGTCGTCTAGATTTGCCAGCGATTGAGCGCGCCCTGCGTAAAGTGCAGAGCCGCTTTGCCCAGCTCAGCACGCAGTTTACCGAGCCGCGGGACCCGCTGACGGACGAGGTGTTGGAGAATGTGCTTGCAGGTTATGCGCTGGTTGACGACTACGTGGCCCAGGGCGTGGACCTGTTTGATCTGCACCACCTTGACCTGATGCTGGAGATCAACGCCACGGTGCTCTGTGGTCGAGATCCGGCACGCCGCCTGGAATACGCGCAACACCTGGCCGCAACCGAGGAGCACTTCTTCAACAACGTTGAGGGTGGCATCAAGGACTTGTTCAATTGGTACTGCGCCTACCGCAGTGAATCGGTGTGGAAGCGTGCAGCAGGTGTGTATGTACGCATCCTCAGCAAGCCGCAATTGTTCATCGAAGGCAATAACCGCAGTGGCTCGCTGATCGTCAGCTACCTGCTGATGCGTGCAGGGTTGCCGCCGTTCGTGCTGACACTCGAAAACGCCGAAGGCTACTTCAACCCCTCCTCGGTGATCCGCAACTCGGCCAAACATGGGGTGAAGGCGTTATATGAATTGCCCAAGATCAAGAAGAAGTACGCCGCGTTCCTGGAGGAACAAGCGCCTGATCCGGGTGTGTTTTTCTTGAGCGACACACCGCAGCCAATCTATCAGGGAGGCCAATGATGAGCAGGTATCAAACCTTTGCGGGCAAATGCCGAACGTCCGCCAACCTACTCGTTCAAGCCCTGTCCACGCGAATGCTCACACGGCCACGCGTACGGATCTCGTTTGATATCGACGACACCCTGGCCTGCCAACTTGATCACTCGCCCGTGGAAAGCAGCTGGTTGCCGGCCTGCGTCCATCGCTGGTGGGGCGAGCCGCTGCGTGTCGGCACCCGCTCCCTGACCCGGGAGCTACGGCGCCAGGGGTGCAGCATCTGGGTTTACACCTCCTCAGGCCGGGCGCCTTCGTATATCAGGCGTTGGCTTATGCTGTACGGCATACGCGTCGATGGGGTGGTGAACAGCGTCGTGCATAACCAAACCCTAAACGCACGTGGGCTGTTGAACACACCGTCGAAGCTTCCGTCGGCCTTCGATATCGATTTACACGTGGATGATTCCGAGGGCGTGCGCATAGAAGGTCATGAGCATGGCTTTCGTGTGGTCGTGGTTGACCCGCAGGATGAACAGTGGGCGCAGAGAGTGCTTGAGGCTGTCGCAGGCGTGCAGGCGCAATTGGCAAGGCAGCAAGTGCCCCGGTATCAGCAGTCGGCGCGCCAAGGTACTGAAGTTTTTTCTTCCTGAGGGCGAGTGTTATCTGCATCGCTATTTGATATTTGATCGTTATTGGGTTGAGTAAGTCATCCATAACGCGCGCGGCGGGTTTAATTAGTCCTGACCCATTAGTCACGGAAAAAACAAACGTCCACTTATTGTTTGTTAAATAGCGCTCCCGGCGCTTTTTTTGTATGGGTGCTTAATAACAGCCCCTTACAATCCGATAGTCGGTCGATGTACGACAATGTTTCTACGCTAATGTTGACAAGCTTCCTTAATGGTCAAAGTCGATATTAAGAAAAGAAGCAGCCTGAACAGAATGCACAACAACAACTTCAATGCATATTGTTTAGCCCGACGTATCAGTTATTACCGTCGACTTCGGTGTTGATCGCTGGGCTCAAGGAGTACTGACATGGCTATATTCGATTACAAGGGGCAAGATGCCCGTGTGCTGATTTCAGATGCCTGGAACCTCGCCACTTACACCAGCGGTGTCGCGACCGTAGGCGCGCTCTACAACCTTCCAGGGGCGGTACTGGGGGAGGGCAATACCTTTGCATTGCCCAAGGGCTGGCGTGAAATCGGCGCCAATGAACTGAGCGTTGATAGCAGCCACACCGATATCACCGGAAGCTTCACCGGCGATGGCGTGTTCGGCTCCCAGGCCAGGGTGTTTGGTCAATACGATGACAGTGGTCAATTGCTGAAAATGGGGTTTTCCATTGCCGGCACCAACTCCCTGACTGATCTGCTGGGTTGGCCGGCCATGATCGACAACTCGTATATCAACGGCTATGAGTACCTGCTCAATTCAATCAAGGATTACGCGATAGACCACAACCTGAGCGGCAAGGATGTGCTGGTAACCGGCTACAGCCAGGGCGGCTCAGTCACTAACAGCATGTATATCGGCAAGGACACGCTGGCAGACGGTTTCTTCAAGGATTCGGACTACTTTGGCATGGAGTCGCCCAAGTCCAGCAACAGCGACGGAATCTACAACTTCGGTTTTGAAAACGATGTGGTGCACCGCCTCACCGGGCAGGAAACCAACGTGGGAAGCGCCATCATCGACGCTCTTCAGGGGAGTGACGCCAGTTACACCTCGACGACCGACAATATCGTGCTGTTCGATACGATCTACGCCCTGCCAACCTGGCCCAATGGTCCGTTTTCCATTGCCAACTTGTCAGGATGGGCTGCGCACCTCGAAGGTATTTTCATCAACCCCATCCAGCGCATCGCCCAGTCGACGTTCTACGATTACATCGAGCGCGATAGCACCATCGTGATCAGCAACCTCGACGCGATCAGCCGCAGCTTCACCTGGGTCAGCGACAAACAGACCGCCACCTCCAACCATTACGGTACACCGGCCTTCCTGCTGGGCACCGACAGTGCAGACAAACTGCAGGATGGTCGCAGCGATGACTTCCTCGACGGGTTCAGTGGTAACGACAGTTTCCGGGTCAGTACCGGTACCGATATCGTTGCTGGCGGTGCAGGCGATGACAAAGTCTTTCTCAAAGGTACGGCGTCCTCCTACGAAGCCGTGAAACTGAGCGACGGTACGTTGTTTTTGAACGATAGCAGCGGCCAATACGGCCTTAAAGAACTGCATGGCGTAGAGCATGTGGAGTTCGAAACGGGCCTCGCTAACACGCTCGGTCAACTGCCTGTTATCGGTGGCATCTTCAGCGGTATCGGGCAGACGCTGACGCCGTCTTATACGGTCACCAACGGCAAGCTGGATTTCGATGGCCTGTTCGGCGCCGACAAGGCTTACGCCAGATCCATCGAAGGTAGCCAACTGGCCGACACCCTGAAAGGCACTGCAGCACGCGACCTGATATTCGGCCAGAACGGCAACGATCGGCTCGACGGTGGCGCCGGAAATGACCTGCTGCACGGCGGTGACGGCAACGACACGCTGCTGGGCGGCACGGGTAACGACTCGCTGTATGGCGCCAGCGGTAATGATGTTTTGATCGGCGGGCAGGGCAATGACCAGCTCAGTGGTGGCGTGGGCAGCGATTTGTTTGTGTTTGATCAGCGCGGGTTCGGCCACGACGTGATCAGCGACTTCAACATCCATCAGAACGGGCATGATCTGTTGGTGTTCGCCAAGTCGTTGTTTGCGAGCGCCGATGCTGTAATCGGGTCCACCACCCAGAACGGCAGTGACAGCGTGATTCTGGCGGGGGACAGCAGTGTCACCCTGGTGGGGTTCAATGCGGCACAACTGAGCGCAGAGATGATCAGCGTGGTTTGATGCGGCATCGGTACAGCTGGCGATAAAACCTCACAGGGTCGCAGATGCTGTGGGGTTTTTTCATGCCTGTCGTTTTACAGCAATCTATATCCCGCGGTATCGCGTTCTCGTCACTTGCCGGAAGCCATCATGTGCTTGCTTCGCATGACTACGGCTCGATCAGGCCTTGATCGCTCAGCGCTGCGCGGGCAATCCAATCCCGGTGCGATGCCAGTACGAAGGCTTTCTTCGAGGGTTTGTTGCAGCATCAACAACTCCTCACGCTGCACTTTTAGCGTGGCTTCGATTTGCTGTATCTCCTCCAGACGTACATTGATCTGTTCCAGAGTGAGGGATTTGGAGCAGCTCCCGTCATGAAGGAAAAGGCCACGAATGGTGTCGAGGGAAAACCCCAGCCTTTGCGCGTGGATCACGACTTCCAGGCGCTTAATGGTGGATTCGCTGTAATAGCGATAGTTGTTCATGTCGCGCGTGGGGGCGTCCAGCAGGCCTTGCTCCTCGTAGTAGCGTATTGCTGAAGCAGCAAGGCCGGTACGTCGCGCAATCTCGCCTATCTTCATTTTTTGCTTGACCTTCAAGTTGACTTTAATCCGCAGTATAAGCCGCAGCGTAATCCGGAAGGTAATCGGATTGGGCTGGATAAACACCGTTGACCTACGTGGAATGTGAAGAATGAGCAAAATAACCGAGTTGCTGAATTGGCGTTATGCGACGAAAAGTTACGATTCGTCCAAGACAATACCTGCTGAAAAGCTGGAGCGAATCCTGGAGGCGGTACGCCTGACGGCGACGTCGAGCGGGCTCCAGCCATTTGAATTGCTGGTGGTGACCAATCCGCAAATTCGCGAAAAGATTAAGGCGGTCAGCTGGAATCAGTCCCAGGTGACCGACTGCTCTCATTTGCTGGTGTTCGCCGCCTGGGATGACATCACGCCTGAGCGTGTCAACATGATGTTCGACCTGACCAATTCGGTACGAGCTACCGTCAACCAGGGTTGGGAAGATTACCGTCAAATGCTCCTCGGTATAGTCGCCGAGCGTGGGCAGGAGGCCAACTATCAAGCGGCTGCGCGCCAAGCCTATATCGGCCTCGGCTCGGCTTTAATCGCCGCGGCATCCGAGCAAGTCGATGCGACGCCCATGGAAGGGTTCGACCCATCGGCTGTCGATGAGATTCTGGGATTGGGAGCCAGGCATCTGCGCAGTGTGGTGCTGCTGCCTTTGGGGTATCGGGCAGCAGAGTCTGACTGGCTGGTAAACCTGAAAAAAGTACGGCGGTCTCGCGAAAATTTCGTAACTGAAATCAACTAGGAAGAAGTGCAGCCGCTCCACATTGCAGCAATAGTGGGCGCAGCTGCATGGGTAGAGCTGAGTATTTGATCGTGAGCTCCTTTCCAATCACTGAGCGCGGCGCACGAAGCGCCGCGCTTTGTATCACGCCACGATGTCGCTGACGGCTGCCTGGCCGACGGTGGTGACGAGGAAATCCGCCACACCGTGCCCGGAGAAGTCCACGGCCAAGGTGCCCAGGTTGGTACCCGAGGCATAGTTCAGCACAGCATCGCCGGCATGGCCGGTAAATGCATTGACGAAGCTCAAGCCCGCACCTTTGGTGATGCCCGACAGGTCGATCTTGTCGGAGCCCGAGGTGAAGTCAAAGATCTTGTCCGCAGCGCGTGGCGTGGAATCGGAACTGGCACCGTACACGAACGTGTCGTTGCCGGCGCCGCCCCACAATTGGTCTGCGCCGCCACCTCCGTAGATGAGGTCGTTACCGGCTCCGCCTTTGATAAGGTTGGCGACCTGGTTACCAATGATCAGGTCGTTGCCCGAACCGCCGAATGCGTTCTCGATGGTAACGCCCTTGGCGATCGACACGTTGCCCACCAGGCCGCCCACATCAGAAAACGAGGTGGCAGTAAGGTTGATCTTCTGGTTTTGAGTGAAACCGGAGAAGTCCAGAGTGTCTTTGCCGCCGCCGTCCCATACCGAAAACACCAGCTTGTCGGCATCGGATGTGGCAGTGAGGAAATCGCGCCCGGTATTGGAGTTGAATCCGTAGGTCGTGTCACCGGCGCGAGTACTGTAGTTGGCACCGTAGAGCTTCTGGATCGCGGCGATGTCGTCGATCAGCGGGCCCGCAGCATAGGCTTCGACACCACCTTTACTGAAGTTCTGGTTGGTGTTGCTCTCGCTCCAGTAACTCATCACGGAGTAAGCATGTGTATCTTCGGCATATTTCGCATCCGAATACGACGGTTGACCCACACTGGCGTCGTACGAACCTGGATGCTGCAGTCCAAGCGTGTGACCAATTTCATGGGTCAAGGTTTGACGACCATAATTGCCGTTTGCCGGTGTTAAATTTTCTTGATAGTTTTGATTGGTATAAAACAACGCATCGCTATTTCCGCTGTTATTAGGGTAGAAGGCGAAAGCTGACCTGGCACCTCCATGCTGCAGGTCATTACTATAATTGCCCAGTGATATATGTGCGTCGCCTCCGCTTCTGGATTCGATGAATGAAATGTTGGCGACGTCCGACCAGGATTGGAACGAAAGGGCTGCCTGGGATCTCTGTTGAGCGTTGAATGCGCTGAATCCAGACACATTCTCGGAGGCGTATGCTTGACTTTCTGAAGTCAGAAAGCTGTAGGTGAAGTTGTATTTCCCATTGTGGTCGTTGTCACCCCAATAGTAACCTCCTCGAGTTATTTCATCCGCGGCCTGCGCAATAGTGTAAGACGGCTTGCCCTGTGAGGAATTAAATCCTCCTCGATCATAGGTATGTGAAAAATTATAGAGTGCCTGGTAATCTTCACTTGTTCGGAGCTGTGCCGAAGTGGTGAGTGGGCTAACAAGATTTTTCGCCAAGATAGTCATACGAGTACATTCCTTCGTGTCCATTGATTTGAAGTGTTATATGCTTATCACGTTTTCGTTGCCTTCTTGTTGTGGTAGTCATTTATAAAGGACTTATGGGTTTAGTGTTATTTAAAAATTAAATATGGTATATAGCTTGTTGATATATTCTTAAAAATTATTAAGACAACCTTGGGTTGGTGAGTCAATTGACTGATTTTATTGCGGGCCGGTAATTCACGGTTCTAAAGGTGCATTCAAGAGACGGCTAAGTAGTGTGGTGGCGTATTGATGGCTCGCCCTCAATATGTTGATCACGGCCAGACCCCTTCTCATGCTGACTCGGTCAGTTAGCCGGTCAGTGTGTAGAGATCGGTCATGCAGCTGTCTTCTGCCTGGCATTGCTCTCGCTTCGAGATAACAACGAAAGCGAACGAACGATTTGATCTCACTCGCCCGTAGATTGCTCTTGCAAAAAACCTTGGCCTCCACTCTTAAAAACCCCGTAGATTGACATCTACGGAGTTTTTTGCAGATGGGGGAACTATAGAAGCACTAAAATACTGAAGAGGACGTGCCAATACTTACTAATGTGTCGGGTTGGCAACTCCGACCCGGGCATGAATTTTCTCGGCCGTCTCCTGTTTTGAGTGACCTCTACATGCGTTTATCGACACACATCAGGCATTTACAGACGTTAGTGGGCTAATAGATTGGCCGTGATCTTTGACACGGTCATCCTCGATAACGATTTTGCTGCTGGAAGAAATGTAGTACTCGTTTGTCTTTGCTAGACCTTGGACGACCATTAAATAGCCTCTTGAATCGCTGCGCGTCCACGTGTCGCTATTACCTTGCTCTATTGGGTAGTAGTCCTCACTGGGGTTTGTATCAGTATGCCATGCACTTACTGCAACTTTGACAATTCTGCTTGCGCCGTTTGTAATTGTGATAGCCATATTTGCATTCCTTTTGGATTTTAAATTCCATGAGTTGGCTCCCTATTTAAAATAAAGCTGCAGACTTGCCACTGCTACAGAAAATCCGTAGTTAGGTTAACTCGCTGGCGCCCTATTCAATTGATACTGGAGTCCAGCTCAATACTGGACTCCAAGTAAAATGCAATGTGTTGCATGAGTTTATTGTTCTACCTGCTTCCGCAGTCAAGCCTACAGACGGGAAAATGCAAGGTGTTATTACCTTGCCAATGCGTCGATTCCGACGAGTGGTTAAATAGGTTTTTGAAATAATTGTTATTCACTCGAGTTCTTTCGCATAGGCCCATTGCCTAGTATTCAATCTGGAGTGAATAAGCACTCTAGCCCTCGCTGCTTCCACCCGGCTCGACAACTCCATGATGGAAGTTTCTAGAGCCAGTTGGTTTTCGTAGAGCTTGGAGAGAATTGCGGAGCAGAAAGGATAAGGGCCTGCTCAGGTTTCCCTGGCAAGCCCTTGATATCTATGGTGCCCGAACCCGGAATCGAACCGGGACGCCCTTACGAGCGGGGGATTTTAAGTCCCATGCGTCTACCAGTTTCGCCATTCGGGCGGTAGCGCGGTGTAGCAGGGTTGGGAATATATAGATCCTGTCGCTTCGGCGCAACCTCGAAGCGCGCTTTCCTGCATAAAGATACCGATGAAAAAGTGTGGCAGATCAGTGATCTACAGGGCCTTGGGGTTAAGTCCTGATGAATGCTTGCGCCGCAGGAACAAGCCTCATAAATGACAGTCATAGCGACATGCCATCCCGGCAAATCGCAAAGGAGTCAGTTGATGCTCAGTGTCCGTAGGCGTTCTTGGATGATGGCTGCAGGCGTGGTGGGGCTGTTGGGTGCGGCGATAGCTGGCCCGGCGCAGGCGGCGAGTTCGGTGCGGTGGGGAGAGTTCAGTGCATCGTCGACAGACAGATTGACGGGCGCCTCGGTAGAGGCGGGCAATACCTATGTGTTGAAGTCGTCGAGTATTTCCGTCGGCGATATCGAGGCGTTGCAAGCGGCGCAAAAGCGTAGCGAAAGCGAGCTGCAAAGCCTGAAAACCAAAATGGATGATCAGGATCGTGCATTTGACGAGTTCAAGCGTAAAGACGGGTCGAGTTCCAGCAGCAGTGATAGCCAGTTGTCGAGTCTCAAGCGCACGGTGGATGAGCAGAAAAATACGATAGATCGGCAGAAAGACGAAATCGCCGGCCTCAAGCGCGGCCTGGATGATTTGAAGCGCAGTGTGGAGACGTTGAGCAGCAAGGTGAAGTAAAGGAGAGGGCTTGCTCGGGAAAGCTGTGCTTCAGTAACTGGCTCAGTGCCTGACGTACTGCATTCGCGAGCAAGCCCGCTCCCACAAGATTTGTGTTATGCGCTGTGCCCGCGTTCAGTCAATCAGTGCCAGCAGGTCGGTAGTACCTACGTCCACGCCAGCCTGGGTCAGCAGTGTTGTCACCTGGCCCCGGTGGTGGGTCTGGTGGTTGAAAAAGTGCACCAGCAGGCCGAAGAAGGGCTTCTCACCTGCCACGCCGCGCATGTTGTGGTAGCGCAGGCGCTGGTCCAGATCAGACTCCTGCAGCGTGTTGGCCCAATCAATGATCAATTGATCCAGCCAGGCGCGATGGGCTGACAGTTCACTCAAGTTGGCAAAGGCCAATTGCTTGAGATCCACCGGTGTAGGGATGTCACTCAACGGTGCCAACGCGCGAAAGCCCGCCGGATGTTCGGCAAAGCGCTTGAGCCAGACTGTGTCGCCCAGCGTCAGGTGGTTCAAGGTGCCGAGGATCGAGCCGAAAAACGCCTGGCGATCCACTGTCAACTCCGCGTCGGTCAAGGTGCCGGCGGCGGCGTAGACCTTACGGTTCATCCATTGATTGTAGTGGGCCATCAACCCAATATGCTCGATACGGTTCACCGCGGTTCTCCCTTGACGGCATGGTGGCGACATCATAAAGCTTGCCCGCCCGGCGGTCATGGTGTTCCATCGCAGGCGAACTATGTTTGATAAACGCCATTATTGCGCCCCGGGAGGGCGACACCATGAATACCAGCGATCTACTGGAACAACTGTGGCGAGCAGGGCAGCAAAGCGGCGGCGCTTCGGGCGGCGGCCTGGGCGGATTGCTTGGAGGTTTGTTGAAAAACGCCGGTACCGGCAATGCATCAGCCGGTGGCGGCTTGGGTGGTTTACTGGGTGGCCTGGGTGGCCTGGGTGGCTTGTTGGGCGGCGCTCCGGCAGGCGGCACGACCCAGACGCGTAGCAGCGGCGGAATGAATTACGCGGCGCTGGCATCTCTCGGCATGGCCGCATTCCAGGCGTATCAAGCGTGGCAACGTCAGCAGGCGACTGCGCCGCAGCAAGCCATCCAGACCGTTGACCAGCTTGAAGGGCCTGAAGCCGAAGCCCATAGCCACGGCGTACTGCGTGCAATGATCGCAGCAGCCAAGGCGGACGGCAGGATCGATGAGCAAGAGAAAAAGATGATCTCTACCGAGATCGGCCGTCATACCGACGATCCACAACTGCAGCAGTGGCTCGACGCCGAAGTCGCCAAGCCACTGGATGCCGCAGATTTCGCTGAATATGCCAAGGACCCAGCAATCGCTTCGGAGATTTACCTGGCCAGCGTCCTGCTGGTCAATGATCAGCAGGACGCCGAGCGCAACTACCTGGACGATCTGGCCGGGCAGCTGCAAATCGACCCGCAGTTGCAGGTCCACCTGGAGCAACAGGCCAAGGCCTAGAACCTGAAAGTCGCCCCAGTGGTCAGCCACTGGGCACGGTCCCCAGTCAAACTGCGCCCGACCACCAGGTCCACGTCGACAAACTTGCCGACGTGGAATCTCGGCCCCGCCTGCCATGCTTGTTCACCGCCTTCCTGGCCATAGCGTTCGCCAATCAACGTCAACACCTGCGCAAGCTGGTATTCGAAACCCATACCCCAGGTCAGGCGGTGCTGTTGCGCGCCGTCGTTATAGGCATGGTTCCAGCCGGCATTCAGGTTCAGGCGCAGTGCATCCATGGCCTGCCACGTTAACGGCAGGTTGAAGTCAGCGCCGTCGAATGCGTGCTGGCGATCGAGGGCAATGTGTGCCCCGGCGGCGACTGCCAACTCCAGCCCCAGGTCTTCTCGTGACAACAGCTGCGCCTTCACCTGTGGGCTGACTTGCGTTTCGCCCTTTCCCGCGTCAGTGGCCCGCGATAACGCCGCGCCCCACTGCACCCATGGCATACCGCTGAGCGTGCAGGCCGGGGACAAGGTTTCGTTGTGCGTACTGCCTGCGTGCCGATTGGCGGTGTGCCAGGCGTCGATGTTGCATTCGCCTGGCGCATTGATCGCGCCATCATCTACCACGTAGGCGCCGCCGGCAGCATTCGCCTTGGAAACCAGGGCGAGGATTAACAGCGTGCCCAGCGTCACGCCGATAAAGATCAGGTTGCGCTGCAAGGCGCGGCGCTTGGCCGGTGGCAAGAGCAGCAGGGTGGGACGCGCCCTGCGCAAATGGCGCGCGCGATATTTGGCAAACCCGTCCGTGTGCTTCGGGTTGTGTGGGTTGTGCATGATGCACCTCGCTTGAATTCAGCTTTCTACGGTCAGCACCGAAATGCCGCTGGCTTTGGCCTGGCAGACCAGCTCCGAGGTATCGTCACCGCCGGGCAGGGCGATGATCAGGTCGGGGCGGCTGTCGGCCAGCATGAAGTGGTTGCGCTGGCGTTCCGCCTGCTTGCCGTGGCGCTGCCAATTGGGTGGGTAGCGCACCACGTCGATACCGATTTCCCGCGCCCATTCCTCGATCTCGCTGCCGAGGAACTGGTTGCCGCCGTGGATCAACACCTGCACTGGGTGCAGGCGGTGGTAAGCGTCCAGCACGTGGCGGGACTTTTTGGTGTCGGCGTAATGACGACCTGCACAGATCAAGACGCGCATAGGGAGCATCCTTGTATTGCACGGCGGCGGCCGGGCGACCACCACCGTTTGAATGGCGGGGGATCAGTACCACTGCTTGAAGCGGCGGATGTAGATCGTTTTCATCAGTTGAGCGACGCAGCAGTAAGCCAGCAGGGTGCCTACCAACCATGGGAAGTACGCCATCGGCAGCGGTTGCAGACCCACCAGGGTGCCCAGCGGCGAGAACGGCACGTAGATGCCCAGGGCGATCACGATGCAGGTCATCATCAACACCGGCCAGGCGGCCGTGCTCTGGAAGAACGGAATCTTGCGGGTGCGCAGCATATGCACCACCAGGGTTTGCGAGAGCAGCCCTTCGATAAACCAACCTGATTGGAACAGCGTCTGCATTTCCACATTGTTGGCCGAGAACACGTACCACATCAGGGCAAAGGTGGTGATGTCGAAGATTGATGAGGTCGGCCCGATCCAGATCATGAAGCGGCCGATGTTTTTCGCATCCCACTTGCGCGGTTTGGCGAGGTATTCCTTGTCCATCTTGTCCCACGGCAGAGCCAGTTGGGAGATGTCGTACATCAGGTTCTGCAGCAACAGGTGGATCGCCAGCATCGGCATGAACGGAATGAACGCACTGGCTACCAGCACCGAGAACACGTTGCCGAAGTTGGAGCTGGCGGTCATGTTCAGGTACTTCATGATATTGCCGAAGGTTTCGCGGCCCTTGAGCACGCCTTCTTCCAGCACCATCAAGCTCTTTTCCAGCAGGATGATGTCGGCCGACTCCTTGGCGATATCCGTGCCGCTGTCCACCGAAATACCCACGTCGGCATCCCGTAGCGCCGGTGCATCGTTGATGCCGTCGCCGAGAAAGCCCACCGTATGGCCGTTGGCTTGCAGCGCCTTGAGCACACGGGATTTTTGCAGTGGCGTCAGCTTGGCGAACACCGTGCGTTCTTCCACGCGGCGCAGCAGGGTGGCGTCGTCCATGGCTTCGATTTCCACGCCCAGCAGCGGCTGGCCGGGTTCGAGGCCAACCTGGCGGCAGATCTTGCTGGTGACCACCGCGTTGTCGCCGGTCAACACTTTGACCGCCACGCCAATCTGTTGCAGCGCGGCAATTGCCGGGCCCGCGGTTTCCTTCGGCGGGTCGAGGAAGGTCAGGAAGCCCTGGATCACCAGGTTGCGTTCATCGGCAGTGGTGTATTGCTGACGCGCCAATGCCTTGGGGATATGGCGGGTTGCGACCACCAGTACCCGGAAACCGTCTTCGTTGTAGTCGTTGGCAATCGCCAGCAGTGCCTCGCGACGGCGATCGTCCAGAGGCACGGCGGCGCCGTCTTCCAGGGTGTGGGTCGAGATGCTCAGCATCTCTTCCACGGCCCCTTTGCACACCAGCAACTGGTCATCGGCGGCATCCTTGACCACGATCGACAGGCGACGGCGTACAAAGTCGAAGGGCAATTCATCGACCTTGCTGTAGGCAAATGGCATCTGGAACTTGGGGTTTTGCGCCGAGAACTGCACCACGGCCTGGTCCATCAGGTTCTTCATGCCGCTCTGGTGAAAGCTGTTGAGCCAGGCCAGGGACAGCACCGCGTCGTCGCGCTGGCCGAAGGCGTTGACGTGATGCTCAAGGATGATCTTGTCCTGGGTCAGGGTGCCGGTCTTGTCGGTGCACAGCACATCCATTGAACCGAAGTTCTGGATCGCGTTGAGGCGCTTGACCACCACTTTGCGCTTGGCCATGGCTGTAGCGCCTTTGGCCAGGTTGGCACTGACGATCATCGGCAGCATTTCCGGGGTCAGGCCGACGGCCACCGCCAGGGCAAACAGGAAGGCATCGCCCCAGTCCCCCTTGGAGAAGCCATTGAGGAAGAACACGATCGGCACCATCACCAACATGAAGCGGATCAGCAGCCAACTGACACTGTTCACGCCACGGTCGAAGGCGGTTTGCACCCGCGAGCCGACAATCGCCTTGGCCAGGGAGCCGAAGTAAGTGCGCGGTCCGGTAGCCACCACCACCGCCTTGGCGCGGCCGCTCACCACGTTGGTGCCCATGAAGCAGATGTTCGGCAGGTCCAGTAGATTGCCTTGGTCGGCGGCGAGGTTGGAGGCGGATTTTTGCGTGACATCGCCCAGGGTGTCGTACTTCTCCACCGGCAAGGCTTCACCGGTCAGCACGGCCTGGCTGATAAACAGGTCGCGGGACTCGATCAGGCGGATGTCGGCGGGGATCATGTCGCCTGCCGACAACTGCACGATATCGCCGGCCACCAGATCGCGCATCGGCACTTCGCGCAAGGTGGGCTGGGCGCCGACCTGTTCGCGACGTAGCACGGTGGCGGTAGTGCGTACCATCGCCTTCAGGGCCTCGGCGGATTTGGCCGAACGGTGTTCCTGCCAGAAGCGCAGCAGGCTGCTGAGCAACACCATGGTCATGATGATGATGACTTTGGTCAGATCGACTTCTTCACCTGCCTGCAGTGGCAACCAATAGTCGGTGACAAAGCTGATGCCGGCCAGGGTCAACAGCACGTAGATGAACGGGTTGTTCAGTGCCTGCAGGAACTGGACGATGGCGTGTGGCGGCTTGTCATGGGCGACTTCGTTATAGCCTTCCCGTTGCAGGCGGGCCGAGGCGTCCAGTTCGGTCAGACCGTCCTGGGTGGCTCGTACATTGGCGAGGGTGGCCGCCAGCCCATTCTGGGCTTCACGGGCGGCGCGCATCGACAGCTTGGTGTCGGCAGCGGTGCCATTTTTCTTGTGCAGAGGCGTGTTTTTTACGGCGCTCATTGTCTGTACTCCTGTCGCCAATTCTCGACAAAACATACCCGGTACTTACCTGCATACAGGCGAGCGAAAGCATGCCGAGCCGCGGACTTCGCGATCGGTTTAAATAAAGTGTTCAGGTAACTTCTACAATGCCCGCTAACAGCGCATTAATTAACTTGCGCGCAGCGGGCTCCTACTGGACTTGTTCATAAAGAACTCCAGGGCATCAATAAGAAAGTTGTTGTTTCCAGCCAGGTCAGGCGGCGCGAGCGCTCACGTAAAGACCGAGCATCAAGCTGGCTTGCGCCAGGCGGGAAACCTTGGGTCTCTGTGGGTCTTGAGGGTCGGCGTGATCCCAGTGCTGCACCAGTTGGCCGCTGTCAGGGCAGATACGCCAGTGCGCCAGCGGCGGTACCGGGCGTACTTGGGAGGAGGGTGCAGCAAAGGCCGGGCGGGTTGGCATGAAGCCCACGGGCTCGCGGCACAGCTTGGCGCGCAAGGCTGCGGCCAGTGTAGGTACATCGGGTAAAGCAATGAGTTGGAAGGTCATAACACACCTCGGGACCGGACACGCGACCGGTGAGGCAGTTACGGTGGAGCATCAAGCTCTAGCGCAGCTTACCGGACCTGGAAGGCGAGTCCTGTCATATTCTGGGTTTGGCGCCCGATGCCCGCAGAGGCGGTGCTCGGACAGCGACTAGATACTGTGTCCATTGGCTTCTTTTGTGAGGTTTAAAAAAGGCCCCAGTTGCGGGCACGGGCAATCTACTCAGAGCGTTACAGAATGTCAACGCATGATTAACTAAATTAGTCCGCGTTCAGAGTTTGTTCAGACAAGAGGCATGTTCAAGTTACTGGCCAGATAACTTTATATACCTTGCGCGGCGAGTATCGCCAGATAGATCAATACTAAACCGCACGCTGCATAACTCACGCGTTGCCAGGTCGGTGATGCGTTCTTGCGCAGCAGATTCACCAACGCGGCGGTGAGAAAACACGAGAGCACCGACGCCAGCATGAATCCGGCAAAAAACGTCAGGGTCTGCCCCTGGCTGGGGGTTGCGCCGACGATGCCCGACAGGGCGCTGCCCAGGGCGCCCCAGTAGACAATATTCTTCGGGTTGGCCAGAGAGATCGCCGCGCCTACGGCCAACGCATTTTTGCCTGAGCTGGCAGGGACGTTGTCGGTTGCGGGTAACTGCCAGGCATCAATCAGGCTGCGGATGCCCAGCCAGGCCAGGTACAGCGCACAGACGATCGTCAGTGGCACTCGCACCGCATCATGCTGAATCAGCAGTGCGATACCGGTGAGGCCGATCACCGCCCAGACGGCATCGCCTACGAGGGAACCAAACTGCACCATCAGGGCCGGTGTGAAACCATGGAGCAAGCCGCGACGCAAAGTCTCTGCCAGCACCGCGCCAGGAGACAGGCAAAACACAAAACCGAATACCAGCGCATAGACAAAGATCGACAGCATGCCCGTGTCCTTTCGAGAAAGTGCGAAAGCATACGTCAGCGCAGGGTTAAGAAACCATGCAGATTTGAATGGTCCACGATCCAAATGTGGGAGGGGGCTTGCCCCCGATAGCAGTGTGTCAGTCAGCTCATCTGTAGCTGACCCTCCGCTATCGGGAGCAAGCCCCCTCCCACATTGAGGCTATACGCTCAAGTTCAGCCTTCAATTCATCCGGCGATAAATGTGCAAAGGGCAGCGCAAAAAACGCTTCGCAGCGTGCGGCGATAATGTCGAGGGTGGCCTTGAATGCAGTGTCTACTTGCGCCTCATCACCCTGCACCTCGGAAGGGTCTGCCAAGCCCCAATGCGCCTTCAGCGCCGGGCCGAAATACACCGGGCACGCTTCACCGGCTGCTTTATCGCACACCGTGATGACCACATCCGGCGGGCTGACTTCAAAGGCGTCATTGCCCTTGCTGTACAAACCTTCGGTGCTGATGCCGGCTGCCTGCAGCGTGCTCAGGCTGCGGGGCAAAACCTGGCCCTTGGGGAAACTACCGGAGCTGATCGCTTCGAAGCCCTCAGGCGCCATGTGATTGAACATCGCTTCGGACAAGATGCTACGGCAACTGTTGGCGGTACACATGAACAGCACTTTCATTGCAGGCTCCTTTAAACGCTCAGGCGCAAGGCGAGGGCAGCGAGGGTGATCAACAGCACCGGCAAAGTCAGCACGATCCCGACCTTGAAGTAGTAACCCCAAGTGATAGTGATGCCTTTGCGTGCCAGGATATGCAGCCACAGCAAGGTGGCCAAACTGCCTATGGGGGTGATTTTTGGGCCCAGGTCGCTGCCGATCACATTGGCGTAGATCATTGCGTCCTTGACCACGCCCACAGCATGGCTGGACTCGATGGAGAGTGCGCCGATCAGCACCGTCGGCAGGTTATTCATCGCCGATGAGAGCAGTGCCGTCAGCACCCCGGTGCCCATAGCCGCGCCCCACACACCATAGGTGGCGAAAGTGTCGAGCCAGGTCGCCAGGTAGTCGGTCAGGCCGGCGTTACGCAGCCCATACACCACCAGGTACATGCCCAGGGAAAAGATCACGATCTGCCAGGGCGCTTCCTTGAGGACTTTACGTGTGGAAATCTTGTGGCCCTTGGCGGCAATCACCAGCAGCAGTACGGCGCAGACGGCGGAAATCGCACTGATGGGAATGCCCAGCGGTTCCAGGGCGAAACAGCCGATGAGCAGAATACCCAGTACCCACCAACCGGCGCGGAACGTCGCGGGGTCATGGATGGCACTGGCGGGCTCTTCCAGGTCGGCCGGGTCGTAGGTCTGGGGAATGTCCCGGCGAAAAAACCACAACAGCACTGCCAGGGTTGCGGCCACACTGACCAGGTTCACCGGCACCATCACGGCGGCATATTCGTTGAAGCCGATCTTGAAGTAGTCCGCCGAGACGATGTTTACCAGGTTCGACACCACCAATGGCAGGCTCGCCGTATCGGCGATAAACCCGGCGCCCATGACGAATGCCAGGGTCGCCGCCGGTGAAAAACGCAGGGCCAGCAGCATCGACATCACGATGGGCGTGAGAATCAACGCCGCACCGTCATTGGCGAACAGCGCCGACACCAGCGCACCGAGCAGCACCATATAGGCAAACAACCGCCGTCCGCGGCCACGGCCCCAACGCGCCACATGCAGGGCGGTCCAGGCAAAGAAGCCGGCTTCGTCCAGCAACAGGCTGATGATGATCAGCGCGACGAAGGTACCGGTGGCATTCCAGATGATGTGCCACACCACCGGGATGTCCGCCAGGCTGATCACCCCGCAACCCAGGGCCAGCATTGCGCCCAGGCTGGCACTCCAACCCACGCCAAGGCCCTTGGGCTGCCAGATGACCAGTACGATGGTGACGAGGAAAATCGCAATTGCGACAAGCATGAATAAACGCTCCGATGGCTTAGCAGCAGGTGCTGGCCCGTTGTGGTCTGTCGCCCATTGCATCCAGACGCAGCGCGTCGTTCTGCAACCATGGCTGGTTGGCTTGCAGGGTGGTGTCCAGCACCTGTGTGACCCAGGCGGGCAGTGCCGGGTTGATGCGGTAGTAGATCCATTGCCCTTGACGGCGGTCCAGCAGCAGCCCGCAACTGCGCAGTTGCGCCAGATGACGGGATATCTTCGGCTGGCTATCGTCCAAGGCATGGATCAGTTCGCATACGCAAAGTTCGCCTTCGCGCAGGATCAATAGGGTCATCCGAGCGCGGGTGGCATCAGCCAGGCACTTGAACAGGCTGGGAGGAGAGAGGAGATCCGACATGATCAGGGTATCCATATATGGTTATTCGAATATACGTATTTCCATATGTTTCGGTCAAATCCGGTTTCAGTTGATATGGATCAAATGCCCGTGAAACAGCCACAACTGTTTGAAATTAAAATGAAACACAAAGGTCTTACAGTGCCTGCTCATTGCTCATGAAGGAAGAACCCGCGTGACCCGTGCCACTCGCAACCTGCGCAAGACCCTGGATTCCGTCGCGGAAAATAACGAAACCGCGGCGTTCGACCTGATGCGCGCCGTGGAAAAACTCGGTGACGAAGTGCTGCGCCAGCGCCTGCTCAACACCATCCACCGGCTGAACCAGGACGCGTACGAACTGCGTGAAGCGCGGGATTCGGTGGAGCAGGTTTCGGTGAGGCTCGCCTGAGCAAGATCGTTCAAGACAAGCCCCTGATTGCACTGGCATGCTTGTCGACTGTCCGTCGATGAGCCGTTTCCATGCCCACTGCATTACCTCATTACGCCTTCACTCGCGGCGCCATCGCCGTTATTCCCTTGTCTCTTGCCTGCGCCCCGTGGGGGTTGCTCGCCGGCTCCATGGCCATCGATGCGCAATTTACCCCGCTGCAAGCCCAAGGCTTGTCTGCCATCGTGTTTGCCGGTGCGGCGCAGTTGGTGGCCATCGGCATGGTCAAGAGCGGTGCCAGCCTGATATCCATCGTACTCACCACTTTGTTACTGACCTCCCAGCATCTGCTCTATGGCATGCACATGCGTCCCACGTTGTCGTCGCTCAATGTCCGGTGGCGCATGAGCCTGGGTTTCCTGCTGACCGATGAATTCTTTGCCCTGGTCAACCACTATGACCGCCAGACCTTCAATCGCTGGTACGCATTGGGCGTCGGCCTGACGTTTTACATCATCTGGAACCTGTTCACCCTGGCCGGCATTGTGTTGGGCAAAAGCATTCCGGGCCTTGATCAGTTGGGGCTGGAGTTTTCCATTGCCGCAACCTTTATCGCCCTGATCACTCCGGTGGTGCGCGATGTGCCGACCGTGGTGTGCGTCGCGGTCTCGCTGCTGTGTTCGGTGTGGTTGAGTTATTTGCACTGGGAGTCGGCGGTGGTGGTTTCGGGTGTACTGGGGATGAGCGCAGGTTTTGCCTGCAAGCGATTGGGAGTTGGGCAGCGATGATTTACCTGATGATTGTGGCCATGGGCCTTGTGGTGTTTTTCAACCGCTACCTGTTTATCGAGCCACGTTTGCCGGTGAGGCTTAATCGTGGCGCCCGTGAGTTCCTGGGCTTTGCCGTGCCGGGGATGCTTACGGCGATCTGCGGGCCGATTATTTTCCTGGCAGATCATCGGCTCAACCTGAGCCCGAGCAACCCTTACTTGCTCGCAGGTATCTGCGCCGTGGCCTTGATGTTCTGGACGCGCAGTGTGCTGATCACTGTGCTGTTGAGCATGGCGCTGTTCTATCTGTTTCGCTGGTGGTTCTGACGCCAGGGCAAAAAAAAGCCCGCGGGAGGGCGGGCAGAAGGGAGACTTCCAAAAAATGAGCTTGGCCACTATAGACGGCGGGTTGGCCCGTCACAGTGAAACAAAGTTCATGGGCGCGTCAGTTGGCCGCGGCACAGTGGTAGAGTCACGGTTTTTCCAAGGAAGCACAGGCATGTTCAAGATGGTAATCGGTGCATTGGTACTGGCCGCACTGGCCGGTTGCGCGGGCTCGAAGATGAAAGAGGCGCGTGCAGGCAGCCCCTATAAAACCCTGGCATCGGACAAGGCCACCCTGGTGGTCGCCCAGTGCATTCAGTTCGGCTGGCAGGATGAGCGCGTGTTCGGCGTTGATGCCGGCGGTTTCAAAGAGCCCACCGAGGCAGGTGGCTACACCGTCTACACCACGGCCGGCGACTACTTTGTTGACATACAAAGCACAGGAGCGGGTTCTACCGTCAAATACTATGCCGTGGAGGACAACATGCCAGCCAAACGTCGCCTGGCAGCGCTTGCCACTTGTCTGTAATACCTTGCCTTAACCCGATTCCGAAACGCCTGGCGGGACAGCCGCCGGGCATTGCCTTATGATTCAATCGCTCGCTCGACGTGATGGCTCTTTACCGGTACACGGATGTCGAGGCTTAAACGTCGAGCGAGCACCTCTTTGTTCAACCTCAACGCGGCATAAAACCCAAGTGCCAGCGCCGCGGAATCATCAATGTCGCCAGCCCCAATAACCCCGCCAATGCACCACTGACCCACAGTGCGCGCAGTCCCATTTGCTGCTCCAGCAGTGCGCCGATCACGGCACCGACAAACATTCCGGCCCACGGAATCAATTGCACGCGCCAACCATTGCGACGCTCGCCCATTACCCAGCGCCCCAGCCCGCGACCAAAGCGTGAGAGCGCCCCGGTGACGTAAGTGAGCCCCACGGGTAATCCGTTCACTTCTTCGACCGCCGCGTTGAGCATGCCCATGGCAATAATTGCCGCGAGCAACGCGGGCAAGGTGTCGGTTGCCGGCAACAGCGCCGCGCCGCAGAGCAAGGCGCCGATGCACAGCAACAACGGCAGTGCGTGGCGCTTGCTGAAACGGCTGACCACTACACCCAAGGCATTACCGACCACAAAGGTGGCAACCAGCAACACCAGACGCCCGGTGAGCCCCAGGTCACCCGCGCTGATGGCCACCGCCAGGCGCGTGGTGTTGCCGCTCATGAACGAGACGAAATCGCCGCTGGCCATAAAGCCAATGGCATCGGTCATGCCCGCCAGCACTGACAGGCAGGCCACCAGCATCAAGCCCACGCGGCCACGCCAGCGCTGGCGATGGGCGAGCGTGGCATTGGTGTAAGGCTTGCGGGACGAAGGCAGCATGGGGCTGGTTTCCACGATGAGATTATTCGGCCACTACCGTAGGACGCTTTGCGTGTATGCGCAATGACCTCAGGCACGTTCCAGTTGCCAGCCTGTGGGGTGCCAGGTCAGATGATGAGTCGGCTCGATCGCCTGCAAGAATGCAGGGTCGTGTGACACGGCCAGCATCGCGCCGGTAAATCCCTTCAAGGCCTGCTCAAAGGCAAGCACCGACTCCAGGTCCAAGTGGTTGGTGGGTTCATCCAGGAGCAACAATTGCGCCGGTGTATCACGCCACAAGGCAACGGCCATGGCGGCTTTCAAGCGCTCGCCACCGCTGAGTTGCCCGGTCGGCCGCGTGACCCGCGAAGCATCCAGCTGCAGCAGCGCCAGGCGCGTGCGCAGTTCGGCTTCGGCCAACGGCGTGTCGAGCAGGTTGAGCTGCTCGACAATGCTGCACCGGTCATCCAGCAACGCCAGCTGCTGATCGATATAAGCGCTGGGCACCGCCACTGTGCACTCGCCACTGACCGCCTGCCACTGGCCTGCAAGTAATTTGAGCAGGGTGGATTTACCGCAACCGTTCGGCCCGCGTACGGCAACGCGTGCGGCCCCCGACAGGCTGATCGTCAGGTAGGTGCCCGACGCCTTGGGGTCGAGCCAGGGCAATTGCGCATGTTCCAGCGTCAGGACCTGCCGGCCGTTGGGTACTGCCGAGCCTGGCAAGGCGAGCAGGGTCGGCGTCTCATCCACTACGCGCGCGTAGGCTTGGCGTACCTGGGCGTCGAGTTGCTGTTTGTGATCGTGGTGGGCACTGCGCACCGTGCTGACGACTTCCTTGGCAGCGCTTTTCCAGCGGGCTTTGGTAAAACGGTCGACGTTGGCGGTCTCGGCCTGCTTGCGTGAGCGCGCAGCATGACGCTGGAGGTTGTCATGGTCTTTTTGCAAGCGCCGACGCTCACGGCTACGTTCCTGGCGCGCATGTTCCCATGCGGCGATAGCGGCGTGCTGTTGGGTATCGCGTTGCTGTCGATAGGCAGCGTAGTTGCCGCCATACACCTGAACGCCAAGGGGCGATAATTCGATGATGCGCGCCATGGTGTCGAGTAATTGGCGGTCATGACTGACCACCACCAGGCCGCCGCGCCAATCAGCCAGTTCTCGCAACAGCCACTCGCGCCCGGCGCTGTCGAGGTGGTTGCTGGGTTCGTCCAGAATCAACAACTGCGGCGCCGCCAACAGCGCTCCGATCAGCGCGACCCTGGCCAGTTGGCCGCCGCTGAGTCGGTCGGCTTGAGTGTCGGTGGCAAGTGTTGGCAAGCCTGCGGCATCCAATGCCAGGCGCAGGCGCTCTGCGAGGTCCCAGCGATCATCGATCAGTTCCAGATCGCCCAGGCGGCCGTCGCCGCGCGCCATACGCTCCAGGGCGGCCAGCGCAGGGGCGGTGCCAGTGATATGGGCGACAGTTTCTCCCGCTTGAATCGTCAACGCCTGGGGCACATAGATCAGGCTGAGTGGTCTTTTCAATGTGCCTGAAGACGGTTGCAGGATGCCGGCCATCAACTTCGCCAGGATACTTTTGCCACGGCCATTGCGCCCGACGATGCCGGTGTGGGTGCAATCAATGGACAGGTTCACGTCCTCCAGCAAGGTTTCGCCATTGGCGAACTGGAAAGACACATGTTGCAGGGAAACAAGAACGGGCAGCCGGTTGACGTCAGTCATCAGCACCTCCAAAAAAATGTCGAACAGGCCAACAAGCGCGCCAGGCGGCTCGTTGCGGATACATTCTGGAAGGCTTAGTTGTTCACGTCGGCGCTCGTCCCGTAAATCAGAAGGGGCGCAAAGGCTACCCCACCTTGGCTTTGTGCGGCAAGTCTTCGGCCAGCTTCTCCAGGAACATCGCCAGGGCGACTTCCTCGGCTTTCAGACCCTTGCGCACTCGTGGCTTGGGCAGTTTCGACAGTTCACCGAGGCTGAAATGCTCAAGCACCGCGGGGTGGATGTAGCACTTGCGGCACACGGCGGGCGTGTTGCCCAACTGCCTGGCCACGTCCTTGACCATTCCTACCACGTGCCGCTTGGCGTCTGACTCCGGCTGCCACGCCAACTCGCGCAACACCGCCAATGCCATCGCCGTGCCCGCCCAGGTGCGGTAGTCCTTGGCGGTGAAGTCTTCGCCGGTGAGTTCGTGCAGGTAAGCGTTGACGTCATGGGAACTGACGGTGTGGCGTTCACCGTCTTCGTCCAGGTACTGGAACAGGTTCTGCCCGGGCAATTCCATGCAGCGCTTGACCACGCGGGCCAGGCGTCGGTCCTTGACGCTCACTTGGTGCTCGACACCGCTTTTGCCGCGAAACTGAAACTGGATTTCGCTGCCCTTGATGTCCACGTGGCGATTGCGCAGGGTGGTCAGGCCGTAGGATTTATTCTCGCGGGCGTATTGGGTATTGCCGACGCGGATCAGCGTGGCGTCCAGCAACGTCACCACCGTGGCCAGCACCTTTTCGCGGGTAAAGCCGGGCTCGGCGATTTGGGCTTCCAGCTGTTTGCGCAATTTTGGCAAGGCGCTGCCGAATGCCTGCAACCGCGAATACTTGTCGCTGTCACGCACTTCGCGCCAGCGTGGGTGGTAACGGTATTGCTTACGGCCACGGGCGTCGCGGCCGGTGGCTTGCAGATGGCCGCGCGGGTCGGCGCAGATCCACACATCGGTGTAGGCGGGCGGTACCGCCAGCGCGTTCAGACGTTTGATTTCATCAGCATCGGTAATGCGCTGGCCTTTTGCGTCCAGGTATTGAAACTTGCCCCGCAGCTTTTTACGGCGGATTCCAGGCTGGGTGTCATCCACATAATGCAGGTCACGGGGCAGGTCGGCGGGCAACGAAGAGTCGGGCATGGTGCGGGTTCCTTGGCAACAAATCAGGCCGGTATGTCTGATTGACCGCAGCGTTTTGCGGTCGTGCCAATTGCTTAAGCCAGCACCGCCACCGCCTTGATTTGCGCCCACAGCACCTGGCCCGGATGCAGTTGCAGCTGGTCGCGGGAGAAACGTGTGATACGTGCCAGCAATGGTGTGCCGCCGGCATCCAGGCGTACCAGAACATGGGCGCTGTTATCCGCCCCCATGTCCTGGATGACCGTTACGGGCAAACGATTGAGGATGCTGCTGTGTTCGTCCGCTTGCAGGTTGAGGCTCACATCCCGTGCCTGGATCTTGACCCGCAACGGTTTACCCACCGCCACCGGCGCATGGGCCACGCGAATCTGCAATCGGCAGTCAGGCAGTTGCAGGGTGAGCAACTGATAGTGCGCGTCGTAGGCAATGACGCTGCCGGCGATCACCACGCCGGCATCGTCGCCCAGGGCCAGGGGCAAATCGAGACGCGCCAGGGTTTCGCCGATGGGGCCGCTGGCCAGGGCCTTGCCGTCGCTGAGCAGGACGATATGGTCGGCCAGCCGGGCGACTTCGTCCTGGGCATGGCTGACGTAGAGCACCGGGATATCCAGCTCGTCGTGCAGGCGTTCCAGGTAGGGCAATATTTCGCTTTTGCGCTGGCTGTCCAAGGCCGCCAGCGGTTCATCCATCAATAACAACTTGGGGCTGGTGAGCAAGGCGCGGGCGATGCCGATGCGCTGGCGCTCGCCGCCGGACAAGTGTTGCGGGTGACGCTCAAGCAAGTGCCCGATGCCCAACAGCTCGGTGGCCTGAGCCATGTCCACACGCCGTTGCGGGCGTGGAATACGCTTGAGACCGAATTCCAGATTGGCGCGCACCGACAGGTGAGCAAACAGGCTTGCCTCTTGGAATACATACCCCAAGGCGCGTTTATGCGGTGGTACGAACAGCCCGTTGCGGCTGTCTTGCCAGACCTCATCATTGATCTGTACAAAACCCTCCTCGGCGCGCTCCAAACCGGCTATACACCGCAGGCAAGTGGTCTTGCCGGAGCCGGACTGCCCATATAACGCGGTCACCCCACGCCCCGGCAATTGCAGGTCCACGTCCAGCGCGAAGGCGGAATATTTCAAGTTCAGACGTATATCAATCATCGCGATCAGCTCCAGCCCATCCTGGTTTTACGGCTGGAATAGAGCGCCAGCAATACGAGGAACGCGAACACCACCATGGCGCCGGCCAACCAATGGGCCTGGGCATATTCCATGGCTTCGACGTGGTCGTATATTTGCACCGAGACTACTCGGGTCTTGTCCGGGATATTGCCGCCGATCATCAACACCACGCCGAACTCGCCGACGGTATGGGCAAAGCCGAGGATTGACGCGGTGATAAAACCCGGGCGTGCCAGGGGCAGGATCACTGTAAAAAACGTGTCCCACGGATTGGCGCGCAAGGTCGCGGCTACTTCCAATGGGCGTGTGCCGATGGCGGAAAAGGCGTTCTGCAACGGCTGCACCACGAACGGCATGGAATAGATCACCGAGCCGATCACCAGCCCGGCGAAACTGAATGTAAGCGTGCCCAGGCCCAGCCATTGGGTGAACTGGCCGAAGTAACCGTTGGGGCCCATGGTCAACAGCAAGTAGAAACCGATGACCGTTGGCGGCAGCACCAACGGTAATGCGACCACTGCACCGACGGGGCCGCGCCACCATGAGGTGGTGCGCGACAGCCACAGGGCTATCGGAGTGCCGATGATCAACAGGATCACAGTCGTCAGTGACGCCAGTTTGATGGTCAACCAGATCGCGGAAAAATCAGCACTCGACAGGGGCATTTACAGCTCGTAGCCGTAGGATTTGATAATGGCAGCGGCTTTCGGGCCTTTCAGGTACTCAACCAGCGCCTTGGCAGCGGCGCTGTCCTTGCCTTTGTTGAGGATCACGGCGTCCTGTTTGATCGGGTCATGCATCGATGTCGGAACAATCCACGCCGAACCGCTGGTGACTTTGCCGTCTTTATAGATCTGCGACAAGGCGACAAAGCCCAGCTCGGCATTCCCGGTGGATACGAACTGATAGGCCTGGGTGATGTTCTGGCCCTCGACGAGCTTGTCCTTGACCTGCTCGGTCAAGCCTTGCTTGGCCAGCACCTGGGTGGCCGCCAGCCCGTAGGGCGCGGCTTTGGGGTTGGCGATGGACAGGTGCTTGAATTGATTGTGCTTGAGCACTTCACCTTTGGCGTCCACGTAGCCTGCTGTTGCCGACCACAGCGCAAGGGTGCCGACCGCGTAGGTAAAGCGCGACCCCTTGACCGTCTGGCCTTCGCTTTCGAGCTTCTGCGGGGTAGTGTCATCGGCGCTGAGGAACACCTCGAACGGCGCGCCGTTCTTGATCTGGGTGTAGAACTGCCCGGTAGCACCGTAAGCCGCGACCAGTTTATGGCCAGTGTCTTTCTCGAAGTCGACGGCAATTGCCTGGATCGGCGCGGTGAAGTTGGCGGCCACGGCCACCTGTACTTCATCGGCATGGGCCGAACCCAGCACGAACACGGCAAGCAGGGGGGCCAGGCGCGAGATACGGTTCATCGTGAAGCGACTCCTTGGGCTGTACGGGGCGTTCAGGTAGAAGGCTCTACCGCTATGTATGGGAATATATAGCGGTTGGCCATTGCCGGTACAGTGCAAAGTTGCCGCTGATGTCAGTGGCGCGCGAGTCGGGTCAACGCCTGCTCGGACAATTGACGCGTCAGGTCATAAGTGGACAGGTCTTTGCCAAGCCCCAGTGCCTGGCCCGCCCACAGGTTGCTGAAACCTGCTTCATCCTTGGCCTTGAGCGGCATTAACGCACCACCGGCTTTGGGGAATGCCGGGGCGCTCGGGTTGATCGGGCCGAGCTCCCGCATCACGCGGTTGACGATGCCCCGCGCCGGGCGGCCGGTGAAGAGGTTGGTCAGTGCCGTCTCACTGGCCAGGGCATGGCGCAGCGCGTGGTGGTGAGAGGCGGTGATGCTGGCTTCGGGCGTGAACAGGTACGCCGTGCCGATCTGGACTGCCGAGGCGCCCAGGGCAAGGGCCGCGACGATGCCACGCGCATCACCGATGCCGCCTGCGGCAATCACCGGCACGCTGACCGCGTCGACCATTTGCGGCACCAGTGCCATCAACCCGATCTGGCTGTTCAGGTCATCGCTGAGGAATAGGCCACGGTGCCCACCGGCTTCAATGCCCATGGCAATAATTGCGTCGCAGCCGTGTTTTTCCAGCCAGATCGCTTCCTCAACGGTGGTAGCCGAGGACAGCACTTTGGCGCCCGTGGCTTTTACCCGATCGAGCAAGGACTGTTCCGGCAGGCCAAAATGAAAGCTCACGACTTCCGGGCGCAGTTGTTCCACCAACTGGCACGCCGCGTCGTCGAACGGTGCGCGATTGGACACGGGGGTGGGCGCATCAAAATCGGCACCAAGTTCGTGATAGTAGGGTTGCAGCACATCCTTCCAATGGCGGTCACGCTCTTCATCAGCTACAGGCGGCTGATGGCAGAAGAAGTTCAGATTCAACGGCCGTGTACTGGCCTGGCGGATGACCGTGACCGCTTCACGCAGTTGCTCGATACTCAGCGCTGCGGCAGGCATGGAACCCAGCGCCCCGGCGCGTTGGGCAGCGATGACCATGGCGGTGGTCGTCGCGCCGGCCATTGGCGCCTGGATGATCGGCACGTCGATGCCCAGCAGGTCGAGAATACGGGGGTCTGGCCAGGTGCTCATGGGATGCGTCTCCAGCGTTAGTAGGGCATTTCGCTGTTTTAGCAGGGCCGTTGGCGCCGGGCCACTCTGTTTTATTCACTGGACGAGTAGGGCGTTTTATGAAGGCGGGGTTTCGCGCTTCAGCAACTCACGTTTGCGTTCCACCCCCCAGCGGTACCCCGAAAGCTCACCATTGCTGCGCACCACACGATGACAGGGAATCGCCACCGCCAGGTGGTTGGCACCACAGGCCTGGGCCACGGCGCGAAAGGCGGTGGGCGCGCCGATGTGCTCGGCTATCTGGGCATAGCTGGCGGTACTTCCTACCGGGATTTCGCGCAATGCCTGCCATACCCGTTCCTGAAAGGCAGTGCCGCGCAGGTCCAGAGGCAGATCCAGGCCCAGGGCAGGGGCTTCGACAAAGCCCACCACCTGGGCGACCAGTTGTTCGAAATCCTGATCCGCGCCAACCAACTCGGCCTTGGGAAACTGATCTTGTAGATCGTGCACCAGCTTATCCGGATCATCCCCGAGCAAAATTGCACACACGCCACGCTGACTCTGCGCCACCAGAATTGCGCCCAGCGAGCATTGGCCGACGGCAAAGCGAATGGTGTTATTGACGCCTCCGCCTTTGTAGTCCTTGGGTTTCATGCCGAGTAGCTGGTCAGCCGCTTCATAAAAACGGCTGTTGGCGTTAAAGCCTGCGTCATACAGGGCGTCTGTCACCGACTGCTGCCCCTTGAGGCCATCGCGGACCTTGCGTGAGCGCAGGGCGCTGGCGTAGCGCTTGGGGGTCAAGCCGGTGCCGGCTTTGAACACACGATGGAAGTGGAACGGGCTCAACCCGGCCTGGCCTGCCAGTACATCCAGGCTCGGGGGCGTTTCAGCCTGTTCGATCAGCCGGCAGGCGTCGGCGACTAACTGCGCATGGTAAGCCGCCAGTTGCGTCTGATCGCCCGCAGCGCGTTTGCTGGCACGATAACCCGCGGCTTCGGCCTGGGCCGGTGTGTCGAAGAACTCGATATTCTCAGGGCGTGGCAAACGCGAAGCACTGCTGGGGCGGCAATATACGCCCGTGGTTTTCACGCCATAGACAAACAGGGCATCTGCCTTGGCATCGCGGGCAATGATGGCGGCCCAGCGCGGATCGTGTTCGTTGTTCATGGCCTGCACTCCAGACGGTTCAGGGGCAGATTAAGCGGGTCGCCCACCGGTAAAACTCCGAAGCTTGCGGTCAAATTAGCCGGCGGTGCGAAAGGTCAGGTTGATGCGTTGCGCGCCCATGACCGGATGCTCGCCGGCCTTGATCGGCATCACCCCATGAAAGCGCAGGCGATCAACCCCGCCCCACACCACCACATCGCCATGGAACAGCGAGACTTTTTGCGTTTTGTCACTGCGCTCATGGCCGCCGAACAGGAAAATCGCCGGCAGGCCAAGGGACACCGAGACCACCGGCGCGCTGTAGCTGCGCTCGTTCTTGTCCTGGTGCAGGGACATCTTTGCCCCTGGCACGTAACGGTTGATCAGGCAGGCGTCAGGCAGAAAGTCGCGGAAGCCGGCCTCGGTTGCCGCCGCCATGGCCAGTTGGCGCAACGCATCCGGCATGGCCGGCCAGGGTTGCTGGTTGCGCGGGTCGAGTGGGCTGTAGCGGTAGCCGCGGGTATCGGTGGTCCAGCCCAGTGCGCCGCAACTGCTCAGCGCTGCCGACATGGTAAAGCCACCGGGCGTGACCATTTGCCGAAAGGGGGACTGGGCCAGCACGCGCCGCAACTCAGGTAGCAACCGCTCAATCCAGGGCAGGGCATAGCCCCTTAGAACGTAGGATTCTTCACCGATCTGCTCGCGCCCGGCAGGTTGTTGCAGGGCAGCATCGGCGAACAAATCGGCAGTAGGGCCCGGCATGACTTACAGCGCCTTGCTCACGGTGATGTCGGTAATTATGTCGCTGGCATCGTGAATTTTCGCCAGGGCTTGCTTGGCTTCTTCGACGCTGTTGGCGGTCAACTGGGCAAATTCGAAGCGGCGTTCGCCGTTGAGCTTGTACTTGATGACGTATTTGGTCGTATGGGTCACTGCTTTTTTCCTGTCAGTTGCTGGTTCAGCTCAGCTTGGTGCTGGTGCGACGAACGATGCGGATCTTGTGGGACAGCGCTGGCTTGCGGGTCACGCTGATGGCGCGACGGGTGACCACATCAAGGGTGATGTTCCAGAAGCCGGTGCTGGGTGCAGTGATCTTGGCCGGGAATTTATCGAATGCACCGCCGTGGTAGGTATGGCGTCCGCCATTTTTGAAGCTGCGAAAGTTCGCATCGCTCATCAAGCGGATGTTGCAGGTCTGTGAACATTCGATAACGACAATGTCTCCCTCGTTGAGGTGCTCACGCTGGTGAATGAATTTCATGCGGGTGTCTCCAGAAGGGCTTTTCTGAAAAATCAGAACGATACGTAGGTTAAGATGGAGTTTATCAGCCCCAGCGCGTTTATTATCGGGCCGTCGTCGACGACTTCGACAATTAAAAACAGTTATTTACCGTGTTATCAGAGATAAATCCTACGTTGCTGGGAGAAATTTACCATCCCCGCTGTCGTAGGGTCTTTATCGGAGGTTTTAGTATGAAGTGGAGTGTGTTGGTGCTGGCCTTGGCAATCGCTGGGTGTGCTTCGGTTGCAGATATCAAGCAGACCCCGCCAACGTTGGTGGTCATCTCAGGGAAGAAACCGCAGGAATATGCGGCGTGTGTTGTGCGCAAACTGGAGGCGACCCGTCGGCCGCCGCAGATCGAACCCCATAAAGACGGTATCCAGGTCATCGTGCCGCAGAAGTTTTCGGCGGACCCTTCTGCGATCTTCGAAATCGAAGACCGCTCCAGTGGTAGCAGCATCAAGCTCTATGAAAGCATGTCCAACGTGCCGATCCGGCCGGGCGACGTGAAGAAAGCCGGGGAAGAGTGCATTTCCGGCTGAGGCCGAGGCTCATCCTGAGCTACGAACCCGATAAAAAGTCCAACACCGCGCAGGCGCGGTATGCATCCAGGGCAGGGCATCCGTTAAACTGCCGGGCATTCACTACAAAGATGCCGCTCCAATCTTGGGATTGAGCGGCATTTGTTCTTTCTGGAAAGCCTGTTATGAAACGAGAAATCGTCAAAGCCCGCCACGCCGAAGGTCAGATTGCAGCGACCCATGTCATCCAGAACCCCGCCGACTTGGGCGAGTGGATCGTGTTCTTCAAGAAAAGCGGCGGTCGCAGCTACTTCCTGGTAGACGATCAGGATGAGGTCGAGTCATTCCCGCGGCTGGATGACCTGATTGAAATATTGCGTGGCCTTGGGATCAAGTTCGCCGAAGTGCATCTATAGCGCAACGGCTTACTTGCACACGACCACCACACTGCGACCTTTAAAGTTGCCCACGTCCTGGCCCAGGGTCTTGTCGCTTTCCTTGAGGGCTGGGGTGCCATTGGTGCCGACGATGCGGTAACCGGTGCCGGCACAGGAGGCGTCGGCTTTCTCGTAGCAACTGGCCCATGAGTTGGCCTCGCCCGAGCAGTCGATGGTCAAGCCTTGCTCGCCATTTTTCAGCAGGGTGTCTGAAGTGGTGGTGCAACCGGCCAGTGCCAGTACTGCGGTCAGTGCCAGGATTTTGTTCATAGAAGTCATCATCGAGAAGAAGTGGAGGGCGCTGACACTGTCGTGGGGCGTTGGCGCGGATTATAGCGAACTGCCACCTGGTGCGCAGTCCCAGATACAAGATCTTCGACTGCTCACTCCAGAGTGCCTCAGCCTCGCACCTGTGTCATGGCACTCCCATCACGAGCACTCCGCTGCCGCTTGTGGCCCCGGGGGTGGGGAGGGATCCCGCGCGCCGAGCCAGGGAAAACGTCACGTCATCGCCGCCCACGCTGTTGGTAATCCGGGTCAGGAACGAGCCATTGACTGGCACTGCGGATCCGCCTCGTACAAGGGCAGTACCCACGTTCGGATTGGTCATCATCAGGAGCCGATTATCGAACGACGACGGTATCCCTTTGTAGGTAATGGTGATGGGCGTGGTAATGCCGCCATCCGGGCAGGAATAGGTGAGCCTGCGGTTGACGCGGATGGCGCTCGTGAGGGGGTCGCTGCCGATCGCCCGCTGATTGACGTCACCAAAGTTGATCTCGATCGGGTTGTTATTGTTGATGGTGCAGGTTGACGGTGAGATGGAGAAGTTGTTGGCAGCGGTATAAGTCAGTGCGAGCGCCGTACCGTAGGCGTTGTAATTGTTTGTCTGGTAGAGACGCAAGACCCCTAGGGTGTCTCCGATTCGAATGTCGATAGGGTTTGTCGGATTGTTGCGTATCAAAATATACGGGGTTACGTTGATCGGAACTCCCAGGCTGTTATTGGGCATTGTTGACACACGAATACCATAGGGGACCGGGGTGTTCTGGAATGTCCCGTTTATCCGTAGGCCCGTACCCTGGTTGACGAACTTTGGCCCAGGCGTCCAGGGGGCACCGGCTTGTACACCGGTTGACCAGTAGTCCGTGAGATGAGGCGGGAAACCGGGGTAAGGCGTGAATCGGCATTCCAGGTTCGCCCCCTCAAGAAGAATGCGGGTGGCATCCGAGCCTAGGCGTACGTCTACCGGGACCTGCAAATTCAGGGTTCCGCCGATGTCTATTTGTATCCACGGCCCGCCGTTCACACGGCATTGAGCTGCTTTCACATTCATGGTGATACCAAGCAGTGCAAGAAACACAATGGCGCCATGTAGTCGTTTCATTTTGATCTCTCGTTGATTCTTTGTCCGAGCTCTACCCCGGCGAGCGTTCAGCCCGCCTGTCAACGCGAGCTCGGATAAAGTGGGGATTTGCCAGGCAGGTTTACGGATAGTCCAGCGTGAACGTGGACGTCACTGTGTAGGCACCATGTCCGATGGTCTGCTCCTGGATAGCCCGCGGCTCGCCCTGCACATAGGCCTTGAGCTCGATCACATTATTGCCATCGCTCAACACCTGCCTGTCGCTGACGGTATTAAGTGGCAGGGGGTTGTTAGCCGGCGTCTCCAGGCCCACCGCAATGCCGGAGGCGCCGCTGCCGCCATCGAGCGCGAGCAATCCGGGGAGCTCGGGGTTTTCCCTGCCGCCGAACGTGATCGTGACTGTGTTGCCAACCGTGGTGTCGCAGTCCTCCAGGTGCAGCTTGAAAACCTTTCCGAGTGAGCGGGTGTTGAGGTAGAGGTACTTGCTGGTCAGGTCCCAGAGTTCCAGGGTAATGGCTTCGTCGCCGGGACGAATCGTGCAGGCTTCTTCAACCAGATTGCCTCTGAAACTCAGGTTGTCCGCTGCGTTACCTTCGGCGATCAAGCCCAGGCTCAGTACCAGCGCGGCACAGGCCCAGACCGGGTGGATGCGTTTATATCCCATGGACTCAACTCCTACTGGTATTCGGCCAACAACGTGGCCACCGCGGTAAACCGGGCGGGTGTCAGGGTTGCGCCAGGTTGTTTGACCGGAACCACTTCCAATACCGGTGGCGACGACAGGCTGATTTCCAGCGGGGAGTTCAGGACAAATGGCTGGTTGTTCTGGAAAACCCGGATACCCAGTGCCGGTACGCTGGTCTGTACCGCCGAACTGTCAAACGTTGTCGCGGTACCGTTGACGCTCAACTTAAGCTCCCAAGGCAGCGTGTCGGTGCCACAGTTGATGGTGTAGCCGACGCTCTGGCGGTATTTCACTCCATCGACGCGCTTTACGCCGACATCGCCAAAATCCACTTCAATGGTATTGCCGGCGTCGATGGTGCAGGGCGGGGGCTCGTTCAGTGTTCCGCTGAAGGTCAGGTTGGCCGACACGCCGCTGCAAAGGCTGATGGCGCACAAGGCGAGCAATGCTTTCTGCGGCCAAAAGGTCATGGATCGTTTCTCTTCATGGGTAATCGACTTCATTGGTAATCCACCACCAGAGTGGCGGTCGCATCGAAGGCCCCGCCTGTCAACGTACTGCCGACGCGCTTGACCGGTACCGCCTGAACCACCGGTAAATTGGGATAGGTAAAGTTCACCGCCGTGTTCAAAGGCCAGTCAGTGCCATTGACGAACAGCTTCACCCCAAGGTCTGGCTTGCGGGTCACGAGCACACGACTGTCAAACGCAGCCCCGGTGCCCTTGAGTTCCAGTGTCAGCGCGTTGCTGTACGGCGCATTACAGGTAACGGTGTAGGGCACACCACGGCGGTAGTTGATTCCGTCGATCCTTGAGGTCAGCAGGTCATTGCCGAATGGCACATCGAGCGTACTGCCGCTGTTGATGACGCACGGCGGCGGCGCAATGATCACCGCACGGATGGTCAGGCTGGTCTCGGCCAAAACCGCCTCGCTGACGGCCCACATCAGAGCGCCTATAAACACGGCCCACGAGCCGTTTGACTTCGCCATTTTTCTGCCCTTACTCATAATTGAGCCTGAAATCCACCACGGCCCGGAATGCCCCGCTGGTCAACGGTGCGGAGGTGCGTGTGGGCCGAACGTTCCAGGTCTGGGTGGCGCCACCCAGGGGCAGGAACAAAGGTTCTCCCCGCTGCCCCAGGTTTACATCCCGGCCACGCACATCCGTTAATTGCAGGCCCATCCCGGTAATGCCTTGCACTTTGACCAGGCGTGGATCATCGGCATCGGCCGGAGCGAGGAACGCGACCGACAGCACCGGTTGAAAGGCACTCCACGTCAGATTGCCTGTGCGTTCACTGCGGATGCTGCCGGCGGTGCGGTGGCAATCGGTGAAGCGCAACTGGAATGCCACTGACCTTGCCTGATCGCCAGGACGACGCAGTTCGCTGGTGGAGACGTCGCCCAAGTCAATGGTTTGATGCACCGACGTCATCTCCAGGTTGCAGGGGGTTTCATGCATTGATCCGGAGATATTCAGTCGTCCGCTCATGCCTTCTATATCGTCTCCATCCTGGGCCTGCGCGCTCCCGACAAGGGCCAGTAACAGGCCGCCCAAGACCTTCACATAGTGCGATTTCATGGCTGACTCCGGTCGGTATTACTGTGTGAGCGGGGCTGCTTGCAGGTTCACCTTGCACGTCTCGCCACTGCAGGTGAACGCCAGCAGCGGCCGCCCGCCGTAGTCATTCACGTAGGCCAGATAAGGCGATGTTCCGAGGGCCTTGGCGGTCGGGCCCAGGGTCAGCGAGCTTTTGGGTGGCACCATCAGCGGTTCGAAACCTGACACGGTCTTGCCATCCTTGGTGCTGCGTGCATCCACCAGGGTCACGAAATACGGCGTTGGGTTGTTCACCTGGTAATGTTCGCCCTGCCGTGAAAGGGTCAGCTTTTCCTGCCAGGGGTTGGACAGATCTTGCTGGGTCGGTGTGATGGCTTGCGGTCGATAGAACAATTTGATCCGGGTTTGCAGCGCGATTTGCAGCGTGTTGGCCTTGTCGCTGCGCGGCGGAATTTCCCGCAGGTTGAAGTAGTAGACCGTCTCCCGATCCTGCGGCAAGGATTTGGCCGCGGGCAGAGCCTGGACCTTTACCTGGCTTTGTTTGCCGGGCTCCACACGCTGCACCGGTGGCAGCACGATCAAGGGCGCGGTGATTTTCTGACCCTGTTCATCCTCAATCCATCCTTGGGCCAGGTACGGCAACTGCGTGTTGTTGTTGGTGATATTCACGCTGGTGGCGTCCTTGCCTCCGTCAAAGATCACGCGTGTACGGTCCAGGGCAATCGCGGCGTGGGCGCTTTGGCTCAGGCTGAAGGCCAGCAATGCGATGGACGAGAGGGTGAGGCGTGTATTGAGCATCATGAGGATGTGTTCTCCGTGGCGGTGTGCTGGCCGGTCAGCTCGGACGGCGCGGGCGAGGTTTGATCAGTGGCTACCATTCGGCAATCCAGTTGCAGGGCATGGGTCAAGCCATCAGCCGGCAAATCCAAAGGCAGCGTAAGAATGCAGCGCGAACTTTCTCCCCAGGTGACGAACATCTGCTCACCCGCCTGGATGCCGCTGAGGTACACACTGCCGCCATCATTCACAATGCCGGTGTCCTGCTGCTTGGCGTTCTTAACCGTTGCGCCGAAGGGCGGTGTACTGCCATCCGGCAGGCGCAGTACCGCCATGGCTTTCTCACCGGAAATCACTTCCAGGGATCGGTAGCCGATGGCACCTTCGGTGAGCGTCACTTGCGTGACAGATTGTGTGGCTTCGACGTTTTTCGGCAGGCGCTCCAGATCCACGCTGGCCGCCGTACGCTGGTAGCTGCTCAAATCGGAAATCACTGCTTTACCAAAGGCGTTGCTGCGCGTCGGCGTGCCGTAACCGCGCATTGGCACATCGGCTACACCGCCGGTATCGACCATCAGACGCGTGCCGCCCATGCTGCTGGTTCGATGCAGTGCTGCGCCGTGGGGCGTGAGGGTGCCGCCACCGCGGGCCGACATGCTCAGGCTGGTGTTGCCCTGTTGACGGCTGGCGGCCAGCGTCAAGTCAGCCTGATCACCCATGTGGCTCAGGTAACCGCTGGCGGAATTGTCACTCGCACTGAGCTGGTAGCTGTTGCGTTCATCCAGGCGATCGCTGTAGCGCGTTGAAAAGCCGCTCTTGCCTGCAGTTCTATTTGCGTCCAGCGATAACGTGCCACTGCGTCCCAGCGGCAGGCTGACCGTCAGCGCCATGCCGTTATCCTTATAGTTGTAGTCCTGGGTGCGATAGACATTCAGGGACAGGCTCAGATTCTTGACCGTGCCGACATTGAAGTAGCGAGACACCGACAAGTTCCAACGCTGGCTGGACGGCCGCGACCAGTAAGTTTGTTTGTTGTAACCGGCGTACACCGTGGCACCCAGGTCGCGAAACTGTTTGTTGATCGTGGCGGTATACAGCGCCTTACTGCCCCCTATAGGTTTGAATTCGCCAGCGTATTGACCCAACTCGTCGTATTTTCCGCGCCCTGCGAGTTCGCCGTTCATTCCATAATGACGAGCATCCAGGTATTCGCTCATGCTTAAGAAGTTCTTATCGGAAAACCGATAACCTGCGAAGGTTACTTGGCTGTCGTATTGTTCGAAGTTCTTGGAGTATTGCAGGCGATAGGATTTACCCGAGAGGGTCTGATTCCACACGTTCGCATGGGACTGGGTCACATCCAGGGATAATGCTCCTAACACCAGCAAGTCACGACCTGCACCGACAGTGGCCGCATGGTAGTTGTTATCGGTAATGGCGCCGCCGAACAACGACCAGCCGTTGCTGATCCCCCAGGAGAATTCGCCGGTGCCGAAAAAGTCACCGTCAGCCCCGTATTGAAGATCGGAAGGCCGTCCGGTCGCGAGTTTGTAGCGGATTTGCCCGGGGCGCGTCAGGTAAGGAACACCGGCGGTGTTGAGCTTGAAGGTTTGCACCGAGCCGTCCTGCTCTTCCACACGCACATCCAGCGTACCCGTGACGGCGTCGTTGAGGTCCTGAATGCGAAAGGGGCCGGCCGCCACCAGGGCTTCATACAGCACGCGGCCTTGCTGGCTGACGACGACCCTGGCGTTTGTCTTGGCAACCCCGACAACCTCCGGCGCATAGCCGCGCAAGTTCGGTGGCAGTTGGCTTTCGTCCGAATTCAGCGCGGCACCGGTAAAACGGAAGCTGTCGAACAGGTCCGAGTAAAGGTAGTTCTCGCCGACCACCAATCGGGCCTTCAGCGAAGGAATGGCACGGTAAGCGTAGTAGCGGCTCCACTCCAGCTTCTGCTCCCCGGCGGATCGGTCCCTCGCGCTGTCGACGCGTCCCTGCCAATCGGCACGCAGGCGCCAGGCCCCGGCATTGGCCCCCAGGGTTCCGTTACCGCTCAGGTGATTGCGTGTACTTTGGTTTTTCTGGGCGTTGGACTGTGCCGTCAGGTTGTAGTCAACCAGTAATCCTGGCACTCCCTCATCCCAGCGCGCGGGTGGATCCCAGTTGAGGGCGCTGTATTCAAGGTAGGCATGGGGCAGGTTGATGTTCAGCGTGGAGGTGGCCAGGTCAGCACTCACCTCTGTGCCTGGCAGGCCTTGGGTATCCAGGCACTCGCCGTTTTTCCACGCGATGAGTTTGGTAGCATCCGACGCCTTCAGCCCCAACAGTTCCACCAGGCCAGGGGACAAGCATGCCTGGCTGCCCTTGGGATCATGCTCGGGAGGGTAGAAAGCCACCGTTTGCTCGGAAACAGGCTGGCCATTGATCTGCACAAGCATCGTGTAGGTGCCGGGCAGAATGAAACCGCTACGGGCGAAGCGGGACAAATCAATATTGGTGCGATCATTCAAATCAAGCACGTCGGTATTGAATTCGATATCCCCGGCGCCCAACGCGGTTCCGGCCAGCGACATCAGCCCGCCTACCAGGCTGGGGCGAAGCGTATTTTTGATCTTCGACGTATTCAGCATGAAAGCAACCCATCAATGTTCAAAAGTATTCCAACCTGAACCGCACTGCGACCCGGTGAGCCCCCGGTGCCAGTGGCAGCCCGTTGCCGACCAGCCGAAGCGTGTAGTGCAGTGTCATGTCACCTTCAGCCAGGGGGTGCGGAGCCATGGGCTCGCCCGGCACACTCTCTTGGCCAGCCGAATCCCAGATATGAAAGGCAGCCCCCTGTGAGTCTCCAAAGGCGGCAAAGGAGCGGCCGTCCCTGTCGCGAGGGCCGTCGAAGGTCACCCGCAGATGCTCCCAATCAGGCAGCGTGGCCCCGGGCCGCGACGGGTCCGGGCGCGTCAAGGAGCAATTGACCAGGCGTAATTCGAAGGGGTGTGGCTCGCCCAATGCATTGCGCAATAGCCTGCCTATGGGCTCGGGTGTCATCTCGATGGACTGATCGGCACTGACCAGTTCCAGCCCGCATGCGGAGTCGACGATCACGCCACCCAGCGTGACAATGCCTTCGCCCTGAGCAGGTGGCTGGGCGAAACTCCAAGGACTGATGAACATCGTCAACGAGGAGGTGACTACGAGGTTCAAGAATGTTTTCACCGGTATCTCCCACCCGTCCCCCCGTCACCCTCAGGTGGCGGGGGGAACAACTTACTGATAGGCCAAGGTGAAGTTGGTGACGGCGCTGAAATCACCGGGGACGATGTCGCCGGTAGCCGCGCCTTGAACGTAGGCACCGAATTCCAGGGTGTTATCACCCGTGGAAATGGCTTGCGGGGTTGTCGCGACGCCCAGCTCAACGGGTTTGCCGCCGTGGGTCATCATGATGCCGATGAGGCCTGCACCACCGACGGTACCGATTGCACCTGGGACATCGTTTGAGGGGGCGGCAGTGAAGGTGGTGGTTACCGTGTTATCGGTAAGGTTCGTCAGGTCGCAGCCCTCCAGTTCGATTTTCACGCTTCGGGCTTCCGACTTGCCGCCGGCCTGCAATTGATGCTTTGCGATGGCGCCGAGGTTAACGGTCTGGTCGATGGATTCAGGCTTAATGGAGCAAGCACCCGAGTGGACCGATCCGAGGAAGGTGACTGTTCCATCTGCGGCATGAGCTCCTGAGATCGAGCCGGCGAACAGCCCAAGGGTAAACAGCGCAGTTTTAAACTTAGTTTTCATTTGCAGACGCCCACATAAAAATGTCATTGAAAAGTCCCGCCGCTATTGGGTCTGGGACTGACGGTTTCACCGCAAAAGTGGCGCCCGGTAAATCCCGATGTCGTCAGCCGAGTCGGCCTTCTGATAATCAGGTTTTCCAATTAATTGCATTGCAATCAGGCGGCACGTTTGAGGCGGAAATGATTGTGTGGCTTTGCACTGTTGAAGTAAGTCGGCGCATTCGTTTAGTGGTGTAGCCGTAACGTGTAGTGATATATAGGAAGGATATGGCAATTTGCCAAAAGTTTTATTTTGACTGTAAGAGTTGGACTACATGCCGCCAAATGAGAATGCTTTAGTTGGGGTTTTGGATGTAAGAATGGGATTACGCGAATTGAAAAACAATAGTCGTTTACCAGGCGAAACAACTAAGTGTCGGGGGCGCAGAGGTCGCAGGGCGCCGACAAAAACAGACGTCCACAAAAAAGCCCCGTCGACCGGGGCTTTTTTGTGGCGGTGTGGCGAGGCTTACTTGTTTTTCGGACGCTTGCTCGACGCGTGGCCTGCTTCATCCACAAACACCTCGGCTACTGCAATGGCTTGGCTTTCGGTCGCGAATGCTCCAGCAACGCTGTCGCCGTGAAAATTGATCAAGTGCCAGCCGTCTGCACGCTGGGTGATCAGGTAGCCGTTTACACCTTTGGGTTCTGACATCTATTGGGAATCTCATGGTCTGGTACAAGGCGCCCATGATACCGCCAAAAGCCTGGGGTAGCGCGCACGTTGTTGCAGGTCCGTGCTGGCAGGCGAAAAGCGTGCTAAAACAATTGCAGATGTTATAAGCAGGGTGCGTTCTGCCTGACCGTTGATGAAGCCCTTTGCAGGATCAGCGGAACTTACTGCGCCATTTTTTCTCTATGATGACATCGCAACGCCAGCAGGAGCCATTGTAAGGTGACTGCGGCCTGATTAGACTGCGCCGAATTCCGTACGCACAGCCCTTTGTAAGGACTCATATGATCAAGAAATGCTTGTTCCCAGCAGCCGGTTACGGCACTCGCTTCTTGCCAGCGACCAAAGCCATGCCCAAAGAGATGCTGCCGGTGGTGAACAAGCCACTGATTCAGTACGGCGTGGAAGAAGCCCTGGATGCCGGCCTGAACGAGATCTCCATCGTTACCGGCCGCGGCAAACGCGCCCTGGAAGACCACTTCGACATCAGCTATGAGCTGGAAAACCAGATCAAAGGCACCGACAAGGAAAAATACCTGGTCGGTATTCGCAAACTGCTTGACGAGTGCTCGTTCTCCTACACCCGTCAGACTCAGATGAAAGGCCTCGGCCACGCTATCCTTACCGGTCGCCCGCTGATCGGTGACGAACCGTTTGCCGTGGTTCTGGCGGATGACCTGTGTGTGAACCTGGAAGGTGATGGTGTGCTGACCCAGATGGTCAAGCTCTACCAGAAATACCGCTGCACCATCGTTGCGGTGATGGAAGTCAACCCAACCGAAACCAACAAGTACGGTGTTATCGCCGGCGACGATATTGGCGATGGCTTGATCCGCGTGCGTGACATGGTCGAGAAGCCAGCGCCGGAAGATGCTCCGTCGAACCTGGCGATCATCGGTCGTTACATCCTCACCCCGGACATCTTCAAACTGATCGAAGAAACCGAGCCGGGCAAGGGTGGCGAAATCCAGATCACCGATGCGCTGTTGAAGCAAGCCAAAGACGGTTGCGTAATTGCCTACAAGTTCAAAGGGCAGCGTTTTGACTGCGGTGGCGCCGAAGGCTACATCGAAGCAACCAACTTCTGCTACGAGCACTTCTACAAGACTGGCAAGGCCTACTGATTTACACTTGCCGCACTGTTTCAAGAGAAAGCCACCTTCGGGTGGCTTTTTCGTTTTTCAGCCCCATGTAAGTCGGTATGCTGGTGTTCTGCCGAGGAGAGTGAAATGGCCTACGATTTTGATCTGTATGTAATTGGCGCCGGTTCCGGCGGTGTTCGTGCGGCGCGCTTTGCCGCAGGCTTCGGTGCCAAGGTGGCTGTTGCGGAAAGCCGCTATCTGGGCGGCACCTGTGTGAACGTCGGCTGCGTGCCGAAAAAGCTGTTGGTGTACGGCGCGCATTTTGCCGAAGACTTCGAGCAAGCCAGTGGCTTTGGTTGGTCATTGGGCGAAGCGAACTTTGACTGGGCAACCCTGATTGCCAACAAGGATCGCGAGATCAACCGTCTTAATGGCATCTATCGCAACCTGCTGGTCAACAGCGGGGTGACCCTGCATGAAGGTCATGCGCGTCTGGTAGATGCGCATCAGGTAGAGATCAACGGCGAGCGCTTTACTGCCAGGTACATCCTGATCGCTACCGGCGGCTGGCCGCAGATCCCGGAAATTCCAGGGCGTGAACACGCGATCGGTTCCAATGAGGCGTTCTTTCTTAAAGAGCTACCCAAGCGCGTACTGGTGGTGGGTGGTGGTTACATTGCAGTGGAATTCGCCGGAATTTTCCATGGTTTGGGTGCCAACACCACCTTGCTGTATCGTGGCGACCTGTTCTTGCGCGGCTTCGACGGTTCGGTGCGCACCCATCTGAAGGAAGAACTGACCAAGCGCGGGCTGGACCTGCAGTTCAATGCCGATATCGAGCGTATCGACAAGCAAGCCGATGGCAGCCTCAAGGCCACCTTGAAAGATGGCCGCGTGCTGGAAGCCGACTGTGTGTTCTATGCCACCGGCCGCCGCCCGATGCTGGACAACCTGGGGCTGGAAAATACCGGCGTGAAGTTGGACGAGCGCGGCTTCGTTGAGGTGGACGATCTTTACCAGACCGCCGAACCATCGATCCTGGCCATTGGCGATGTGATTGGTCGGGTGCAACTGACGCCGGTTGCCCTGGCTGAAGGCATGGCTGTGGCGCGGCGCCTGTTCAAGCCGGAGCAGTACCGTGCGGTGGATTACGCCAACATCGCAACGGCGGTGTTCAGCCTGCCGAATATCGGCACCGTCGGGCTGACGGAAGAAGACGCGCGCAAGCAAGGCCACAAGGTGCAGATCTTTGAAAGCCGTTTCCGGCCGATGAAGCTGACCTTGACCGACTGCCAGGAAAAGACCCTGATGAAACTGGTGGTCGATGCCGACACCGACAAGGTCTTGGGCTGCCATATGGTCGGTCCGGATGCAGGCGAAATCGTGCAGGGGCTGGCGATCGCGCTCAAGGCGGGCGCGACCAAACAGCATTTTGACGAGACCATCGGCGTGCACCCGACGGCGGCCGAAGAGTTCGTCACCATGCGCACGCCTGTGGCCGATTGATCAGGATGGTTGTGCTGTTTCTGGCGCCGTTGCAACGGCGGCGGCCAGGCGCAGCGCGTCGATGCTGGCCTGGGCCTTGATCAGGTCCAGTTCCAGTGCCTTGTTGCGCTGCTGATTTTCAAGTAGCGCCTCCTGGCGTGCCTGACTGTCCAGTGCTGCAACCCGCAGGCGCTCCTGAAGCAGGGCGCGCTCGCTGTCGATCTTGCTCAGATGCTCGTTGAGCTTGAGTTGTGCGGCCTGATCTTTGCGGCTCTGATCCTGCAATGCGTTCAGTTCCTTGGTGGTTACTCGCTGCTCAATCAGCAGGCGTTCATTATCGCGATGCAGTTGGGTGATTTCATCCTGGCGTACGAGTGCGCTTTGCTGAGCCTGACGCAATTCGGCTTGAATCTGCTGCAGCTGGCCTTCATGGCGACGCTGCTCTTGCTCGCGCTGTTCTTTTATCGCGTTGCGGTAATGCTCAAGCGCGTCGCGTGCGTGCAGGTGTTTCTCTTCCAGTGAGCGAATCTGCTCGTCTTTGTCGTTGATCCGCAACTCGTAATCACTGCACGCCTGGCTCAACCCGGCGTTACGGGTTTGCTCGGCTTGCAGGCTGGTGCTGGTGGTTTGCAGCGCAGCGCTTTCTTCCGCCAGGGCTGCGGCCTGGATATCAAATTGCTGCTTGAGCTGAGTGTGTGCCTCTTCAAGCGCCTCAACCTGGGCGAGCAGGGCGGTTTTCTGCTGTTCAAATTGCGCCAGCGCCAAGTCAATCGGCTCCTGAGCCTTCTCTTTCAAACGCTGGGCCAGGCGTGCGACCAGCTCGCCGAGCTCGTCGTCAATCGGCGCCTCGGTAATGGTCAGCCGGGTTTCACTTTCGTCCAACTCTTTCAAATAGCGATGAATGGTGGTTTTCGAGCCGGTATTACCCATCTCGATCCGTACTGCGTCGATGCTGGGGTTTTCACCGCGGGCAAGGATTGCCAGGCGTGCCGTCTGAACTACTGCTTTGTTTATGCCGCCGCGAGCCATGGAGTCTCCGTCGATTTAGTACTGTGGTACATGGTATGTATATACGTACTATAACACGTATAAAAGCTCGTTGAGATTCATGATTTAAGAGATGGGATATTGGCGTATTATCCCGTGTCATAACGGTTTTAACCGCCACTTCCCCTGACAGCAGTACGAAACGACACCCATGAGCGACCTGGATCGATATATCAACGCTGCGACCCGCGATAACACGCGCCGCAGCTACCGTGCGGCGATCGAGCACTTCGAAGTGAGTTGGGGAGGGTTCCTGCCGGCCACCAGCGACAGCGTGGCGCGTTATCTGGTGGCGCACGCCGGAGTGTTGGCGGTAAACACCTTGAAACTGCGGCTTTCGGCACTGGCGCAGTGGCACACCAGCCAGGGCTTTGCCGATCCGACGAAAGCGCCCGTGGTGCGCAAGGTGCTCAAGGGGATTCGTGCCGTACATCCAGCGCGCGAGCGGCAGGCTGAGCCTTTGCAGCTACAGCATCTTGAGCAGGTCGTCACTTCACTGGCGCTTGAAGCAAGCCAGGCCCGCGAAAACCAGGACCCGCCCCGCTTGCTGCGCGCCAAGCGTGATACTGCGCTGATCCTGCTGGGCTTTTGGCGGGGGTTTCGCAGTGATGAGCTGTGCCGATTAAGTATTGAACACGTCCAGGCTGTGCCCGGCGCCGGGATCAGCCTGTACCTGCCGCGCAGCAAAGGCGATCGGGAAAACCTGGGCAAGACGTACCAGACGCCGGCGCTGCTGCGCCTGTGCCCGGTGCAAGCTTACAGCGACTGGCTCAGCGCCTCGGCGCTGGTTCGCGGCCCGGTCTTTCGCGGCATCGACCGGTGGGGCAACCTGGGCGAGGAGGGGCTGCATCCCAATAGTGTCATCCCATTATTGCGCCAAGCCCTGGAACGCGCAGGCATCCCCGCCGAGCAATACACCAGCCACTCCCTGCGGCGCGGCTTTGCCACCTGGGCCCATCGCAGTGGCTGGGACTTGAAGTCGCTGATGAATTACGTCGGGTGGAACGACATGAAATCCGCCATGCGCTATGTTGAAGCGACGCCATTTCTCGGCATGACCCTGGCGACCCAGCCGCTGATTTGAAATTTCTTCTATTAATACCGCCACTTGATAGAGAAAGCCAATCGTCAGCATCAGGTTTGCCAATGGGCCATCGACCGAAAGAGTCGGTAGGATTCATCTCATCAACTTCTTAACCCCTGACGGAGAGTCAACGATGCCTATCATCAACAGCCAAGTAAAACCGTTTAAAGCCACCGCTTTCAAAAACGGCAGCTTCCTGGATGTGACCGACGCTGACCTGAAAGGCAAGTGGTCGGTAGTGTTCTTCTACCCAGCCGACTTTACCTTCGTTTGCCCAACCGAACTGGAAGACCTGGCTGACAACTACGCCGAATTTCAGAAGCTGGGCGTCGAAATCTACAGCGTGTCCACCGACACCCATTTTGCCCACGCTGCCTGGCACAACACTTCGCCAGCCATCGGCAAAATCCAGTACACCATGATCGGTGACCCAACCCTGACCATCTCCCGCAACTTTGACGTGCTGATCGAAGAAGCTGGCCTGGCTGATCGCGGTACTTTCGTGATCAACCCGGAAGGTCAGATCAAGATCGTCGAACTGAACGACGGTGGTGTTGGCCGTGATGCTTCCGAGCTGCTGCGCAAGATCAAGGCTGCTCAATACGTCGCTGCCCACCCAGGCGAAGTGTGCCCAGCCAAGTGGAAAGAAGGCGAGGCTACCTTGGCTCCGTCCCTGGACCTGGTCGGCAAGATCTAAGTCTGTGAAGACGTATCAAGGGCGGGAATCCGCACCTCAGTAAGCTGCATCCGCCCTCGAAACGCCCGGGCGAGATTCGCTCGGGCGTTTTTTTGTCTGCAATAAACCGAATGAACAGGAAATCGCCCGTATGTTGGACGCCAATCTTAAAGCTCAGTTGAAGTCATACCTGGAACGGGTCACCCAGCCGATCGAGATCGTCGCCTCCCTCGACGACGGCGCGAAATCCCAGGAAATGCTCGCTCTTTTGCAGGACGTTGTCAGCCTGACGACGTTGATTACCTTGAAAACCGATGGTGATGATGCGCGCAGGCCATCGTTCTCCATCAACCGCCCGGGTGCCGATATCAACCTGCGTTTCGCCGGCATCCCCATGGGCCATGAATTCACTTCGCTGGTGCTGGCTCTGTTGCAAGTCGGTGGCCACCCGTCGAAGGCCAGTGTCGAAGTGATTGAACAGATCCGCGCCCTTAAAGGCGAGTTCAGCTTCGAGACATACTTCTCGCTGTCGTGCCAGAACTGCCCGGACGTGGTCCAGGCCCTGAACCTGATGGCGGTGCTGAACCCCAATATCCGTCACGTGGCCATCGACGGCGCGCTGTTCCAGGCCGAAGTCGACGAGCGCCAGGTCATGGCGGTGCCCAGTGTCTACTTGAATGGGGTGAACTTCGGCCAGGGCCGCATGGGCCTGGAAGAAATTCTTGCCAAGCTCGACACTAGCGGTCTCGAAAAAGCCGCCGAGAAAATCAGTGCCAAAGAGGCGTTCGATGTATTGGTTGTCGGCGGCGGCCCAGCCGGTTCCTCGGCGGCCATCTACGCAGCCCGTAAAGGTATCCGTACCGGTGTAGCGGCTGAACGTTTTGGTGGCCAGGTGCTGGACACCATGTCCATCGAGAACTTTATCTCGGTACAGGAAACCGAAGGGCCGAAACTGGCCATTGCGCTGGAAGCGCATGTGCGTCAGTACGACGTGGACATCATGAACCTGCAACGCGCCAGCAGCCTGGTGCCGGCGAAAAATGCCGGTGAGTTGCATGAGATTCGCTTCGAAAGCGGTGCGACCCTCAAGTCCAAGACCGTTATCCTGGCCACTGGCGCCCGCTGGAGAGAGATGGGTGTGCCGGGCGAGCAGGAATACAAGGCCAAGGGCGTGTGCTTCTGCCCGCACTGCGATGGGCCGCTGTTCAAGGGCAAGCGCGTTGCGGTGATCGGCGGCGGTAACTCCGGTGTGGAAGCGGCTATTGATCTGGCCGGGATCGTCAACCATGTCACGCTGCTTGAGTTTGACAGCAAGTTGCGCGCCGATGCGGTGCTGCAACGCAAGCTTTACAGTTTGCCGAACGTGGATGTGATTACCAGCGCGCTGACCAGCGAAGTCAAAGGCGATGGCCAGAAAGTCACCGGCCTTGCCTACAAGGATCGCGACAGTGGTGAGTTCAAGACTATCGACCTGGAAGGTATCTTCGTGCAGATCGGTTTGTTGCCCAACACCGACTGGCTCAAAGGCACGGTGGAGTTGACGCCTCGCGGCGAGATCATCGTGGATGCCCGTGGCGAGACTTCACTGCCGGGTGTATTTGCGGCCGGTGACGTCACTACCGTGCCCTACAAGCAGATCGTCATTGCGGTGGGCGAGGGTGCCAAGGCCTCCCTGAGTGCATTCGATCACTTGATTCGCACATCAGCCCCGGCATAAGTGACACGCGAAAAACCAAAAAAGCCCCATGAGCAATCATGGGGCTTTTTTATTCCTGCGTACTGCGCGAGACGCGCCGCGTGTTACATCGGCGCCGGCTGGATGATCTCGACCCAGTAACCATCCGGGTCCTTTATGAAGGCCAGGCTCTTCATGCGGCCATCCGTCAGGCGCTTCTGGAAATCGCAGCCCAGCGCTTCGAAACGCTCGCACGCAGCGACGATATCCGGTACCGAAATACAGATATGGCCAAAGCCACGCGGGTCGGTATTGCCGTTGTGATAGGCAAAGTCGGCGTCGTTTTCGGTACCGTGGTTATGGGTCAGCTCAAGGATGCCCGGAATCGATTTCATCCACTGGGTGCGCTCGGCGGCGTCGGCCGGGATTTGGGCCTTGTCCACCAGGGCGAGGAAATACAGGCTGAATTCGGCTTCCGGGAAGTCGCGCTTTTCAACCAGGGAGAAACCCAGCACGCGCGTGTAGAAGTCCAGCGATTTGGTGATGTCCTTGACCCGCAACATGGTGTGGTTAAACACAAAGTTTGCAGTGGCGGTGTCAGGCTGGGCAGTGACGCCCGGGAAGGTGTTCAGTTCGTGCAGGCTCATGGGCCCTCCAGAAAAATGGGGCAAAGCGGTCCCTTGGCGTGCGGCAAGCATCCGTGCTGCCGGCTCATGATACGCAAGGGCTACCTGCCGCGCCAAATGAAAAAACGCACGCGGCCCTTGCGAGCGGCGGGTCTGGGGCCGCAAACTTTGCGGCTTGAACCCTGGGCGTTTTTCATAATGATCGAGTTTCGTAAATCGCTGTTGAGTACGTTGTGCCTGATGCTGGGGAGTTCGTTCGTATTGGCGGCCGACCCGGAGATTCATTGGCCCAGCGGCTGGCAGGTCGAAGAAGTCATACCTGACGACGAAGTCCCCGCGAAGGCTCAAACAGTGTCTCGCCAGCGCGCGATCAAAAATGATGAAAACGGCGCAACCCTGATGGTCATGGAGTTGACCGGCACGCCAATTGAGCCCGGGCATAAAGTTAATCTTCCAAGCGTGTTACTGGAGATGCGCAAATCGATTCAGAAAGATTTCGCCCGGGGCGGTTATCAAAGCGTGTGCAGCAAGATGCATCCTACGACACTGAGTCGCCTTGAAGCGTTGGAGACTACTTGCGTGATAACCGAAAACGGACGGCACGTGTTGTCACAAACATTAGTCGGCGCGGTGGATACAGATAAGGCCTATGTATTTTCTTACGCGGGCCAGGCGCAAGCCTACGAGGCGAGCAAGGACGAAGTCAGTTCGGTGCGTAACAGCCTGAAACTTTGAATCGGCCCATTTTAGTGGTTTTGAACAAAATGAACGGCTGGTTAAGTTCGATTTCGAACCGTCAACTGCAAAAAAGCCCCGCATGTGCGGGGCTTTTTTAGTGTGGGGTGATTAGCCGCGCAGCCAGGAATCTACTGTGGCAGCGCCGTACTCTTCTTTCCACGCTTTCAGGCCGCGGTGGTTGCCGCCTTTGGTCTCGATCAGTTCACCGGTATGCGGGTTGTGGTAAACCTTGACGACCCGTGCACGGCGCTGCTTTGGCGCTGCGGCGATGGTTGCACCCGCCTTGCGCGGGGCTGGATCAAGAATGGCGATGATATCGCGCAGACTTTTGCCGTAGCTGTCCATCAGCTTTTTGAGCTTTTCTTCGAATTCGATTTCTTTCTTCAAGCCTGCGTCGTTCTTCAAGGATTCCAGCTGGGCCAGCTGCTCTTGAAGGGCTTTTTCTGCTGCGCGAAATTCGGCGAGTCTGGACAAAATCTGTACTCCAATAGTGTAGTGGCTGATATCAACTGCAGACAAAGCTATAAGCCAGGAACGTTAACACGACGTCAACGAAGAAGACCCTTCTGCGAGTTCTGCACAGGCAGAAAAATTGTAGTAGTTAATCCCTCTGGAGTAAATCATGTCTTCTGTCCAAATAACAATCTTTCATCGGCTGCCTAACGATTTAATGAACTCATCGCAGGGTAGCGGCTTGCCGAACAGGTAACCTTGTAAGAAATCCACACCTTGGGCGACGAGGTATTCACACTGTTCTGCTGTTTCCACGCCTTCGGCAACAATGCCAAGGTCAAGCTTGGCTGACAGTTCTATGATGCTGTCCAGAATATGCCGTGACAGTGCATCCACCCCAATCATGGCGACAAAGCTCTGATCAATCTTCAAGTAGTCGACATTGAAGTTGCGCAAGTAACCGAGGCTGGAATGGCCGGTGCCGAAGTCATCGATCGCGATCATCACCCCCAACTGATGCAGGGCGTCAAACAGGCTCCGGGTGGTCTCGGTGGGCTCGATCAGTTCGCGTTCGGTCAGCTCCAGTACCAGGGTGACCTGGCCGGGCGGGAAGGCCGCGAGAAACTCCTGGCAATCGTTCACCAGTTCAAGGTCCTGGCAATGCCGCGCGGTAATGTTCACGCCAATATGAAACCCGGGGTTGAAGCGTTCGGCATGGGGCGCCAGTTGCACGGCGGTCTGGCGCAGCAGGGCGCGGGTCATCGGCACGATGAGGCCGGAGTCTTCGGCCAGGGGAATAAACAAATCTGGCCGCACCAGCCCCTCTTTGGGATGTTTCCAGCGCATCAGCACTTCGCAACCGGCCCACTGACGCGTATCACCGCGCACCACGGGTTGGAAATACGGGATAAATTCGTTGGCGCTTAATGCACGTTGCAGTTCGTGGGTGGGTGCCGACGAGCGTTTTTGCAGCCAATGGGCGAGGATGCCAGCCAGCACACCAAAGAACGCCACCAGGCTGAACACCGCCGGATAGCGGGCCTGCATATAACGCCAGGTTTCTCCGGCAGGCATCCCGGCCTCGACGCTGTAGTGATAGCGCGCGGATGCAAGGTGATGATGGGCTACGGCAAACACGGGCACTGCGTCGTTATGCACTTTGCCGTCGGCATCCAGCCAATTGGGCCCGACTTGCAAGATCAGGTGGGCGTAACGACTGATCAGGCGCAAGGCATTGGTGAGGTGGTAGCTGTCGATCGAGGCAAACGCGCCTCGCTCACCCTCCACCAGGCGGTAAACCAGTAACGCAGTATCTGGCGTGACAGGGTTGCCATTCATCAACCACAACCGGCCATCTACATAGTCGTCCGGGTTGACCGGCGATTGGTAGTCGCCGCCAAACAGTGAGCTGCAATAAATGTTTTTCTGCCAGGACAACGTGGTGGCGCGTACGAACGGCCGGCGCGTGACTTGTTCGCGCAGCGCCAGTTTCGCCGCGTTATCGCACGGCTTACCTGCCAATGGCAGCAAATCCCGGGCGGCGAGGGCGGTATTGTCGAGCATCAAATCAAACTGGCGCACTGCTTCCTGAGCTGTTTGTGTGGTGCTTTGTTCAAGTGTGCGTTCAGCTTGCCAGTAAAGAATCGCGACCCCCAGCAGAATCGGGAGCAGTCCACAGGTTGCGCTGATGACGTAACGTGTGGCTCGGCCTCGTGGGCCTTTGGAGGTCAGGGGCATAGGGACAGTCAGTCGCTGAAAAAAGAAGGGTATGTGCCGATGATAGATGGCATTGCCCAAGTACGCTCGCTACCGATTGTTGATTCTGGGCTGAGGGCCTATTCACGCGTGTCCCGGGTGCTCAACCAGCCGGCGCGCTTGCTACAAACCTCTTGCACGAAACAGGGCAATGGGGATTTGATAAGAGTACGGACAAATCTGTTTACGCTGTGTAGAATCGGTTTACGCATACAAGAATATGGACTTGCGCTCACGCAAGCCTCGGCCGTCAGAGACTGATGACACCATGAAGCTACTCGGCTCCCCCCTCATCTTTGGTGACTTCCTCGCCCGCAGCGTGCGGGGTCTTTCCTGTGCGCCACCCTCGAACCTCATCCTTGCTCGCAACTGATCAATTGCTACCTACAAGAATGATGAGGCATCGAAATGACCGACCAATATGAAAACCCAATGGGCCTGATGGGCTTTGAATTTATCGAATTCGCATCGCCGACGCCTGGCACACTGGAGCCGATCTTCGAGATCATGGGCTTCACCAAGGTGGCGACCCACCGCTCCAAGGACGTGCACCTGTATCGCCAGGGCGAGATCAACCTGATCCTCAACAACGAACCCGGCAGTCTCGCCGCCTACTTCGCGGCCGAACATGGGCCGTCGGTGTGCGGCATGGCATTCCGCGTCAAGGACTCGCAAAAAGCCTACAACCGGGCCCTGGAACTGGGCGCCCAGCCGATTCATATTGAAACCGGGCCGATGGAGCTGAACCTGCCGGCGATCAAGGGCATCGGCGGTTCGCCGCTGTACCTGATCGACCGCTTCGGCGAAGGCAACTCGATCTATGACATCGATTTCGTCTATCTCGAAGGCGTTGACCGCAACCCGGTAGGCGCGGGTCTCAAGGTCATCGATCACCTGACCCATAACGTCTATCGCGGACGCATGATCTACTGGGCCAACTTCTACGAAAAACTGTTCAACTTCCGCGAAGCGCGCTATTTCGACATCAAGGGCGAATACACCGGCCTGACCTCCAAGGCCATGAGCGCACCGGATGGCAAGATCCGTATCCCGTTGAACGAAGAATCGTCCAAGGGCGCCGGGCAGATCGAAGAGTTCCTGATGCAGTTCAACGGCGAGGGCATCCAGCACGTGGCGTTCCTCACCGACGACCTGGTCAAAACCTGGGACGCGTTGAAGAAGATTGGCATGCGTTTTATGACCGCACCGCCAGACACTTACTACGAAATGCTGGAAGGCCGCCTGCCGAACCACGGCGAGCCGGTGGACCAGTTGCAATCGCGCGGCATCCTGCTGGATGGCTCCTCGGTTGCAGGCGATAAGCGCCTGCTGCTGCAGATCTTCTCGGAAACCCTGATGGGGCCGGTGTTCTTCGAATTCATCCAGCGCAAGGGCGACGATGGATTTGGCGAAGGCAATTTCAAGGCGCTGTTCGAGTCGATTGAGCGCGACCAGGTGCGTCGCGGCGTACTGACTGCCGAGTAATTCAATGGATAACGAAAAAGCCCGGTTTTTACCGGGTTTTTTTGTGTCGGTTATATCGGGTTGCAATTGCCGGGCGGTGGAATAGGAACAGATGTTTTTTCAAGTATCACACAGAGGCGAGGAGCGCAGAGAAACCTGCGCTTCCATTCCGAAGAGGTCCGCTTATGAATGTGAATTCTCCTACCCATCAACGCCCGATGGAGCCCAGCCTACCAGCGGAACAGGCCGCGCCAGTTCGTAATGTGCGTTCATCCGATGATGCAGACCCGGTCAATCAGGCGCGTAAGAAGTTTCTGGATGATGGTGAAACCGAGTTCCTGGGCGACACCCTCAGCGCCGAGGGTTATCAGTTGGTGAAGGCTGTGGTCTCACCCAACAAACCGGGTGCGCCTGGGGTGCAGGTCTCGACATTCGCGGTTGATGGCGCTCAGTCCAATGACATGATGGTGATCAAGCGGGTGCCGCCTACCGAAGATGGGCCTAATTTCGTGCTGTATATGCCGGAAGATGACGTAACCTCGTTTCATGAGTTCAAAAATGCAGAGGAAATGACGGCCTGGCTCAAGGACGTAGCCAATGACCTGACTGAGCGAAAGCGATTTACCCAGCATTTTTCCAATCCTGAAGCACCCAAGCAGCAGGAACGGGTCAACAAGCAGTTCGGCGAGTTCGCAGCTGGTGATATTAATGCGGTCGTGGGTAGTTTCGGCCATGAGCGGGGGGATATTTTCGAGCGGTTGAACAAAGACGCTTCGGTCCCACCCGCTCAGGTCGACGAGCTGGTGCGAATGCAGCTCTATAAACTGGAACCAGATGGCAAGGCGTTTTATGTCGGGTATCGGCCAGATGGTGAGGCCATCGTCTATAGCTACGACGCTTATGGAAACTTGCAAGGCGGCGGCCAAAAAAAGGACGCCAAGGCGAGGAGATTTTATTTCGTCCAAAACGGGTTGAACCAAAACCAACCGCTTGAACCCATGACCTTCAATGAGTTCCGCAAGAAAATAACCAGTGTCTCCCTGAACAACGTGCGCGCTAATGACCTAATGGGTCTTTACGACGAGTTCCTGAAGCAACTCCGAAGTCCTGGGCATGGCCTGGCTACCGCGTTGAAAGCGCTGAGTGTTCCTGACAACGTGGCGAATTCCATCGAAACCATCCTGAAAGACCCCATCAAAGGAACACTGCTTGAATTGAATCACGATAATCGTATCGGCAAGCTGTTTGGTGTCGATAAGGCAGAGATGGATGCCAACTTGGAAAGGGTGGGCAGTCAAATCCAGAGCAACATCCCCCATTACGGTAAGTGGAGGGAAAGGCTGGAGAGCACAGCCGACGTTATTGAACAAAGCGTAGGTACGCCTGAATTACCGACGACCGAAGTCAGGACCTGACTCGACAAAGGGGAATGGATACCCCCACGCCATTGCGCCACTTCCATCCAGCCATTCAAGCTCGGTGCTGACGCACTAGATGTTTGAACCCTTCATACACCAGTACCATCACCGCCAGCCAGATCGGGATATAGGTCAGCCATTGCCCGCCTTGGATGCCTTCGCCCAACAGCAGAGCCACCGCCAGCAGCAGCACCGGTTCTACGTAGCTCAGCAGCCCGAACAGACTGAAGGCCAGCAAGCGACTGGCAATAATGTAGCTCACCAGCGCCGAAGCGCTGATCAAGCCCAGCATCGGAATCAACCCGTATAGCTTGGGATGCACATCGAGCACAGCAAAGCCCTGTTCACCGCTCTGAACAAACCACCAAGCCACCGGCAGCATCAGCGCCATATCCAGCCACAGCCCGCCCAAATGGTCGGTGGTCAGGTATTTGCGCACCACGAAATACACCGGGTAGCCGATGATCACCACCAGCGTTGCCCAGGAAAAACCACCAGCCTGATACAACTCGTTCAGTACGCCCAGCGCGGCAAACACCACAGCGATCTGTTGCAACCGTGACAACCGCTCGCCGTAGACCAGGCGCCCGGTGAGCACCATGGTCAGCGGCAGCAGGAAGTACCCAACGGACACGTCCAGGCTGCGCCCATTCAGCGGCGCCCACATAAACAGCCACAGTTGCACGCCGAGCAAGGCAGAAGACACCAGCACCCCGGCGATCAGGCGCGGCTTGGCCGCCAATATCCGCAACAGTTCCCACACCCGCCGCCACTCGCCGCTGACGATCATGAACACCGTCATGCAAGGTACTGTAAGCAACATGCGCCAGCCGAAAATCTCCAGACCACTCAACGGTGTGAGCAGTGACGTGAAGTAATACATCACGGCAAACAACACCGAGGCCAAGACCGATAACACCACACCTTTAGACACACTGTCCTCGCGAAAGCCGATTCATATCCAGTTCCAGGAGGGGAGTATGGCGTTTTTTGCGAGAAATAGAATGTGGGCGGGAGTTTGCTCCCACCCACATTTTAATCTCCATGCTATCAGGCAGATTTCAGCCCGCTCGCAACGCCACGCGGCCGGAAACAAAATGGCCCACATCGTTGAACCCCGGAGTGGACGAGTGCCCAGGCGTGACCAGCGAATCAATGAAGGCCTCATCCTCAGGCGTGATGTTTACGTCCAGCGCGCGAGTGTAGGCATCCCACTGCGCCTCGGTACGCGGGCCCACAATCGCCGAACTCACTGCCGCATTGTTAAGCACCCAGGCAATTGCGAACTCTACAATCCCCACGCCACGTCCCTGAGTGTATTGCTGGATCAGTTGGGCGATGCGCAGCGACTCCACCCGCCATTCGGTTTCCAGGATGCGCTTGTCCTGGCGCGCGGCACGGCTGCCTGGCTCGGGTGTAACGTCAGGTGCGTACTTGCCACTGAGCACCCCTCGGGCCAGCGGACTGTAAGGCACCACACCCAAACCATAGGCTGCCGCCGCTGTGATTTGCTCGACTTCGGCCTGGCGGTTGACGATGTTATACAGCGGCTGGCTGATAATGGGTTTATCTACCCCCAGGCGCTCGGCCACGCGAATCACTTCAGCGATGCGCCAACCGCGATAATTGGACAGGCCCCAGTAGCGGATCTTGCCTTGGCGGATCAGGTCGCCAATGGCCGACACGGTTACCTCCAGAGGCGTGTCGTGATCTTCACGGTGCAGATAGTAGATGTCCAGGTAATCGGTATCCAGGCGCGCAAGGCTGGCTTCCAACGCATTGAAGATGCGCTTGCGGTTCAACCCGCTGCGGTTGGGCAAACCATCGGCGGGGCCGAAGCCGACCTTGGTGGCCAGCACCCAATCCTGGCGATTGCGCGCAATGGCTTCGCCGACGATCTCTTCGGAGCGCCCGCCGGTGTAGACGTCGGCGGTGTCGATAAAATTGATACCCTGGTCCCAGGCCTTGTCGATGATACGCAGCGAGTCTTCGGTGCTGGTTTGTTCGCCAAACATCATGGTGCCGAGCGTCAGTGCGCTGACCTTCAACCCGGACTGGCCCAATGTGCGGTAAATCATGCAAAGCTCCTCATGGCAGGCAAATGTGAGTCATGCAATACCAGACCCGACGGCTCTGGAACAAGCCCTGGGTGCATTTCTTCATCCGCGCAGCAATGTCTGGCAGCGTGCCTGTAAAAAGCGATGCAGCACTTTCACCCGCTCCGACACTTGCAGGCGGTGAGGGCACATCAGGTTGAACGGCGTGGGTTCGCCTTGCCAGTCGGGAAGCAACTGCACCAGCCGCCCGGCCTGGATGTCCCGGGCCACATCCAGGTTGGCTTTATAGACAATGCCATGGCCGGCCAGCGCCCAGCGCCGAACGATTTCGCCGTCATCGCTGAGGTAGTCACCGCTGACTTCGACCTCCTGCAGCAGTGTGCCCTGGCGGAAATACCAGGTGCTATTGGCCTGCCCGCGGCGCATGTAGCGCAGCGTACTGTGCTGCGCCAAATCTGCAGGTACCTGCGGTGCGCCGTAGCGCGCCAGGTAGTCGGGGCTGGCGCAGACGATGCGCTGGTGGCCGGGCACCACCGGCAGCGCCACCAGGCTGGAATCCCTCGGCACGCCAAAGCGCAGGGCGATGTCGACGGTGTCGCGAAACAAATCGGCATTGCTGTCGTTGAGTAACAATTGCAGGCGGATGTTCGGGTGCTCGAGCTTGAACTCATCCAACCAGCCCAGCAGCACATTGCGGCCAAAGTCCGAGGGAGCGGCCAATTGCAATAAACCACTGAGGCTTTGGCCTTGTTGCTTGATGGCATGTTCGCCTTCGGACAGGGCTTCCAGCGCCACTCGCACGCTGTCCAGATAACGCCGGCCTTCTTCGGTCAGGCGCATGCTGCGGGTGGAGCGAGCAAGCAGGCGGATGCCGAGCCGGGTTTCAAGGCGCTTGAGGGCGATACTGGCTGCTGCTGGGGTAAGGCCGAGGCCACGGGCGGCGGCCGTCAGGCTACCGGTGTCGGCGCTGCGTACAAAGACTTCAAGGTCGAGAATCGAGCCCATTGATAAAAATCCTTTAAAGATCTTGTCGTTTTACCCGGATTTTTCGCCGATTGCCAAGCTGGGAAGATGAAGGCTCACTTTCTTGTCCAGGTAGTTTCCTCATGATTTCTTCTCTGAGCGGTAAAACCGTCATCGTTATTGGCGGCAGCAGCGGTATCGGTGCCGCCGTAGCCCAGGCGGCCATCGCTCGCGGCGCGCACGTGGTGCTGGCCGGGCGTCGCTTGACCTCCGGCATCGAGAACGGCGTACGCAGCGAACCGGTAGACGTCACCGATAGCGCGTCGTTGCAGCGATTGTTCGAAACGGTGGGGCACTTTGACCACCTGGTCTACACCTCGGGCTCTTCGGTGCGGGCCAAGCCCCTGATCGAAACCGACCTTGGCGAAGCCCAGGACAACTTCAATGTGAAACTCTGGGGCGCGCTGCGTGCGATTCAACAAGCGCTGCCGTTCCTGAATGAACACGGCAGCATCACCCTGACTTCCGGTCAGTTGGGGCGCAAGCTGGCAGGGGGGCAGTTCATCAAGACCGGCATCAACGCTGCGACCGAGGCATTGGGCAAGCAACTGGCCAAGGAACTGGCGCCACGTCGGGTCAATGTTATCAGCCCGGGCGTGATTGACACCCCGGCCTATGCCGGGTTGGCGCAAGAGCAGCGCGTGGCGATGTTTGCCAACGCGGGCGGGGCATTGCCGGTTGGCCGGGTAGGGCAGGCTGAAGACGTGGCGGCGGGGTATGTGCTGGCCATGGAGAACAGCTTTATAACGGGAAGCATCATCGATATCGACGGCGGCGGACAACTGTAACCGCCCACCGCCGGTGCCCTTTGGTTAATGACGGGCCTTGTCCAGTGTAAACGTCCCTATGGCAGTAAACTCAGGCCCGTCATTTCTTCGAAAGGAACAGGCAAACTCACCCGAGCCATGCTCGTCAGTGACTTCTTCGTTCAGTTTCAGCACCCCAGCATGGGCTGTCACCGTCCCATAGCTGTCGAGTCGTTGAAACTGAACGCGGACGTCATTGTTGCCGGCCAGGTCATGGATCAATCCCTTCGCGTCGTTATAGACCACGATGGCAAAAATATTCCGAGTCCGCGGCAAGCCGTCATCGTAATAGTCGCCCATGAAGATTCGGCGATCCGGGCGGTGGCCCCCGAAGTCGGAGCTATCAATCCGCAGGTCGGTTTTGAAAGAGTAAGAACCCGGTAGTGGTCCCCCCTCGAAGGTCAGGTTCAGTTCGCCTTTTGCCGGATACTGGGCGCTGTGAACCATTGACACGCCTGTCAGGTCGACATCACCTTTTGTCAGCGTTATCTGTTTATCGCTACCAAACTGCGCTTTACCCGAGAAAGACGCCTGCATCCGTTCACCGTCGAATGACACTGTTATCTCCCCGGCAGTTGCCCAATAGGGAGAAATACCCGAGTTTTCATGCGCAGAAAAGAGCAACCTGGCGCGCCCATCGGCAAAGCTATAGCTGTGTTGGGTCCCGTCACTCGGTAGCTCAGCGGGAAGATAAATATCAATGCCATAAAAATGGTTGGGCTCTGGCGAGAGCCGTTTTGTCGCCACCAAATGCCATATTCCATTTGGCTCCTGGTACATATCCATTTTATCCGCGTCACCCTGGAAGGTCAGGTTGTGCGCGCCTGCTACTGTGACTGCTAACGTACCTTGAGTGCCCTGTGCCGTTTTACTGATCATCTCGATAGCCCTTCAAGAAGTGAAATGAATTCACCAAGAAGGCTAAACGCGATCCAGGAATTTGAATACTGTCAAAAGTGACAGGTATAAAAGGCAAGCCTTTAATTCCATTCAAGGCACCGTGTGCCGACGCAAACACCCTCACGCCTTCCAAGAGCATCTGCGCCGTCCCGTGGAGGTTAAACCTTGAGCGTACGCGTCATCCTCAAAGCCAGCACACTCCCACCCACAATCACCGCCGCCAGCAGGTACAACGCCACATCCGTGGACCCAGTGGCATCCTTCACAAACCCCACGATATACGGGCTGAGAAACCCCGCCATCTGCCCCATGGAGTTGATCAACGCCAAGCCACCCGCTGCGGCACCGGCACTGAGCATGGCCGTGGGCACCGGCCAGAACATTGGCAGGCCGGTCAGGGCGCCCATGGTGGCGATGGTCAAGCCAAGGATGGCGATGGCCGGGGTGGTGGCGAAGTTAACCGCAATCACCAGGCCGATGGCGCCCATCAGCATCGGCACTACCAAGTGCCAGCGACGTTCCTTGCGCAAGTCGGCGGAGCGGCCCACCAGCAACATGAACACCGCCGCCAGCAGATACGGGATCGCGCTGAGCCAGCCAATCACCAGGTTGTCGCTGAAGCCCAGGTTCTTGATGATCGACGGTAACCAGAAGTTGATGGCGTACACGCCGCTCTGGATGCAGAAGTAGATCAGGCCGAACGCCCAGATCGCCGGGTTCTTGAAGACTTCAGCCAGCGAATCGCTGGTGGTTGCGGGCTTGTTCGCCAGGTCCGTGGCCTGGTCGGCTTCCAACACTGCGCGTTCATGGGGCTTGAGCCACTTGGCATGGGCGAAGCTGTCACTGAGCAGGAAGTAGGCGAGGGCACCGAGGATCACAGTCGGGATGCCTTGCAGCAGGAACATCCACTGCCAGCCGGCCAACCCGCCTTGGCCGGCGGCGAAGTGGTTGAGAATCCAGCCGGAAAACGGGCTGCCGAGCAAGCCGGACACCGGAATGGCCGACATGAACAGCGCCATGATCCGCCCACGGCGGAAGGTCGGAAACCACTGTGAAAGGTACAACACCACCCCTGGAAAGAAGCCGGCTTCAGCGGCACCGGTAAACAGGCGCAAAGTGTAGAAATGCGTGGGCGTAGTCACGAACAGCAAACACGTGGAGAGCGTGCCCCACACGATCATCATCAACGCGATCCAGCGCCGTGGGCCGAACCGGGTCAGCGCCAGGTTACTCGGCACGCCGCACAGCACGTAGCCGATAAAGAAAATCCCGGCGCCCAGGCCGTACACGGTTTCGCTGAACTTCAACGCATCGAGCATCTGCAACTTGGCAAAGCCAACGTTGACCCGGTCGAGGTAGTTGAACAGGTAGCAGATAAAGATGAAGGGGATCAGGCGCAGGGTAATGCGCTTGTAGATGGCGTTTTTATCGTCATCGCTGGCCAGTGCGGCAGTAGCGCTCTGTGACATGGGGATTCTCTCTTTATTATGATTTTTCGCGGCGCGAGGGTAACGTTGACCGCCCCAACAGTCTCAGCGACGTGATGGGCGACTGTCTTTGTGCCGGCGCACAGCGAAGCCACCTTTGCGCTGTGCCGGTGAACAACCCGTCTTTTCAGGAAATTAGCCCCATGTTCGAGTTGGATCATGACTTGGCGCAGGAGATTGTCGATCGCACCATGGCAATCCTGCCCTATAACGTCAACGTCATGGACAGCCAGGGCCTGATCCTCGGCAGCGGTGAGCCGGAGCGTATCAATACTCGTCACGAAGGGGCGCAGTTGGTCCTGGCCAATGGCCGGGTGGTGGAAATCGACGGGCAGACCGCCAAGCATCTCAAGGGCGTGCAACCGGGCATCAACCTGCCGCTTATGCACGATCAGCGGCTGATCGGCGTGCTGGGCATTACCGGCGAACCCGATGGCCTGCGCACCTATGCCGAACTGGTGCGCATGACGGCTGAAATGTTGGTCAGCCACCGCCATCAGCAAGCCGAGCAGCAATGGCGACGCCAGCGTTGTGATGATTTGCTGGCCTTGCTGCTGGCCGACAATGGCGACTCCCCCCGTCTGGTGGACGAAGCCCGGCAACTGGGCCTCAAACCGCATCTGGCGCGCACGCCATACCTGTTCGAACTGGGCCCGGGCCAATCGGCAGAAGCCTTGAGTGCCTGGCTCACCAGCCGCTATCCCGACAGTTGGTGCGTCAGCCCTGCGCAGTTCTCCCTGCTGTGGTGCCGGCCTGCCGCTGTGCAGGTCGATAATCCGCGTTTGCTGGAAAAGCTCGACGGCCTGGGTTGGACTATCCTGCGTGTTGCGGTTGGCGGGCAAGCGGATGGCTTGCCAGGGTTGCGCCGATGCTACCGCCGTGTCGGTGATCTGCTTGCCTATGGCCGCGATCTCCTGCCGCAGACACGCCTGTTGACCCTCACCCGTTATCGTCTGCCGGTCATGCTCTGGCGTCATCGCAACGACGACGCCCTGGACGAGTTGCTCAACCCCTTGCGCAAGGTGCTGGCCAAGGACAGCAACGGGCAACTGCTGGCCACCTTGCGCAGTTGGTGCGAGCACGACGGGCAAAGCCAGGCGTGTGCCGATGCCTTGGGCATCCACCGCAACAGCTTGCGTTACCGCATGGAGCGTATTGCCGAACTCAGCGGCGTCGACCCGCTGACCCTCGACGGTATGCTTACCTTATACCTGGGCGTGCAGTTGTTGCCTCAGCCTCTGGAGGCGCAGGCTTTGTAGAAATGACCAACAAACCCCACCTGCACTTGTGCATCGGACCGGCGTCATTGCCCAGGCCAACTGGCAGCATGGGCATCATAAAAACCGGAGAAAGCCCATCATGAAGATCATCATCGCCCCCGACTCGTTCAAGGACAGCCTCAGTGCCGCAGGCACGGCCCAGGCCATTGCCGAAGGGTTGGCCCAGGTCTGGCCGGATGCGCAGTTGGTCGAATGCCCAATGGCCGATGGCGGTGAGGGCACGGTGGATGCGGTACTTGCTGCGTGCAATGGCCAGTTGCGCCGGCAAACCGTGCGAGGCCCACTGGGAGACGAAGTCGAGGCACGTTGGGGCTGGTTGGCCGACAGCCATACCGCGATTATCGAGATGGCCGAGGCCAGTGGTTTGCAACTGGTCGCGCCGGGCCAGCGCGACGCGTGTTCGACGACAACATATGGCACCGGGGAGTTGATCTGCGCCGCCCTGGATGCGGGGGCGCAGCGCATTATCCTGGCGATTGGCGGCAGTGCGACCAACGATGGCGGGGCTGGTGCGATGCAGGCCCTGGGTGTGCAACTTTTTGACGCAGAAAGCCAGCCGCTGTCCCCGGGTGGGCTGGCGTTGGCGGGCCTGGCGCGTATTAGCCTTGAAACGCTCGACCCGCGTTTGGCGCAGGTGCGTTTTGAGATCGCTGCTGACGTCAATAACCCCCTGTGCGGTCCTCACGGTGCCTCAGCGATTTTCGGCCCGCAGAAAGGTGCGAGTCCCGAGCAGGTGGCCCAACTGGACGCCGCCCTTGACCATTTCGCCCACCACTGCGCCCAGGTGCTGCCCAAGGATGTGCGCGACGAACCGGGCAGTGGTGCTGCCGGTGGCCTGGGCTTCGCCGCCAAGGCATTCCTCGGTGCACAATTTCGTCCGGGCGTGGAGGTGGTCGCCGAACTGGTTGGCCTCGAACACGCCGTACGCGGCGCCGACCTGGTCATCACCGGCGAAGGCCGCTTCGACGCTCAGACCCTGCGCGGCAAGACCCCGTTCGGGGTTGCGCGCATCGCCAGCCAGCACGGCGTACCGGTCATTGTGATCGCAGGCACCTTGGGCGACGGTTACGAGCAGATGTATGCCCACGGTGTGGATGCGGCGTTTGCCCTACCGTCGGGACCAATGAGTCTGGAGCAAGCCTGCAGCGAGGCCCCTCGCCTGTTGCGCGAGCGCGCCGCGGATATTGCGCGGGTGTGGCGCCTTGCTGCTAATCACTGACCCCCTGCGCCAACCGCTCCACCCACTGTTGCTGAAACGCTTGCAGCGCCGCACCGGGTTGCTGCAATTGCACAAACTCCAGCATTGGGTCTTGCACCGCGGTGCGCACGCCGCTTAATTCCTCCAGAGTCGCCAACCCGCAAAACGGTACGTAGGCTTCGCTGTAACCGCCTTCATGCACCAGCACCAGGCGGCCCTGGCACATACGCTCGGCTGCCTGGCGCAGGCTGCGGGTCATCAGCCGGAACGATTCGCTGTGCAGCAACATGCGCGCCAGTGGGTCGACGGCATTGGCGTCATAGCCGCAGGCGACGATGATCAGCTCTGGCTCGAAACGCTCAAGGGCGGGCAACACGATGCGTTCCATCGCATGCGCATAGGTTGCGTGACCACTGCCCGGCGGCAGCGGGATATTGATGTTGGCGCCCAGGCCAGGACCCCGGCCACGATCCTGTTCGCCGCTGTAGCCCGGTGGGTAGCAAGCGTCCTGATGCAGTGAAACCGTCAACACATCGGCGCGCTCCTCGAAGATTGATTGCGTGCCGTTACCGTGGTGCACGTCCCAGTCGATCACGGCGACTTTGCCGAGCCCGTTATGGACCTTGGCCGCTTCGATGGCAATGGCAATATTGGCGAGAAAGCAGAAGCCCATGGCGCTGTCTGCCAGGCAGTGATGCCCAGGTGGCCGGGACAGGGAATAGGCATTGTGCGCCTGGCCCTTGAGCACCGTGTCTACGGCGGCGATGGTCAAGCCCGCAGACAGTTTCGCGATCTCGTAGCTGCCCGGCCCAATCGGCGCCTGCGGGCCGAGCTCGCCGCCGCCAGCATCGCTCAGGGCCTTGAAGCGTTGCAGATAAGCGCTGCTGTGCACCCGTAGCAGGTCTGCTTCACTGGCCGGCGGTGCGCTAAGCAGGTGCAGATGACGCGTCAATCCAGACACATCCAACAAGCTTTTCAAGCGGCGTTTGGTCTCCGGGGATTCGGCATGACCGCTGCCAGCCGGCGGTTGTACCCAGCCGCCTACGGGTAATGTCAGCGCGTGCGCACCTGCGCTGTGCCACAGGCTCATTTCATCGAAGAAAAATGCGGTGGTTCGGTTCATACCGGCTCCAGTTCGGTGAGGTGGTTGGGACGGCTGGTGAGGATCATCACCAGGGAAAGCAACGTGATAACGGCAGCGCCCAGCAGCAGAAGGGTGAACCCGCCGCTGGCCTCGATCAGGCGGCCGGCAATCGCCGGGCCGATGGCCAGGCCACCGCCGATCACCAGGTTGGAGGCGTTCATGAGTTTGCCGCTGTGATCAAGATCGGCCAGGCAGGCCAGCACCAACGGCAGGATGAACGTCCAGATGAACTTGAACAGCAGCGCCGCCAGGGCAAAACGCAGCAGCGCTGGCTCGCCGAGCAAAAGCAGCACAGCCGCCACCATCAGCGCATAACCCCCGAGCAACAGCATTGCTCGGGGCAGTCGCCCGCCAATCAGCGACGCGCTCGCGGCGCCGGCAATGCCCATTACGGTTGCGATGGCGAGTACCTCACCACTGTGTTGCGGGGAAATCCCGACACTGGCGCCCAAGGCACCGATAAAGGTCCAGACACCGCCCAAGCTGATGTAAAAGGCCAGGACCGCGCCGAGCCCCAGCGCGGCTTTCCAGCGCGAGCCAGGCAATGAAGGGCCGTGGCTTGCCGGTGCCGTGGCATTGCCAGCGGGAAACGCCCGGGCCAGAGGCAGTAACAGGGTCATCAAGCCCGCAAGGATCAGGTAACAGGCGTTCAGTCCAAACCGCTCGAACAAGCCCGGCAGTACGATCAGCCCGAGTGCACCGACGACTAATTGGCCCATCACCCACAGCCCGTAGACACGGCTGGGATTGGCGGTAGTGGCGGCGCTGGCCAGGCAGAGGATCATCAATGAGCCGCCGGCCAGGGCGCTGGTACAGCGCAGCGCCAGTAACGCTGCATAGGTGTCGGCGCGCATCGACAACAGATTGGCCACGATAAACAGCAGCGCTGCAATCAGGGCCGCGGCGCGCCAGTCAACGCGCTTGAGCCACCACCAGGCAGGCAAGGTCGCCAGGCTCATCGCGCCCAGCTCCACGGAAAACAAATCGCCAATGCGTGCCGGGCTCAGTTGCCATTCGCTGGCCAACTGCGCGGCCACGGCGGGTGCGGTCATCAGGATGGTTGGGGTGATGGCGGCAAACAGCACGATTGCTGCCAGCCGTGCCTTTGCCGCAGAGGGTTGAGTAGGCATTTTCAAACTCCAGGAATGGGGATCAGAACACATGGACCAGGCGCAGCAAGGCCTCGGTCCCGGCATAGCCGTTGGAGGTAGCGACGTTTTGCGAAAGGCTGACCATCAGTTGGTTCTGGGTGTCGAGCCAATGCCCCAGTTCCAGGCCCAGTTGCGTGTAGCGTTTGTGGGTATCGTCGATACGGCGATTGTTGATGCGCAGCGCACCACCATCCGCCTGGATCAGGCGCAGTGCCCCGTAAGTGGCGGCGCTGAAGTCATAGGACGCGAAGGCTTGCAGGCGGTACAGCGGGGCTTGCTTGAGTTCGCTGCCAAAATAGTCGTCATTCCTGGCGTAAAGCTGGGCTTCGAGGTTGGCTTCCAGCACCCAGTTGTCGCCGATGCCCTGGGTGTAGTTGTAGACAAAGGTGGCGCCCCAACGGTTGGCACCCGGGGACACATCCGGGTTATGGCTGTGGTACTCACCTAGCGGCACGGTGATCAGGCTCAACAGGCCGCTGTAGGTGCGCGATGCCGGGTCGTTGATGAAAAACAGCGTGCCGCCCACTTGTGGATCGCCCAGGCCGCGCTCGCGGGTGCGCTGCTCAGTGCCGGGCAAGCGCGCCGTAATATCGGCAAATGGCAGGATGAACTGCGGCGTACACAGCGTGCCGCAGGCGTCGGTGAAATACACCTGGCGGTAGGCCAGGGCGTTGACCTTGAGGTCGGCCTTGCCGGTGCTGTCGGCGGGCCCATGGAAATCGCCGGCACGGGTGGCGGGCAGGTACACCACCCCCAGGCTGGTGCCCGGCGGTGCGCCGAAAAAGTCCCGGGCGTTAAGGTCGGCGGCCTGGCTGTCGAGGCTGAGCAGCGTGCCGCCAAGCAGCACTGTGATCTTGCATAGAGGTGAATGAATCATGGCAAGGCATCTCTTGTAAGCGGCAGCCAAAAAACGGGCAACAGCTGCCCGCGACCGTGAAAACGAGCGTGGCAAAGTCTTAAGTTGAAAGGGCGAGGATCAGTCGGGAGGGGCGTGCACCAAGTGCGCTATACGCGCCTTGTCGTTGACCCCGAGCTTGGTGTAAATGGCGCGCAGATGGTGGCGCACCGTATTGGGTGAAAGGCCAAGGTCGCGGGCCACTTGCTTATAAGTCTTGCCCTCGCCAAACCCCTGGGCCACGTCGTTCTCTCGCGGGCTCAACTGGGGCAGTGCACGGTTGAGGCGCGCCGCCAGCAGCAACTGGTCGCCCACTGCCGAAACCTGGATGTGAATGTGCTTGCCGGCATGGCCGCGTTCATCCAGTTGTACCGGCAGGGTAGGGCCGCTCCAGCGCGGCCACTCACTGAGCAAAATGTCGATAAAGCCGCGCTCGGCGCATTGCAATACGCCTCGAGGGTCGCATACGGCCAAGGCGAGGTTGCGTGGGCTGGTCAGGGTTTCACGCATGGCCACCAGCGTGCGGATCTGGTTCGCGGACACTGCCGCCACCAGATGCAACATCAGATTATTGAGCAGCAGGCAGTCATGGGTGTTGAACCTGGGCGCACCGGGTTTGCGGTACAGCGTCAGGTGGTCGCTGAGGTGGGTTTGCGGGTCGATATGGATCACGCACAGCAATTGGTCCAGGCCGTGGCGCTGCCCCAGCCAATTCAAGGCGCTGCCATTGGCCGGGTCGCGCATGTCGATGATCACGGCCTGGCCGGGTGTTGCATGAACTCGGCCGACGGTCACGTCCAGATGGCGGATCGACTGCCAGTCCGCCAGGTAGTGTGGTGGCAAATGGTACAGGTAACTGTTGTGCTCCTCCGGCACACCCTCAATCACCGCCGCGCGCCCCCACCAGGCACTGTCAAATGCCAGCAACTGGCTCAGCCGCGCCAGGGCATGGTGCTGGAAATGTTCGATGTCTTGATGTTGAGCCAGGCGCTGCAGATCCAGGGCCAGGGTACTGAAGGCCTGCAACAGGCCATTGGAATCAAGGCGACTCATAGGTATTCCTCTGTGGGACTTTTTTTGTTGTTCTCGTCACAGGGTGAAGGCCGGGACCTGGGTTCAGGGGGCAGGGCCTGGGTTGAGTATCGATGTTGCACGGCTGGACTGCCATCGTTCAGATGCAGGATGGCGCTGGTTGATGTGTGGGAAAACGCCGGGCTCGTCAGGCGCCTGACTTTGCCCCTACACTGGTCCGCCATTGGTCTTTCAAAGGATGAAACACAATGCACGCACCTGAGCCCCATATCGTGATCCAGCGCTTTACCGAGGCCCACCTTGAGGGCGTCGCCGCGCTCTACAACGAACCGGCGGTCTGCCGTCAGGTGCTGCAAATGCCTTTCCAATCGGTGGAAGCCTGGCGCAAGCGTTTGGTGATGGATAACGAGCGGCGCTTGCAGTTGGTGGCGGTACATGGCGGTGAAGTGGTTGGCCAACTGGGCCTGGAGCAGTACCTGCGCGTGCGTCAGAGCCATGTCGGTTCGTTCGGCATGGGCGTGGCGACTGCCTGGCAGGGCAAGGGCGTCGGCTCGCGGCTGTTGACCGCCGCGCTGGACGTCGCCGACAACTGGATGAACCTGCACCGCGTGGAACTGACGGTGTATGCCGACAACGAAGCCGCGCATCACCTGTATCGCAAGTTCGGCTTCGAAGTGGAGGGGCGGTTGCGCGATTACGCCCTGCGTGACGGTGCGTTTGTCGACACCCTGAGCATGGCGCGCCTGCGCAAGTCGGCTTAATCCGCTAGAGCAAACGCCACCGCCGCCTGTGCATGCAGCGCGGTGGTGTCCAGCAGCGGCAGGGCGCTGTGTTCGGGCTGGATCAACAGGCAGATTTCCGTGCAGCCGAGGATGACCGCCTGGGCGCCGCGCGCGGCGAGCGCCTGGATCACCCGCTGATACACCTGGCGCGAGGCGTCGCTGATGACCCCCACGCACAACTCTTCATAAATGATTCGGTGCACTTGCTTGCGCTCATCCGCGTCCGGTATCAGCACGGTCAGGCCCTGGGCGGCGAGACGGGATTTGAGGAAGTCCTGTTCCATGGTGAAACCGGTGCCGAGCAGACCTACCTTCAAGGTACCGGCCTCCAACGCCGCGGCCGCCGTGGCGTCGGCAATATGCAGGAATGGAATCGACACCGCCGCCTCGATACGCGGCGCCACCAGGTGCATGGTATTGGTACACAGCACCACGCACTCGGCGCCCCCTGCCTGCAAACGGCGCGCGGCGTCCTCCAGGATCAGCGCGGTATCGTCCCAGCGACCGGCGTGCTGGGCCTGCTCCACCGGGCCGAAGTCCACGCTGTACAGCAAAATCTGCGCGCTGCGCAAAGGGCCAAGCTGGTCACGTACGCGCTGGTTGATGAGGCGGTAATACTCGGCGCTGGATTCCCAGCTCATGCCGCCGATAAGGCCGATGGTGCGCATGCAATGCTCCGGACAAGGGGATGAGGCTTCACCTTACCCAATGAAGGCGGTTCGTTACAGCTGTCATCTGTACCTGGGGTTACATCCTTTGAAGGCCGGACGCCGGCGGGAGTTTTTGCCAACGCTACCAGGCGAGCCGCGTCTCAAGTGCCAAGTCAGTTTTGGAACTGTCTTGTGTAGGAATACCACTGATACGCAGGTCACTAATCTGCCGTCAGACGAGTAGACAAATTCCCAATTCCCTTAGGACTACCTCATGAATATTGATCCGAACATTGCTTTGACAAGGTTAAACGCCACCAGCGTGGCACACAGGACTGTCGTCGAAATTGATCATGCAGGCGACCGCGGCAATCAAATTAAATATCGCCAAGTTTCATTGTCCACGGACCAAGTATTAGAGAGGTCAAAACATGCCAGCGGATTTGCGGGTTCACTGCGTCCCGGGGACCCCGCGGAGGTGACGTATGAGTTCTCCAATCGTGCCGAAACGGGCGCCACGACCAGCCGGTTCACAGAAACACAAAAAGGCGTCATCCGTGAGACTCTGAATAATTTCAGCGATGCTGCAAATATTCGGTTCAAAGAGTCTGTCAATGCAAAATCCCATCATATGCAGTTTAAGGTTGATGGCAGTAGCTTCAAGTGGCAGGCCCCCTGGTATGCACCCGTGTCCGATGATCAGCCCGGCAGGGTGCTGGTAACGCTGAGCCAGGGCCATGTCGATGGGCTGGAAAAACCCAATAATTTTGGGCGTCACGTCATTGCAAAGGCGACGGCCTTTAAATTAGGGCTTCCTGACCCGGCGCCCACAGCATCGCAAAGCAAGTACGCGGAAAATACGCTGGCTTACACGCTAAGAAGTCCTTTTCTGGAAAACCGCTCAGACCATCGCTTTAATAAATCCCATGGTGAGGGCAATCAGTATTCAAGTACACCGATGATGGATGATATCGCTCTCATGCAAGATCGATTCGGTGTGAACCTTCAAACGCGTACGGGAGATACGACATATGGCTTTAACTCAAATGCCGATCGTGAAGTATTCAAATTGGCGTCGGGCGATGATTTACCATTATTTTGCGTGTGGGACGCCGGTGGTAAAGACACATTCGATTTCTCCGCATTCAAGCAAGATCAGGTTATCAACTTAAGGTCGGGCAGCTTCTCTAATGTAGGGGGAGGCATAGGGAACGTTTCGATCGCCAATGGCGTCACCATCGAACGGGCTATTGGCGGTGCTGGCAATGACATTTTAATTGGCAATGACGTCGGTAACGAACTGGAGGGCGGTGAGGGCGATGACATTTTTTATGTCAAGGCGAACTCTGGCACTAACAAGCTGACTGGCGGGCCGGGTAAAAATACCTTCGTTATTGGCGCGAATGATTCATCCGTCAGCTTGGGAAGCACAACAATAACGGACTTTGTCAGCGGCAAGGATAAATTGGATACTTCCGCCCTGCGCGCAGCCCACCCTCAACTCACCGTCACCAGCGAGTATTATCGTAGCCATAAGCTCACCTTATTGCGTTTCGATTTCGATGGCGACAAAAATGAAGACTTCATAATGAGCATAAGTGGGCGAATCGCGCGTTCCGATTTCCGCGTTTGACCTCGTTCGCCCTATTCGTACGCGTTACTCGCCCCTTGAGCGGCTGCATCTGCCATGATGACGCTTCGCGACCTGGCTCACCCAAGGAAATCCGCAATGGACGATGTACAGCAACTGGGCGAGATGCTTCGTCATTACGCCGATAGCGAAGCACACAAACAGCAGCAGTTCGACCTGCAATCAGCACGTTGGGCGCAGAAGCTTGGCGAGCTGTTCGGCCAGATTGAACAGTGGCTGGAGCCGGTAAAAACCGTAGGCTTGCTGGAAGTTCAGCGCGAGGCTTACACCGCCAGCAGCCCGAGCGTGCCGGTGGAGAGTTCACCCTTCAAGAGCGAAAAACTCAGTGTGCATATCACTGGCAAAAGCGTGGAGTTCGTGCCGGATGTGATGGGCGTCGGTGGTTTGATTTCAGTGTCGGTGATGGGCCTCACCGCCGCCCGCCACGGCAGTGTGTCGCTGGTCCTGCCGGCGGATAAGCACGACTGGCTGTGGAAGAAAACCAACGGCCTGAAAGACCCGGACACCTTCGGTTTCGACGCCAACTTCCTGGCCGCTCAGCTGCAAAGCCTGATCCCTCGCGAACGCGCATGATCGGCACAGAAAAAAACAGGCTCTGCATTTAATCAGGTGCATTGCCCAAGTATTGGCTATACCTAAATCTCATTCTTACGATGATGGTCGCCAGGGAGTTCAACAATGAAGTTAAGGCTCATGATCAGCACACTGTGCGTCGCCTCGCTCGGCATGGCAGGCTGTGCCAGCAAGGTGCCGCAACCGGATGAGTATTCAGGGTTTCTCTCCAATTACAGCCAGCTCAAGGAAGCCAAGTCGCCCTCCGGGGCAGAGGTGATGCGCTGGGTCGATCCGCAGTTGGACTTGAGCCGCTACACCGCGGCGTACATCGAGCCTACCCAGTTCTATCCCAAACCCCAGGCCACCGCAAAGATTCCGGACAGCACCCTGCGGGGCATCAGCGATTATTACAATCAGGCGCTCAGGCGTGAACTGGCCAAGTCACTGCCCCTGGCCAATGCTCCAGGCCCAGGCGTGATCGTGGTGCGTGCGGCGATTACCGCCGTGAGCAGCAAGACCGAAAGCCTCAAACCCTACGAGTTTATCCCCGTGGCTCTGGTGGCCGCAGCAGTCAGCACCGGCACGGGTATCCGCGATCAGGAGACCACGCTGGGCACTGAGGCGCAGTTCCTCGATGGAGGCACGAACAAAGTGGTGGCCCAGGTGGTGCGCAAAGGCACCGGCAAGCCATTGGCCAATGACTCACAGGTGCTCAAGGCCGACGACGTGAAAGTTGTCATTGACGGCTGGGCGTCGGACCTGCATCAGTCCTACGTGAAGCTCAAAAAACATTGAGCCTCGGCAAGCCCAGGTGCTATTTCAGCGGTGTCAACGGGGGCAGCTTCCATTGACCGTTACCCACCTCGGGCTTGGGCAGGTAAATACGCAGGACCGCATAGAACGGACCGGGCGGGGCCGGCAGCCAATTGCTCTGTTCGGCTTTCGGTGGCTCGTGGTGTTGCAGCGCCAGGGTGAGGCCACCGTCGGCGTCACGCTGGAGGGCCGGTAACATCCGCGAGTTGATCAGGTAGCGCTTCTTGTGGTTGGGCACCAGCAATTTTGTCTTGGCGTCGTACAGGGTCAGCGACCAGAACGCATCGGCCGGTGGCAACTGGTCCTTGGCAAAATGCACGGTGTAGCTGTGGCGTGCGCCGTTGGCCGGCTTACCCTCACTGTCGACGATGTAGCTCAGGTGAGCCGCTTCGTCGCTGGAGTGACCGAAAATGCCTAACTCGGCACCGGCGTAGCGATACAGGTAGTTGTTTTGCAGACGGTCGCGGCTACCGAACAGATCAGCCTGGGCAACCTGATGAGTGTCGAGTTTGTCCTTCTTGAAGGCGGCAAATTCGGCCCGGCCATCGGCGATGCCTTCTTCCAGGGCCTTGCGCTGTTCTGCTGTCAATTGGTTGACCTTGAACGGCGCACCCGGCGCTATGCCGATTTTGGCAAAGCGCGCCAGCAGGTCTTTTTCGCTGTCCTGTGGGGCGGCGAAGGCCAGCATGAAGTTCAGGTAGCGAAACAGTTGCGGGCCTTCGGTCATGGTCGCCGTCGGCTTGGGCCATTCGATCTTCGGCACCTTGGCCGGGGCAGGCTGCTTCACATAGCTGCTCAGGGGTTGCACTTTATAGCCGCTCTGGATTTGCTTGACCTTGCCCAGGTCCTTGTCATCGAACAGCTGCGTGCGGTACAGGGCGTAGGCGATGTTGCTTTCTCTGTAGACCACTCGGTCGATGTCCACCGGTTGCTGACCTTTCCAGTCAGGCCCGGCGATCATGTAGTGACCGCCGTTGTTGCCGGTGCTGCGGGTGCCCAGGTAAGCAATGTTCTGGGAATAGAGGTCGATCAACTGCACCGAGTAGTAGCGCTCGTCTTCAATCCTGGGCAGGGTCAGTACCAGAGGCTCTTTGCGCAGGTCCATCCATACGAATGAGTAGGGTGTGTCGGCGTTCGGGCTAGGGAGCGCGGTGTCCTTGGGGGTCAATACCTGCGCGGTATTACCGATATGGTTGAACGGCGCCTTGAAGTGGGCGCCGCCCTTGTCAACGGCCTGGGTGTAGAGCGTCTTGTACATTTGCACCACCGGGAAACCGTACAGGTAGGCTTCCTTGGCGATTGCCCGGGCTTCACTCGGGCTGGCGGTGAAGTCAGCCCAGGCGCCGGTACTCATAAATATCGAGAGGCTCGCCAACAGCAGGCGCGTCGGTTTTCCAATCATGTTGTTGCGTCCTTCCTGAGTTCTGTCTAAGAGCGTGAGGTGAAGGCGCAGAGTTTCCAGTTTTATTGGCTGAACGTCACGTTAATCCCTTCGTCGACGCGGACAGATCCTAAAGGAGGTGTCAGGCTGGAAGCATTGATTTGACTTTGTCACGTAGTTGGTCGATGGAAAATGGCTTGGCGATCACCTGCATGCCGGACGTCGCATCAATATTTTCGGCATAGCCACTGGCAAATAGAATAGGCAGGGTGGGGCGCAGTTCGCGGACCTTGGTCGCCAGCTCCTTGCCATTCATGTCTGGCAGGCCGACGTCGGTCATCATCAAGTCGATCACCTGGCTGGTGTCTTGCACCCTTTCGAGTGCCTTTTCGGCGTCAGCGGCCTCAAGCACCTTGAAATCCAACTCTTCGAGTACATCCACGATCAGCATGCGCACGATGGCATCGTCTTCGACTACAAGGATGGTGGATGCTTCAGCGGGCATAAGGGAGATTCCTGAAAAATAAAGGGCGTGTCTTCAACGCTTGAAAGACCATTCTCTAATGAGTCGCGTCGATCTCGGCAAGTTCCGTTGCGGTGGGGTATTGTGAAGGGAATAGAGGCAAATGTCGCGTTGAGAGCGATGCATCGTGTTCTTGGCGTAATGGAGTAACGCCCTACTGTTGAGATACCACGTCTTCGACGTAGAAGGCGCCAATGGCACTGCCCAAGAATGCCATTGACGCACGTGATCGTACGAAGGTTAAAGATTTGCGTTGATCAGGGCATGCGGGTTGTTGTAGGGCACGGTATGGGTAAAGCTTTCTTCGGTGAAATAGCTGGCGTTGAATGCCGGTACGCCGCTTGCAACGTCGACAGGATTGAGCGTGCCGGCGCTCCACCCGCTGTTCAAAGAGACTTCCAGCCCCCGGCGCATTGAGGCCTCATCCGGGAAGGTCGCCAATCCGAAGTTGGGGTTAAAGAAAAACCATTCTTTCTCGTTGTTTGGGGTCAGGGTGACGCCTGCGAGCAGCCCATGATCTTTGGTACTGATCCTCAAGAGTGTCGGACGTGTTGCGTTGGTGAGTTCGTCGATGATGCCGGTGTACGCTAACTGGCTGAAGGGTTGTGTGCCGTGATAATTACTACTCAGAACCTGATGCATTTGGTTCAGCTGGTTACGAAAAGCCTTTACGTTCTTGTCGTCAGTATGCTCAGCTGCTTTCATAAAGTTATTGATGAACTCATCCCTGCGGCCGCGCAAAATAGCCAGCGCCATAGTATTCACAATGGCTGCGCACTCTCCATTTGAAGCCAGGTCCGTTTGGCTGAGGTAGAGGTTTTGCGGCATCTCGTAGGTCCTGCCCCCTTGGGCAACCATCTCTTTTTGAAAGATTTTGTAGTGTTCACGGCTAGTGTCCGCCATGCGTTTTTGTATCTCCTTGGCCAAAGTGCCTACCGCTTCGGGATCATTGACCTTCGTGACCGCCAGATCCCTCACCTCTGATTGCTTCATCGTCGGGTGGTAGCCTGGGACATCTTCGGCCACGCCCGAGTCAAAGCCTTGTTTGTACCCCGCGCTATCATTTCTCTGGACGGTCTCTAGTACTTCTCTGAATTTATCGCGGGTGGTTGTTGGATTGGGTGCAGCATACCTGGCTAACCAATCGATAAAGTTGCTGTTTATCTGACCATTGGCGGCAACCGTTGCAGGTGTGAAATCAACCAGCGCAGCTCCGTAAGGCTTCTGCGTGATCGGGTCGTAGGCGTACCACTTGCCCTCTCGAAATACAGCACCACCTTCGACCGTCTGCTCTGTAATCTTGTAGGTACCGGTTGCGACGATGCCCTCCTGTTTACTGGCGGCTTTAAGCAGGTCATAACTACCGGTTGCGCCTTTGAGCATGTTCACGCATTCGAGCCCCTTGGTCGCAATTTTATGGATCAGGGTCCCAACCCCGGTTATCCCGCCGACCAGACCGCCGAGTACGTTGAGTGAATCAATTGCCATTGCACCGAAGAGCTTTGCTGTCTTCACGGCCCTGGCGCCAGCACTAAAGGTCCGCACGCCCCTGAGGGCGGCATTGCCGGCTTGCGCAGCTTTGCCCACGCCAAAAGTGAGGAATCCGAGGATATCGAAGGCCAGGTCAGATACCGCCTCGCCGTAGTTGCCTTGCCGAACGTTGTTAACGGCAGACCGAAATGGGATCAGATTGAGCAGGAACTCACCCACCTGACTATCGCCCATCCGATCATGTTCGAAGGAAGTAACGCTCTTGGCGTAATTGAGTAACTCCTTGCGGTCGAGGTCCATTTTTTCCAGGTAGAAACTGGCAATCGCATTGGTTCGGCTGGAGTCGAAGCTATTGGGAATCGCATCACTGCCAGGTTTTTCTGCAGAGTCAGGGGCCGGCGAGTTGGTGAAAGGGTGATAAGGCCTTGATATCGCGTGGAGTTGTTCCCCGGCCTTATTGGTTTTTTCTAGGGTGAGCAGGCCAGGGAAATTTGAGATCAGCTCGTTTTTTTTCTCGATACTGCCGGTGCTGGTGTTGATGTGGTAGAGATTTTCCACGCCCTCTCGGGTGGTTTTCACATACAAGGTACGGTCACGTTTGACCAACTCTAATCTACCGTTCTTTGTTTTGCGGTATTCATCGCTGTAGAAGTATTCAAGTTTGCCGAATTCAAAGTTTTTGCGATCTTCCAATGGCTGCTCGCCAATCAGATGTTTGACCATCCCATGGTGGCCTTTCTTTTGTGCCGCTATAGCCTTTTCATATTGATCCATGAAGTTTGCGGTGATGTCACACTCTTCGGTGCGTGCAAAGCGATTGAATGCAGTGATCGGAATCCGTTTGTCGTTGGTGATCCATGCGTATTTTTCCCCTAGACGCTCCCCCTCCAGCAGAATATCGAGCATGGAGCGCATTCTCGGGTCACCGCTGGGAGCGCGGCCATCACCGGTGTAACGCTTGGCCAATACTCGAGCTTCGAAAACCGCCGGATCAACGTCGGGAAACTCAGCTTTCAGGCAGTCAAGCGCCATCTCCGTGCGATTGGGGATAGGCACTTGTATGGAAGAAGAGATATCCGTCAGCGATTTCAGATGGTTGTTGTAAGCCACCCTGACCTGTTCGATTTGTGAAGGTGCAGGTTCGCTGTTATGGGGGGACAGCAGGTTTCGGGTTATCCCCCAAAGTATCAAGGCATCGCGCTGGGCCGTTTGAACGGCGTAGGTATTGGCCGGTAAGGATTCTGCTGCTATCAGCACTTCGGCATAGGTCATGCCGGGAACCCGACCAGGTGTGTGGGCTTCGATTTTTGCGGCGGCGATGGTCAGTTGGGCCCACAGGGCACTGCCGACTTTCACGCTGGAAGGGATGTCCTTGATCAGGTACTCAGGCGCGCGGCCGGCCAACAGCAGGTAGGCCCCCACCTTGGCCATTTCCGGGGACGTTTTGCCTTTATCGATCAGCCAATTGGACAGGTTATCGATGATAGCGGACGCAGGCTTACCCCAGTGCTGGTTGCTGGCCAGATCGAAACCGGCGATTTTATTGCGATGAGGAGCGGTGATCGACTCCGGGTCCAACTGCAATGTGATGCCCGCCAAGAGGTAGTCTGTCACGCTGCTGTCGCTGGCAAGGCCTTGCATTCGCTCCTGCAGGTCTTTGCCCATCAACTGTGCCTGCGGGGTACGGATCAGTGCCTGCAGTATTTTAGCCGGATCATCCTGAGGCCCTGTGGTAATGGGTTGCTGGTAGCGCAGGAACTCCAATACACCGCCTTTGGTTTGCATCAATAACGGCTTATCACCCAGCGCATGTTCTTGATTCAGGGTGATGTTACGCAAGCGTCGTTGTTCATCTTCGCTCAAGGGCACCGGCCAGGACAGCGCGCCGCTCAGGTTGCCCAGCGGGTTTTCCATCGAGCGGCTGGTCACCGTGGACGCGAGGCCCGTGAGTTGGACATGGCTACTGGGCAACGGCAACCCCAGGAACTTCTTGATGAAGGTCTCCAGGGTCACACTGCCACCCGCTTCTTCAGCGTAGGAAGATCCAGGGTGAATATCCAGCGGGGTGTTGCCAAGCGCGGCGAGGACGGCTGAGGGCTGCGCCTCTTCACCCAGTTTCGCCGCAATCTGCTGGAGCTTTTGGCCCAGTGACTTCAAATTTTCTTTGTCTGCCAACTGGGCGGCCAAACCGGTTTTCCGGGGAGGTATCAGGCTGGTGCGCGCAGGGGGGGACGATAGGGTCGATTGAGTTTTAGGGGTGTCGGGGGCTTGTGTTTCTTCAGGGAATGGAATGGCGCTTGACACAGAGGACAAAGCACGTGGCTCGATATTCAACATGATAGATAAACCTTAAATGTGGATAGGAAATGCGCCCTCCTAATGGAGCCTCCTTGTCCCGAGACGCCCTCCTGAGTGGGGGGGTGGATGGGGCAGGTTCCGATACTTCCTACTCCGCTGTGTGAGAAATAACGTCAATAACCGAATGTAAAATAGGCAAAGCCATGGCGTACTTTTTGCTCGCGGGTGATGATTCCTGTGTATTTCGGCCGTAGAAAAATAGCGTTCAAGCGCCACTTTGGGGCAAACTCCCGGTTTTTCCGCACTTGGCCAAGGCATGCCCATGACTCCCGCTTCGTCCGTCGATGAAAAGAGCTTTCGTACCCTGTTGAGCCGAAACGTGGCCCTACCGTTGGGCGTGGGTGTGCTCAGTGCGGTATTTTTCGTCTGCCTGATCACCTATTTACTGTCGGTGATCCAGTGGGTGGAGCACACCGACCGGGTCATCAATAACCTCAATGAAACGTCCAAGCTGACCGTGGACCTTGAAACCGGCATGCGCGGTTTTCTGATCACCGGTGACGAGCATTTTCTCGACCCTTATGAAGTGGCCAAGCCGCGAATCATTGCCGACCTGCGTAATTTGCAAGACCTGGTGGCGGACAACCCCCAGCAGTTCGACCGCCTCAAACGCCTGGAAGCCTTGCAGAACGAGTGGAACACCTACGCCCAGTCGATGATTGATATGCAGCGCCAGAACGGTGACTACCGTGGCGCCGTCAAGGCTGGCCGTGGCAAACGCCTGACGGACGAGATTCGCCGGGAGTACGAAGACGCGGTGGCGATGGAGCAGCAGTTCCGCATCACCCGGAACCAAGAGGTCACCCGCACGACGGTGCTCAGCGTCACCCTGTACCTGGTGTTCGTACTGGGACTGAGTGGTTTTCTTGCTTATATCGGTAGAAAGAATTTAGTTTCACTTTCAGATAGTTACAGTAGAAACCTCGCGTCACAACAGAAGATTGCGCAACGCCTCGAACAGCAAGCCTGGCTACGCAATGGCCAGACCGAACTGGCTGAACAGGTGCTTGGCCAGCTGACCCTGAACATGCTCGGGCGCAACATCCTGCAGTTCTTCGCCCAGTACATGGGCTCGGCCGTTGCCGCTCTATATGTGCGCGAAGAGCACGGCGGCCTCAAGCGCGTGGCCACTTATGGGTTCTCCCGCGAGCAAGAGCAGCAGGAGCAGTCGATCTATAGCGACGAAGGCATCGTCGGGCAGGCCGCCCAGCTGGATCGCCTGATTCGCCTGGACGATGTGCCGGTGGATTACTTCAAGGTCAGCTCCGGCCTGGGCGAAGGCGCTACCCGCAGCGTGCTGGTGATGCCGACCAGCGATGAAGACCGCGTCAACGGCGTGGTTGAACTGGGCTTCCTGCGTGCGCTGGATGAGCGCGATGTTGAACTGCTGGAACTGATTGCCGGCAATATCGGCACCTCTATCGAAGCCGCTCGCTATCGCCAGCGCTTGCAGGAAGTACTGGCCGAAACCCAACAGCTCAACGAAGAGCTGCAAGTGCAGCAGGAAGAACTCAAGACCGCCAACGAAGAGCTGGAAGAACAGTCGCGTATCCTCAAGGAATCCCAGGCCCACCTGGAAACCCAGCAGGCCGAGCTTGAGCAGACCAACGAGCAACTGGCCGCGCAGACCCAGACCCTGGCCGAGCAGCGCGACGCCATGGATCGCAAGAACATCCAGCTCAATCAGGCCCAACTGGAGCTCGAAGACCGCGCCGATGAGTTGCAACGCTCCAGCAAATACAAGTCCGAGTTCCTTGCCAACATGTCCCACGAGCTGCGCACCCCGCTGAACAGCTCGTTGATCCTGGCCAAGTTGCTGGCAGAGAACCCTCAGGAAAACCTCAGCGCCGAGCAGGTCAAGTTTGCCGAGTCGATCTATTCGGCCGGCAATGACTTGCTCAACCTGATCAACGACATTCTGGATATTTCCAAGGTTGAAGCCGGCAAGCTGGAAGTGCGCCCGGAGAACTCCAGTGTGGTACGCCTTGTCGACGGCCTGCGGGGCATGTTCGAGCCGCTGGCGGCAGATCGCAAGCTGGGCTTTGAGGTGGACGTGCAGGAGGGTGCACCGACTTTGCTGTTTACCGATCGGCAGCGTCTGGAGCAGATCCTCAAGAACCTGTTGTCCAACGCCATCAAGTTCACCGAACAGGGTGAGGTCAGCCTGACGGTCTCCAGGGCGCCAGGGGAGGGCATTGCCTTTACCGTGCGCGACTCCGGCATCGGTATCGCCCTGGACCAGCAAGAAAGCATCTTCGAAGCCTTCCGCCAGGCTGATGGCACCACTAATCGCCGTTATGGCGGCACCGGCCTGGGCCTGTCCATTTCCCGCGACCTGGCGGCGTTGCTCGGCGGCTACATCAGCGTGACCAGCGAACCAGGCAAAGGCAGCATTTTCACGCTGGTATTGCCGGAGCAGTACGTGGAGCGTGAGGAAGACGCAGCACCTATCGAGCAACCGCGCCAAGCCGTGGTCGCGCCAAACCCTGCACCGGTGAAGATTTCTCCGCTGCCAGTCACTGATACCCAGCAGATCCCACGTTTTGCCGATGACCGTGAAAAGGCCCCTTTCAGCACCCGCTGCATCCTGGTGGTGGAAGACGAACCCAACTTCGCGCGCATCCTGTTCGACCTGGCCCACGAGCTGGGCTACCACTGCCTGGTCGCCCACGGCGCCGACGAAGGCTACAGCCTTGCCGAGGAATACATCCCGGACGCGATCCTGCTGGACATGCGCCTGCCAGACCATTCCGGGCTGACCGTGCTGCAGCGTCTCAAAGAGCACGCCAACACCCGGCACATCCCCGTGCACGTGATTTCCGTGGAAGACCGCGTCGAAGCTGCCATGCACATGGGCGCCATCGGCTATGCGGTCAAACCCACCACTCGAGAAGAGCTCAAGGACGTGTTCGCCCGCCTGGAAGCCAAGCTGACCCAGAAGGTCAAGCGCGTGCTCCTGGTAGAGGACGACGATCTGCAACGTGACAGCATTGCCCGCCTGATCGGCGACGATGACATCGAGATCACCGCCGTAGGCTTTGCCCAGGAAGCCCTCGACCTGCTGCGCAACAACATCTACGACTGCATGATCATCGACCTCAAGTTGCCGGATATGCTCGGCAATGAGCTGCTCAAACGCATGGCCACCGAAGATATCTGCTCATTCCCGCCGGTAATCGTCTATACCGGGCGTAACCTGACCCGCGATGAAGAAGCTGAGCTGCGCAAGTATTCCCGCTCGATCATCATCAAGGGTGCACGCTCACCTGAACGCCTGCTGGATGAAGTCACACTCTTTCTGCACAAAGTCGAATCCCAGCTGTCCCATGACCGCCAGAAGATGCTCAAGACGGCCCGCAGCCGCGACAAGGTCTTTGAAGGGCGCAAGATCCTGCTGGTGGACGACGATGTACGCAATATCTTCGCCCTGACCAGCGCCCTGGAGCACAAGGGCGCCGTAGTGGTTATCGGGCGTAACGGACGCGAAGCTATCGACAAACTCAACGAAGTCGAAGATGTCGACCTGGTATTGATGGACGTGATGATGCCCGAGATGGACGGTTACGAGGCCACGGCCTTGATCCGCCAGGACCCGCGCTGGAAAAAACTGCCGATCATTGCGGTGACGGCCAAGGCAATGAAAGACGATCAGGAACGCTGCCTGGCGGCCGGCTCCAACGACTACCTGGCCAAGCCAATCGACCTGGACCGTCTGTTCTCGCTGATTCGCGTATGGCTACCGAAGATGGAACGTATTTAAGTGGAGCAGTGTTTTTTGGACAAAAGCAGCGACATTGAGCTGCGCCTGTTGATTGAGGCGATTTACCTCAAGTACAGCTACGACTTTCGTGACTACTCCGGTGCGTCGGTCAAACGGCGCGTTGCCCACGCGTTGCGCCAGTTCGACTGCGCGACTATTTCGGCGCTGCAGGAGCGGGTGCTGCACGACCCGGCAGCGTTCATGCAGTTGCTGCAATTCTTGACGATCCCGGTGAGCGAAATGTTTCGCGACCCGTCGCACTTCCTGGCCATCCGCCAGGAAGTGGTACCGCTGCTCAAGACCTACCCGTCAATCAAGATCTGGATCGCCGGCTGCAGCACGGGCGAGGAGGTATACTCCATGGCCATCCTGTTGCGCGAAGAGGGGTTGCTGGAGCGCACGATCATCTACGCCACGGACATCAATCCGGCATCGCTGGAGAAAGCCAAGCAGGGCATCTTCTCCCTTGAGAACGTTCGCGCCTACACAGCCAATTATCAGCAGGCAGGCGGGCAACGTTCATTCGCCGACTATTACACCGCAGCCTACGATTATGCGATCTTCGACAAGACGCTGCGCGAGAACGTGACCTTCGCCGACCACAGCTTGGCGACCGACAGCGTGTTCTCAGAAACACAATTAATTTCATGCCGTAACGTATTGATTTATTTCAATAAAAAGTTGCAGGATCGCGCATTCGGATTGTTTCATGAGTCGCTGTGTCATCGTGGCTTTCTCGTCTTGGGCAGCAAGGAAACCCTGGATTTTTCTGCCTACAGCAAGCAATTCGAACCCTTGGTCAAACAGGAACGGATCTACCGAAAATCATGAGCGAGGCGCATGACCCCCCGATGCGTGGGATTGAAGCTATCGTTGTCGGCGCTTCCGCCGGCGGCGTTGAGGCCCTGCTGAGCATTTTTGGTGAACTGCCTGTGACCTTCAGCCTGCCGATCATCGCCGTGCTGCACCTGCCGGATGAGCGTCGCAGCCAGTTGGCAGAAGTCTTTGCGCGGCGCTTGAGCATTCCGGTCAAGGAAGCCCGGGACAAAGAGGCGGTCGAGGCGGGCACCTTGTATTTTGCCGGGCCTGGTTATCACTTGTCGGTGGAACATGACCGCAGCCTGTCCCTGAGCCAGGAAGACCGTGTGCACCACTCACGGCCGGCCATCGACTACCTGTTTGCCTCGGCTGCCGATGTGTACGGGCCGCGCCTGCTGGCGATCCTGTTGACCGGCGCAAACCAGGACGGCGCGCAGGGGCTGGCCCACGTCAAGCAATCCGGCGGCACCACCATCGTGCAGGACCCCAAACAGGCACGGATCGCCGTGATGCCCCTGGCGGCCCTGGCCTTGCATACACCTGACCATATTCTTTCCTTGAGCCAGATCGGCTCATTGCTGGCTTCCCTGGAACCCTTCCCATGTTAAGTACTGTCCAGGCCAAACTGCTGATCGTCGACGATCTGCCGGAAAACCTGCTGGCCCTTGAAGCGCTGATCAAGCGCGAGGATCGCCAGGTCTTCAAGGCATTGAGTGCCGACGAGGCGTTGTCCTTGTTGCTGGAACACGAATTCGCCATGGCGATTCTCGACGTGCAGATGCCCGGCATGAACGGTTTCGAACTGGCCGAACTGATGCGCGGCACCGAAAAGACCAAGAACATTCCCATTGTGTTCGTCAGCGCCGCCGGCCGCGAACTCAACTATGCCTTCAAGGGCTATGAAAGCGGGGCGGTAGACTTCCTGCACAAGCCGCTGGACATCCACGCGGTCAAGAGCAAGGTCAATGTGTTCGTCGACCTGTATCGCCAGAGCAAGGCGATGAAGCTGCAAGTCGAGGAACTGGAGCGCAGCCGCCGCGAGCAGGAGCTGTTGCTTACGCGCCTGCAGGCTACACAGGCCGAGCTGGAACAGGCGGTGCGTATGCGTGACGACTTCATGTCGATTGTCGCCCACGAAGTGCGTACGCCTCTGAACGGTCTGATTCTGGAGACCCAGCTGCGCAAGATGCACCTGGCCCGTGACAACGCTGCCGCGTTTACCCTGGACAAGATGCATGCGATGGTCGACCGCGATGAGCGCCAGATCAAAAGCCTGATCCGCCTGATCGAAGACATGCTCGATGTGTCGCGCATCCGCACCGGCAAACTGTCCATACGCCCGGCGCATTTTGATCTGGCGCAACTGGTGCGCAACCTCGTACATAACTTCGAACCACAGGTCGCCGCTGCCGAGTCGTCGATGCAGTTGGTGGCCGACGAGGCTGTGGAAGGCAACTGGGATGAGTTTCGTATCGAGCAGGTGATTACCAACCTGCTGACCAATGCCCTGCGCTACGGGGCCAAAAGCCCGGTGGATGTGCGGGTGTATACCGAGCATGGCGAGGCGCGTGTGGAAGTGCGCGACCGTGGCATTGGTATCAGTGAAGCCAACCAGAAGCGCATTTTTCAGCAGTTCGAACGGGTTTCCGCCAACCATGCCGCCGCTGGCCTGGGCCTGGGGTTGTTTATTTCCGAGCAGATTGTTGCTGCCCATGGCGGCACCATTGAGGTCGAGAGCCAGATAGGCGAGGGCGCCCTGTTTCGGGTGTGCCTGCCCCTTGAGGCGGCTGCGTGAAATCAATCGTCAGCTCAACGCAACCTCTGCGTGACCCCATGGTCGTAACTGCAGCAATTGACCGGACAAAGGCTTCCCATGAGTGAAGATGCGCAAGATGTCGTACTGATCGTCGAGGATGACGAATCCATTATGTTTGTGCTGGGTGAATACCTGGCAGGTTTGGGCTACCGGGTCTTGAAGGCGATCGATGGGGAGCAGGCCTTTGAAATCCTTGCGACCAAGCCGCACCTGGACCTGATGGTCACCGATTATCGCCTGCCTGGCGGGATTTCCGGGGTGCAGATTGCCGAGCCGGCGCTGAAGCTGCGACCGGAACTGAAAGTGATTTTTATCAGCGGCTACCCGCAGGAAATTCTCGACTGCAACAGCCCGATCACGCGCAATGCACCTATCCTCGCCAAGCCGTTTGATTTGGATACGTTGCAAGAGCATATCCAGCGGTTGTTGGCCTGAAGCAAGCGGCGCCATATCGGGCGCCGCGCATTTCATTCAATCAAGGCTGGGCCTTCTTAACGTTTGCGTTTAGTTCACTCGCAGGGGTGTAAGCATATTGTCGCTTGACATTTTCCCCAAGTCCGTCGATGAAATCTTGAAGACCTTTGTGGTTGCCATCGCTAATTTTATAGACGCTGATTCCGGCGCTGGTCTGTGGAAGATTGCCACTCTTGATCATCGCCGCATCAAAGCTCAGGTTATTAGTATTGAAAAGGAATAACTCATTATTGCTGGTTTTTTGTATATACACCGTGTGAGAGAAATCCCCTCCTTCATTGGCATACTTGAAGTTAATAAATCCCGACTCTGTAATGTCAGCGGGATTGAAGGTGGTTTTCAGGCTGTCGGGCTTGATGCCCATGAGTTCAAGGTAGCCGGCTGAATAGTTATTACCGCCTTTGCGATTTGTGGCGGCTACAACGGTGTCGAATACCTGAGGCGAAAGGGTTTTTTCAGCTTGCCCCACGCGTATGGAAGCTTCGTAACAAATCAGCCATCGGTTGCCAGGGTGCGCATGCAGCTTCTCCAAGTTGAGCCTCAGTTCTTCGTTAGTGAGGTTGCGCGGTCTACCCGAAGGGGTCAGTGGCACGTCATATAATGGCTTCACCTCTGAGCTGAGTACACTGTTTTTTTGCAGCCAGGTGTCATCATGATCAAAAACCTTAAACTCAAGAGCGTTCCTGTCAAGGCTGTGAGTTTTATATTGAACATTCAGTTTTTTATCATGGAAAAGTTTCTTCAAGCCACCTTCCATGGCCTCGGCGCTTGAAAACGTTGCCACACCGAAATTTGGGTCATAAAACCAGAATAGCTTTTCGCCCTCTGTTACCTTGATCCCCGCTGACACTGCATGGCCCGGCGTATCGATCATTATCGATTTTTGAACCGGCGAATCGCTCAATTCTTTTATCATGGCTTGATAGGAAAGCTGCCGAGGAGTTTTCCCAGCGTGGAAAGCGGTCTGGCCGCCTACTTGAGTCTGAAGTTTGGTTAGAGCTTGAATGAACTTGCGTGAGGCTGGGTCTGTAGGAAACGCCGCAGCGGTGTAGAGATTTTTAATGAGTTGCGCCTCCTTTCCTTCCTCCATTGCCATCGCCATTACACGGGACAGCGCAGCACTCTGCCCGTCAGACAGCTGTAATGTCTCAGTCAGGTAGACAACTTGCGGCACAGGGATCACGTTGCCGAAGCGAGGTTCTATATTGTCAATGAATCGCGCCGAACCGGAGCGCCCAAAACCGTACGCAATATCATCGTATTTTTTTGCAATAATGCCTACTTGCTCAGCAGTGAGTGTGCTGTCGCCAGCCAACTTCATAATGTCTTCTATTTTTTTAGCTCTGTCCAGTCCAGGCACCTTGCTATAAGCGCCGATATAGTAACCATTATCAAACTCCGCTGTTCCTCGATGCTTTATAACGCTTCCTTTCCACTTGTTGACTATCTCATCGCTTATTTTCTTTTTGGGGTCCGCCGCACTCGCCCAGTTCCCAAATTCTTCCACATTTATTCGCGGAGAGGGTAAGAAGTCTTTGAGGGGAAGCCCGTAGGGTTGCCGGGTAACTGTATCGATGGCATACCATTTGCCATTCTTCTGTGCTGCGACAGTTTCAACGAGTTCTCCATGAATTCTAGCGGTTCCTATCGCGCCGGAATCAAAACCTTTCAACGCTTTTATCGCCTTATAGGTTTCCGGCATAGTCCATTTTATGACTTTTCGGGTGGCTAGTTTGGCCAGGTTTTTTCCGGCAGTTGCAACGCCGCTCACTAGCGTGCCAACGCCGTCCAGTGGATTGAGTGCACCGATGATGCCACGACGGAAAATCTTGGCACCATACTTGAAGTATCGGGATGCGGATGATCCTATCTTCAGGGCTTTTACGCCCTTTGCGGCCGCGTTGAACGAAACGAAAAAACCGAACACATCAAGGGCCAGGTCAACGATACCTTCGCCAACGTTGCCCTTCGCAAAATTATTGACCGCAGAGTAAAACGGAACAAGGTTCAGGAAAAAATCACCTATTTTTTTATTGGTCGATACTTCTGTATCGAACGTCGTCATACCCTTGGCTATTTCTTTATACGACTGAATGTCGGCAATTTTCAACTTTGCATCCGCGATGTAGCGTGTTCGCTCGCTAAAGTAGCTCCTGGGTATCTTGGTGTCGTTTTTTTCATCAAGCAGTTTGTCAGTATAGTTACTGGCAGGGGCAATGGGTGTAAGCAGGTCGAAGCTGTCTCCAGGCTTCATTCCGGGTGGAATAGGCGAACTGCTTGTAGGGGGCGAGCCGATTTTTGCGTCATTCAAATCATCGCGTTTTATAATGGTGTTCTTATGCCAGTCTATTTCATAGGTGTGCGTTTTTTCATCGAGCCTACTACGCAAAAATATTTTTCCCTCATTCCTTGGATGACTCTTTAATTGCCCTGTGGTAGCGGGAAGATTAACGACAGAATGTTGAGCAACGGTGAGCTGCCCATATTCAATCATTTTCCGGTCAGACAGGGGCAGCGATGAAATCAAGTTTTTGGTTTGCGCACTGATTGCCGCTTCATGGTCATCAACGTAAGCGGAAAACTCATGTTCAAATTCAGCCTTTAGAGCTGATACTGACGAAGTTTCCGTGCTCAGTCTTGCTCGAATGGCGGGCAGGCTTATTTTGCTATTACTTGACCGCCATTGTATATCGTCCGGTTTGAGCCTGTTCGTCAGGTACAAATCCACTACCGAATAAGGACCAGGGGAGTCATGATGAGCGGTATCACGAGTGATGCATTTATCTTGAAGATCTTCCAGAGATAAATGTGGTAGAAGCGATTGCAAGTATTTCGCCACTTTTTTCTGAAACTGGGGCATCTGCGTTGCAAGCGTAGTCGACGCTGCGCTCAACTCAGCCACCTGTTTATTAAATGCGTTGCGCACCTCATCCATCTGAGCGCCTGTATACACATCCTCGCCGTTGACGTCCAAGATGCCGTTTACGATACCCCAGTCTTTCAGCGCGTCACTTTGTGCAAGCTGTTCAACGAGCTTTTCCTGAGGATAAAGTGGTATTTGTTCAGCACGGGTCATCACCTGTGCAAATGTCATTTTACTGGTGGAACCAGGTGCCTGGGCTTCGATACGCGCCACCGCAGTGCTGAAACTGACCCATGTGTGCGAGCCAAATTTAACTTCCTCAGGTATATTTTTAACCAAAAGTTCCGGCGCTTTGCGAGACAACAGTACAAACACAGCGAGAGGGGCGGTTCGGGCCGTGGCTTTTCCCTCACGGATCAAGTGTTCACTCAGGGCGCTTCGTATAGCGGATGCACTTTTCCCTCCAAGGTGGGGGGTGGCCAAGTTGAATCCAGCGACCGTGGTTCTCGTTGAAGCGTTTGGGTTCGTGAACACGCTTTCGCTGTCCAAGGAAGTTTGGAGCGCGGCAAGCATCCACTCCATGATAGTGTCAGGCGAAGCTATTTCGCCCAGCTCTGACCTCGCTCTCATGCCCAAGAGTCGTGCTTTGGTGGACTTGAGAAGGTCGTTAAGCACTTGATGAGGATTATCGTTGAGGGCGCTGGCGTCCCAGTGAACGTTACGGGTCCAATGAGCGAGCAAATTGTTGTCTTGCGTATCTTTCAAGTCGTGGCGAATGACAGAGTGGAGCTTGCGCTGATCTTCGTTGCTTAGCAGCGTTGGCCAGGAAAGCGCACCGCCCAGATCTCCGAGAGCAGGCTTAACCGGGGGGACACCCATCAGTGCTTTGGCCACCCCCACAAGTTGATCATAGCTTGTGGGAATCTCTATACCTTGATCTTCCATAAACTGATGCAGGCTTACAGTCGCCCCTGGCATCAGGTTGTGTTCTCGAAAATAGGATGAGGCGGGGTCTACAGTGAATACCGTATTTTTCAACGCCTCCCGTTGGTCCGGTCCAAAAGGCTGTGCGCGTTCTTCCTGAGTGCTATAGGGAATTGCGGAGTTCGATAGCCTTCCCAGCTTTGCAACAAGACTGGCGGTTATCTGGCCACTCACGGCCCTACGATTATTAAAGTCACCCAGTTCGGTCTGTTGCAGACTGAGGTTCTCCCTGAAAGGGCTATGCAAATCTGCTGGTTCGAAAGGGGGCCCCTCCAGCACTTGATCAGCATACTCTTTCAAGATTTCTTTTTGAGCGGGCTTGGGGGTGGAGCCATCAAAGGGAACATGCTTGTGATAAAAGAAACCGATGTCTTGCGCCTGTGCGGTATCTTTCTCCCCGATCGTAACAACCCCGCCGTACGGCGTCAGCGCTTTGACGGCACTCATGAGCAGAGGCCAGCCAGGAAAGTCGTATACGCTTACAGCGCCGCCGGCCCAGTCGGAAATGATGGTGCCATTGCGGGCATCAATCTTGATGGGGGAGGATAGGTCAATGTTCTTATCGGCTGCCCAATCCTTCATTGCGCGGCTTTCAATAATATCATGCAGATGCCTTCGCCATTGTCCGAAGGAAGAGTTTGGCGGGATGTCTATCTTTAACTTTTTATAGTCCAGATTCTGCTCTTGAATGACCGGACTTTTTAGTGCATTTGCGTACCTCCTGGTTAGGATCCAGTCCCCCGCTGCCTGAGGTGTTTCATCAGAGGACTCGCTAACCACGGGAGCCTCTTCCATTGGAGACGGAGAGGCGGTGAGCGCGCGTGCGTCGTGCCCAACAGGTGGGGTTTCGATCTGGACAACCAACGGGCTTGCGGTGGAAGAGGACGTTATCACTGACGGAATTCTCTTAGTCGATGCTGATTGAAGTATTTTTTCATACGAAACTCGCTATCGTTTCGTGGAAAAAAACAGGCATCGATTCCATCTGTTCAACATCGATCCATGACAATTCGTTACATAGCGGCGTGCATGTCTACGCCTGGATCATCTCCCGCACCTTGGCCGTCAGTAAATCAAACGTGAACGGCTTGGTGATCAGCTGCATTCCCGGGTCCAGGAAGCCACCCCGTACGGCCGCGTGCTCAGCGTATCCGGTAATAAAGAGCACCTTCAGCTCTGGACGAGCCTGGCGGCCAATTTCGGCCAGTTGCCGGCCGTTCATTCCCGGCAGACCGACATCGCTGATCATCAGGTCAATGCGCTGCTCGGACTCAATGATCGGCAACGCCGTATCCGCGTCACCTGCCTCGACGAACCCGTAACCCAGTTCTTTGAGCACAGTGCTGACCAACACCCGTACCGCGGGGTCATCCTCGACGATCAATACAGTCTCACCCGTCGTAGCAAATGGTAGCGACGTTGGATTGAGCGGCTCCTGGGGCTTCATCTCGCCGACAAATCGCGGCAGGAACAAACTCACCGTGGTGCCTTTACCAATCTCGCTATGAATCGTCACATGACCGTGGGACTGGCGAGCAAAGCCATAGATCATCGACAGCCCAAGCCCCGTGCCCTGGCCGATCGGCTTGGTGGTGAAGAACGGATCAAACACCCGACCCATCAGGTGTTCCGGGATACCACAGCCGGTATCACTGACGCTCAGTTCTACATAATCACCCGGCTTTAACGTGCCGTAAGCGGCAGTGAACACGCTGTCCAGGTGCCGATTGGTGGTTTCAACCGTCAGGCGGCCGCCGCCGGGCATGGCATCGCGAGCGTTGATCACCAGGTTGAGCAGGGCGCTTTCCAGTTGATTGGGGTCGGCTTCGGCGGTCCACAAGGCACTGTCCAGACGCATGTCCAGGGCGATGCTTTCATTGATGCTGCGTTGCAGTAACTCGCCCATGGAACTCACGAGCTGGTTGATCGCCACAGGCTTGGAGTCCAGGGACTGGCGACGCGAAAACGCCAGCAGGCGATGGGTGAGGCTCGCAGCACGGTTGGCAGAGGTCACGCCCAGGTCGATCAGGCTGTCCAGGTCATCCAGCTTGCCGCGGGACACGCGCCTGCGCAGCAATTCCAGGCTGCCGATAATTCCGGTGAGCATATTGTTGAAGTCATGGGCGATACCGCCGGTCAACTGGCCGACGGCTTCCATTTTCTGCGATTGGCGCAACGCTTCTTCGTTGTTGCGCAGTTGCGCAGTGCGTTCTTCCACTTGCTGTTCGAGGGTTTCCAGGGTGCGCTGCAAATGCAATTCACTCTGGCTCAAGTCGATCAGTCGGTCGCGCGCTTCGTATTGGCGTCGACGACCGCGCAGGGCAGTGCTGACCAGGCTGATCAGCGTCACAGGATGAAACGGGCGTTCAAGGAACGTGACGTTGCCCAGTAGCCCGCTCAAGTGTGAAGAGCCGTTTTGTTCACTGCCGCCGTGATGGGTCATCAACACAATGGGCAGGTCCGACCAGGCCGGCTGTTGGTGCAGGAACTCCAGCAAAGGTTCCAGGTTCACGCCACGCAAGGCTTCAGCCGCAATGATGAGCAGGCCGGCACCCTCGTTCAGCGCTGCGCACAAATCTTCAAGACTGCCGGCAACCACACCTTGGTAACCGGCTTCATTGAGCATCATCAGCGCGAGTGAGCTGTCTCGTCCCAGGGGCGCAAGGATGATGGCTCGTTCGAAGGCAGAAGGAGGCGGAGTCACACGTCCTCTTCCTTGAGCAGGGGTGAACCGGCGCCCATGTAGGTCGGAATGCCGCGCAACACGCCCTGGAAATTATCCAGTGGTTGGCCGACGGTCATGCCGCGACTGCTGATACGGTACTCACGTATGGTCGACTCGTGGGAACCCGTGCGTTTCTTGATAATGGAAATCGCGCGGCGGACCTTGCCCAGTGCTTCGAAATAACGCAGCAAGATAACGGTGTCGGCCAGGTAGGTGATGTCTACCGGGGTTTGCATATCGCCGACCAGGCCATGCTGGGCAACGGTCATAAAGGTCGCAGCGCCGCGGCGGTTGAGATAGAGCAGCAGTTCGTGCATATGCAGGATCAGTGCGTTTTCTTCCGGCATCGCCGCTTGATAACCATTGATACTGTCGATTACCACCGTCTTGATACCGCGTTCGTCCACACAACGTCGTACCCGATGGGAAAACTCACCCGGGGACAACTCGGCCGCGTCCACCTGTTCGATCAACAGATTGCCGGTCGCTTGCATAGCCTCCAGGTCAATACCCATGTTCTTCATGCGCTCGAACAGCAGCCCCATCTCTTCGTCAAAGATGAACAGTGCGGCCTTTTCTCCGCGCTCTACGGCGGCGGCGGCAAAAATCATCGAGATCAAGGATTTGCCGGTACCGGCCGGACCGAGGATCAGACTGCTGGAGCCGGTCTCGACACCGCCGCCCATCAAGGCATCCAGTTCGGCAATGCCGCTGCTCATGGTTTGCCGTACATAGCCACCACGGTGCTCGGCCGCCACCAGACGCGGGAACACATGTACACCGTCTCCCATGATGGTGAAGTCGTGGAAGCCGCCCCGGTATTTCTGCCCGCGGTACTTAACGATTCGCACACGACGGCGTTCGGCGCCGTAGTCAGGGGTCAACTCTTCCAGGCGGATGACGCCGTGAGCCACGCTGTGCACGGTTTTGTCGAGAGACTCGGTGGTCAGGTCATCGAGCAGCAGTACCGTGGCGTCATAACGCACGAAGTAGTGCTTGATCGCCAGGATTTGCCGGCGATAGCGCAGCGAGCTTTGCGCGAGCAGACGGATCTCCGACAGACTGTCGACCACCACGCGGGTCGGTTTGACGCGTTCCACCACTTCGAAAATCTGCCGGGTGGCTTCGCCCAGCTCCAGGTCGGAGGAATACAGCAAGCTCTGCTGATGCTCTGCATTGAGCAAGCTTTCGGGCGGGGTCAATTCGAAGATATGGATATTGTCGTCCAGGTCCCAACCGTGGGATTTGGCACCTTGGCGCAGTTCCCGCTCGGTTTCTGACAAGGTGATATACAGCGATTTTTCACCTTTTTTCGCCCCTGCCTGCAAAAAGTGCAGGGCGACGGTGGTTTTACCGGTGCCCGGCTCACCTTCAAGGAGAAACAAATGGCTACGTGATAGCCCGCCGGAAAGAATGTCATCAAGACCTTCGATGCCGGTGGCCGCCTTTTCACTTAAAAGCGCATTGGATGTAGACAAGAAGTGCCCTCAGGTCACGTACAAGTTGGGTGCACGCCGAAGGGGCGCGCCATATTCACTTGACCGTATCGGCATGTGGCGGTTCAACGTTTCTTAAGAATTGCAGCTGTGTAGGAGCGCGCAAGCTCGTTCCTACAGGCCTTGCTGCAAGGCCGGATCATCCGGGTTCTGCTGCTCCAACTGTGCCAGCAGCACCTGGACGTTCTGCAATTGGCCGCTCTCTTTCCAGTAATTGACCAGCAGTACACGTGCTTTGCGATTGGCCGGGTGGCGCTGAACGATCTCTTCCAACTGACGCTGGGCCGCCTCCAGTTCATCCTGGTCGTGCAGTGTGGTGGCCAGGTCAAAGCGATAATCCTGGTTGTCCGGCTCAAGCTCCACCGCCTTGGACAGGCCGAGCAAGGCATAGGGGCGCTCGCCGTGGTGCAGCAACCACATGCCCAGCGCGTGTTGCAGGTAGGCCGACTCCGGATGCGCCGCCAATTGCTGCGCCAACAGTTGGCGCGACTCCTCGGTCTTGCCTTGCTTGTCCAGCAGTTCGATTTGCGCCACGCCTGCTTGCAGGTTGTCCGGCTCCAGGCGCATTGCCTGTTCCAGAGCGTCTTGCGCCGGTGCCAGCATCGCGCTGTGGATGTACAGGCGCGCCAGTTGGATCCAGCCTTGCGCGGTTTCGGGCTGGGCCTTGAGGGTTTTTACAAATTCGTCGAGTACCTGCTGCAAGGGGCCGAAATACAAGCCCAGGGTGTCTGGCGACAGACCGAGCAGGGCATTGGCCGCAGCAAAGCGCACAGCCTGTTCGGGATCATCCAGTACCGGACCGAGCAACAGGGTGCGCTGGCCGCTAGGTACCAGGCCGACGATGCTGTGGATCGCCGCTTCGCGAACCATTGCAGATTCATCGGCCAGGTCTTTATCCGCCAGCTTCAGCGCTTGGGGGCTGGGGTAATTGGGCAATTGGGCGTGCAGGGCGGCACGGCGCTCAGGCGACAGATCAGGCCGTCCCAACTGTTGGTACAACACGCGCGCAGCGCCCGGCTCACCGTTTTGGGCCTGTTTCAACGCCTTGGAATAACCGTGGGCAATGGCGGGCGCCACGGTGACTTGAGGGGTGCGAGAGAAAAACCAAGTGATCGACACGATCAACAACAGGGCGCACAGGCCGATGATGGAGTTACGGCGTGACTTTGACATGCGGGCGTCCGAAAGCTGTGGTTGCTAGTGCAAAGCCATCAGCTTCGGTCAGTGCAGGGCCAGTGTCAAACCGGCGTCAGGTCAGCACGTACTCCACCGGTTGCGGCGCAGCAGGCAAGTCGACTTCACCGAGGGCCGCCAGGATCTCGCGCTCCAGGGTTCGCAGGATGGCATCGCACGGCAGGTCGTTTTCGTCAAAGCCAAACGGGTCTTCCAATTCATCGCCGATCGCATCCAGACCAAAGAAGGTGTAGCTGACGATCGCGGTGAACACCGGCGTCAACCAGCCCAGCGGTTCGGCCATGGCGAAGGGCAACAGGATGCAGAACAGGTAAATGGTGCGGTGTAGCAGCAGGGTGTAGGGGAAGGGCAGCGGAGTGGTCTTGATACGCTCACAGGACGCCTGCACCTGGCTGAGGCCGACCAACCGAGCTTCCAGCTGGGTGTAGCGCCATTCACTGATCACACCCTGCCGGGCCAGCACGCACAACCGCGCACCGAGCATCTGCAGCACGCTGTCAGGCAAGTTGGGGTGGCTCGCGCGCACGGTAACCCAGGGCTGCATGGCGCGCACCTCATCTTCATGGCGCAAATGCGCGATCAAGCCATGGGCAAAACCGCATAGCTCACGCAGCAACTCGGCCCGCTCGGGAGTATCGCCGAGCACCTGGGTTTCACGAATCAGCGAGCGTACCTCGATGATCATCTGCCCCAGTTGCTTGCGGCCTTCCCACCAGCGGTCGTAGCAGGCGTTGTTGCGAAAACTCATGAAGATCGACAACGACAAGCCCAGCAAGGTAAAGGGCGTAGCGTTGACCTTGGAAAAATAGGCGGGGTGCAGGGTTTCCACCAGCACGATGACCGAGGCCAGCAGCGTGACCATCAGGCTGCGCCAGGCAATGCGCTTGGCAATCGAGCCCTTGAGGGAAAACAGGATGCCCAGCAGGTTGGGCTTGGGGCGAACGATCATGGCAGGCTTCTGTGAGGGTGCAGGCATCAGGGTAGAAGCTGGCTTGCAGAGCGTCCAATCACTTGGATCGACCGTTTGATCGGTGGGATCAATGATCGGCGTACCCGCCGGTAGCAGGATTGGCCAAACCAGTCAGCCAAGTTGAAGGCTTTGACCATTGCCCCTGCAGCGCTCTGGAGCGACTATTTCAGCCGATTTATCCAGTTAAAAAGTCCTGAAAATAAAAATACAGAAGGATTGAAACGATGCGTGAGTATTTGGCCGCCACCACCGAGTTTGATTATCAGCGCACTGTCGATGCCGCACTGGCTGGCAACCTGCAGGCGCTCAATGCCTGCGTGGAGTGCTGTGACCGCCACGCGCTGCCAGGGCGCATCGCGTTGTTCTGGGAGGGTCGGGACGGGCGCAGCGCCACGTCGACCTTTACCGAATTGCAGGATCAGGCCGCACGCTTCGCCAACTTCCTCCTGGCCCAGGGCGTCAAGCGCGGCGACAAGGTGGCGGGCCTGCTGCCACGTACGGCCGAGTTGCTGGTGGTGGTGTTCGCAACCTGGCGCATCGGCGCGGTGTATCAGCCGCTGTTTACCGCCTTCGGCCCCAAGGCCATTGAACATCGCCTGACCAGCTCCGGCGCGGCGCTGGTGGTCACCGACGCGGTGAACCGCCCGAAGCTGGCCGATGTCGCCGGCTGCCCGACCATTGTCACGGTCACCGGCGCCAAGGGCGAGGGCATCGTGCGTGGCGACTATAGCTTCTGGGCTGAGCTGCCCAACTACTCCAACGTCTGCGAGCCGGTGTTGCTGGGCGCGGAGGATCCGTTCCTGCTGATGTTCACTTCGGGCACCACCGGTCCCTCCAAAGCACTCTCGGTGCCGCTCAAAGCCATTGTCGCGTTCCAGGGCTATATGCGCGACGCCGTGGACTTGCGCCCTGAAGACGCGTTCTGGAACGTCGCCGACCCCGGTTGGGCCTATGGCATCTATTTCGGTGTGACCGGGCCGTTGTCCATGGGGCATCCGATTACCTTCTACGACGGCCCGTTCACCCTGGAAAGCACCTGCCGGGTCATCAATAAGTACGCGATCACCAACCTGACTGGCTCGCCCACGGCGTATCGATTGCTGATTGCCGGCGGCGAGCAGTTCGCCCGTTCAATCAAGGGCAAGCTGCGCATCGTCAGCAGTGCCGGCGAGCCGTTGAACCCGGAGGTGATCCGCTGGTTCGCCGACAACCTGGAGGTGACCATCCACGACCACTACGGTCAGACCGAGCTGGGCATGGTCTTGTGCAATCACCACGGCCTGACGCATCCGGTGCATGTGGGCTCGGCGGGGTTCGCTTCGCCCGGGCACCGCATCGTGGTGCTGGATGACAACCACCAGGAACTGCCAGCCGGGCAGCCCGGCATTCTGGCCATCGACCGCGAGCAATCGCCGATGTGCTGGTTTGCCGGCTACGACGGTGTGAAAACCAAAGCCTTCGTCGGCAAGTACTACCTCAGTGGCGATACGGTGGAATTGAACCCCGACGGCAGTATCAGTTTTGTCGGGCGCAGCGATGACGTGATTACCACTTCCGGCTACCGCGTGGGGCCATTCGATGTCGAAAGCGCCCTGGTCGAACACCCGGCGGTGGTCGAGGCCGCCGTGGTCGGCAAACCTTGCCCTGAGCGTACTGAACTGGTGAAAGCCTTCGTGGTGATCAGCGAGCAATACCGCGCCACCCCGGAACTGGCCGAAGAGCTGCGCCTGCATGTACGCCAGCGCCTGGCCGCCCATGCTTACCCACGGGAAATCGAATTTGTCAGCGACTTGCCCAAAACCCCGAGCGGCAAGCTGCAACGCTTCATTTTGCGCAATCAGGAAATAGCCAAGGCCCAGGCGGCCGTGGCTTGATCCCTTTCAAAGGAAACAACGATGCAGATTGAAAACAAGGTATTTCTGGTCAGCGGCGGTGCTTCTGGCCTCGGCGCGGCCACGGCTGACATGCTCATCGCGGCCGGCGCCAAAGTCATGCTGGTGGACTTGAACGCTGACGCCGTTGCCGCCAAGGCCACGCAACTGGGCGACAACGCTCGTAGCACCGTGGCAGATATCTGCCAGGAAGCCGCTGCTGAAACTGCCGTGAAGGCAGCGGTGGAGGCGTTTGGTGGTTTGCATGGCCTGATCAACTGCGCCGGTGTCGTGCGCGGCGAGAAAATCCTTGGCAAGAACGGCCCGCATGGGCTGGCCAGCTTTGCCCAGGTGATCAACGTCAACCTGATCGGCAGCTTCAACCTCTTGCGCCTGGCCGCTGCGGCGATCGCAGAAACCGAAGCGAATGCCGACGGCGAGCGCGGTGTGATCATCAATACCGCCTCGGTGGCGGCATTCGATGGGCAGATCGGCCAGGCCGCGTATGCCGCGTCCAAAGGTGCGATTGCCAGTTTGACGTTGCCCGCCGCACGGGAACTGGCGCGTTTCGGCATCCGCGTGATGACCATCGCGCCGGGCATTTTCGAGACCCCGATGATGGCCGGCATGACCCCGGAAGTTCGCGACTCCCTGGCCGCTGGCGTGCCGTTTCCACCGCGCCTGGGCAAACCCGCCGAATATGCCGCGCTGGTGCGACATATCCTTGAAAACAGCATGCTCAATGGTGAGGTGATCCGTCTCGACGGTGCCTTGCGTATGGCCGCCAAGTAAGGAATGCCTGTATGAACGACCCTATTGTGATTGTCAGCGCTGTGCGCACGCCCATGGGCGGGTTCCAGGGCGACCTCAAAAGCCTGACCGCACCGCAGCTGGGCGCTGCAGCGATTCGTGCCGCCGTTGAACGCGCCGGTATCGCCACCGATGCGGTGGACGAGGTGTTGTTTGGCTGCGTACTGCCGGCCGGGCTCGGGCAGGCACCGGCACGCCAGGCGGCCCTGGGCGCCGGGCTGGACAAGGGCACCCGCTGCACCACCCTGAACAAGATGTGCGGCTCGGGCATGGAGGCGACGATTCTCGCCCACGACTCATTGCGCGCCGGCAGCGTCGATGTGGTGATCGCCGGCGGCATGGAAAGCATGTCTAACGCACCGTACCTGCTGGATCGTGCACGCAGCGGCTATCGCATGGGCCACGGCAAGGTACTTGACCATATGTTTCTCGATGGCCTGGAGGATGCCTACGACAAGGGCCGCCTGATGGGCACCTTTGCCGAAGACTGCGCCGAGCACAACGGCTTTACCCGGGAAGCTCAGGATGCCTTCGCCATCGCCTCGCTGACGCGCGCGCAGGAGGCCATCACCCACGGCAGCTTCGCCAGCGAGATCGTCCCGGTGCAGGTCACCGTGGGCAAGGAACAAAAAACCATCCTGCACGATGAACAGCCGCCTAAAGCCAGGTTGGACAAGATCGCCAGCCTGAAGCCGGCCTTCCGTGAAGGCGGCACCGTCACCGCGGCCAATTCTAGCTCGATCTCCGACGGCGCCGCGGCATTGCTGCTGATGCGCGAGTCGGACGCCCATAAACGTGGCCTCAAACCGTTGGCGGTGATCCACGGGCACGCCGCGTTTGCCGATGAGCCGGGGCTGTTTCCGGTGGCGCCGGTGGGGGCGATTCGCACGTTGATGAGCAAGACCGGTTGGCGCCTGGAAGACGTCGACCTGTTCGAAATCAACGAAGCCTTTGCCGTGGTCAGCCTGGTGACCATGAGCAAGCTTGCGATCCCTCACGACAAGGTCAACGTGCATGGCGGTGCGTGCGCCCTGGGCCATCCTATTGGTGCTTCGGGTGCGCGGATCCTGGTGACACTGCTCTCGGCCCTGCGCCAGAAGGGCCTCAAACGTGGCGTCGCGGCCATTTGTATCGGCGGCGGTGAAGCCACGGCCATGGCCGTTGAATGCCTCTACTAAGGATGACTTATGCTGCCCAATGACGAACAACTGCAAATCAGCGACGCCGCCCGGCAATTTGCCCAGGAACGCTTGAAGCCGTTCGCCGCCGAATGGGATCGCGAGCATCACTTTCCCAAGGAAGCCATCGCTGAAATGGCCGAACTGGGCTTTTTCGGCATGTTGGTGCCGGAACAGTGGGGCGGTTGCGACACCGGCTACCTGGCCTACGCCATGGCCCTGGAAGAAATCGCCGCAGGTGACGGTGCGTGCTCGACCATCATGAGCGTGCACAACTCGGTGGGCTGCGTGCCGATCCTCAAATTCGGCAATGATCAGCAAAAGGCCCAATTCCTCACGCCCCTGGCCAGTGGCACCATGCTCGGTGCCTTTGCATTGACCGAACCCCAGGCCGGTTCCGATGCCAGCAGCTTGAAGACCCGTGCACGCCTCGAAGGCGATCACTATGTGCTCAATGGCTGCAAACAGTTCATCACCTCCGGGCAAAACGCCGGGATCGTGATTGTGTTTGCCGTCACCGACCCGGCAGCGGGCAAGCGCGGGATCAGTGCCTTCATCGTACCCACTGACTCTGTGGGCTACACCGTGGCGCGAGTCGAAGACAAGCTCGGGCAACATGCTTCCGACACGTGCCAGATCCTGTTTGAAGACGTGAAGGTGCCCGTGGCCAATCGCCTGGGCGAGGAGGGCGAGGGCTACAAGATCGCCCTGGCCAACCTTGAGGGTGGCCGTGTCGGCATCGCATCCCAGTCGGTGGGCATGGCCCGCGCCGCCTTCGAAGCAGCCCGCGACTATGCCCGTGAGCGGGAAAGCTTCGGCAAACCGTTGATCGAACACCAGGCCGTCGCCTTTCGCCTGGCGGACATGGCCACGCAAATTGCCGTGGCCCGGCAGATGGTGCATTACGCCGCGGCCCTGCGTGACAGCGGCAAGCCGGCGTTGGTGGAGGCGTCCATGGCCAAGCTGTTTGCTTCGGAAATGGCCGAGAAAGTCTGTTCGGCCGCCTTGCAAACCCTGGGCGGTTACGGTTACCTGGGCGACTTTCCCCTGGAGCGGATCTACCGCGATGTGCGGGTCTGCCAGATTTACGAAGGCACCAGCGATATTCAACGCATGGTCATCTCACGCAATCTATAAGGAGCCGATACATGAGTTATGAAACCATCCTGCTTGACGTCCAGGGCCGCGTCGGGCTGATTACCCTCAACCGCCCGCAGGCGTTGAACGCCTTGAACGCGCAACTGGTCAGCGAACTGAACCAGGCGCTGGATAAGCTGGAGGCCAACCCAGAGGTCGGCTGCATCGTGCTCACCGGCTCGAAAAAAGCCTTTGCGGCCGGCGCCGACATCAAGGAAATGGCCGAGCTGACTTACCCGCAGATCTACATGGACGACCTGTTCAGCGACAGTGACCGTGTGGCCAACCGCCGCAAGCCGATCATTGCGGCGGTGAATGGCTTTGCCCTCGGTGGCGGCTGTGAACTGGCGTTGATGTGCGACTTTATCCTGGCCGGTGACAGTGCCAGGTTCGGCCAGCCGGAAATCAACCTCGGCGTGCTGCCGGGCATGGGCGGCACCCAGCGCCTGACCCGCGCCGTGGGCAAGGCCAAGGCTATGGAAATGTGCCTGACCGGGCGCTTTATCGACGCCGTCGAAGCCGAGCGTTGCGGGATCGTGGCGCGTATCGTGCCGGCCGATGAGTTGCTGGACGAAGCGCTGAAAGTCGCTGCCCTGATCGCCAGTAAGTCAGTGCCGATCAGCATGATGGTCAAGGAGAGCGTGAACCGCGCCTTTGAAGTCAGCCTGTCCGAAGGCGTGCGTTTTGAGCGCCGGGTGTTCCACGCGGCGTTCGCGACCCAGGATCAGAAGGAAGGCATGGCCGCATTCGTGGCCAAGCGGGCGCCGGAGTTCAAGGATAAGTAAAACGCTGTGGGAGGGGGCTTGCTCCCGATGGCGGTGGATCAGTCAGCACATCAGCTACTGAACCACGGCCATCGGGAGCAAGCCCCCTCCCACATTTGAACTGCAGCGTTTGACACAGTTTTTTGCAGTGTGTCAGTCAGAGCTGGTAGTGCTTGAGCTCCCTGGCAATCACCATCCGCTGGATCTCGCTGGTGCCTTCGTAAATCTGCGTGATCCGCGCATCCCGGTAGTAACGCTCCACCGGATAGTCTTCCAGATACCCATACCCGCCATGAATCTGCATCGCCTTGGAGCAGACCCGCTCGGCCATTTCCGAGGCAAACAGCTTGGCCTGGGACGCTTCGGACAAGCATGGTTTGCCGGCACTGCGCAGGCGCGCCGCGTGGAGAATCAGCAAGCGTGCTGCGTTCAGCTGCGTTTGCATGTCAGCCAACAGGTTGGCCACGCTCTGATGTTCGATGATCGCCTTGTCGAACTGCACGCGATCCCGGGCATAAGCCAGCGCTGCTTCAAAGGCGGCGCGGGCGATGCCCAATGCCTGGGCGGCAATACCGATGCGCCCACCTTCCAGATTGGACAGGGCGATTGCCAGGCCCTTGCCGCGCTCACCCAGCAGGTTGGCTTGCGGCACGCTGCATTGGTTGAGCGTAACGGCACAGGTGTCCGACGCACGAATGCCCATCTTGTGTTCGGTGCGGTCGACCACAAAACCCGGGGTGTCGGTAGGCACCAGAAACGCTGAAATACCCTTCTTGCCCAATTCCGGATCGGTCACCGCAAACACGATGGCCAACCTGGCGCGCTTGCCATTGCTGACAAATTGCTTGGCGCCGTTGATCACCCACTGGCCGTCTTTCAATTCTGCACGGGTGCGCAGGTTGTGGGCTTCGGAGCCGGCCTGAGGTTCGGTCAGGCAGAAGCAGCCGATGGCCTGGCCGCTGGCGAGTTCGGCCAGCCATGTGTGTTTTTGCTCAGCTGTGCCGTAGTTGAGGATAGGCCCGCAACCCACTGAATTATGGATACTCATCAAGGCGCCCGTGGCGCCGTCACCCGCAGAAATTTCCTCCACGGCCAGCGCGTAGGCCACGTAGTCCACATAGGTGCCGCCCCATTCTTCAGGGACAACCATGCCGAGCAGGCCCAGTTCGCCCATCTTTGCCACCAGTGCGTCGTCGATCCAGCCGGCTTTCTCCCAGGCTTGGGCATGGGGGGCAATTTCGCCACGGGCGAAGTCCCGCGCCATGTCGCGGATCATGATTTGTTCTTCTGTGTATTCAAGATCTTGCATGGCTTATTTCTCAATCTGCGCGAAGCTGTGGAAGAAGCTCTCGACGTGGCTGGCATCCAGCGCATTGAGCGTGGGCGGGTTCCAGCGCGGGGCTTTATCCTTGTCGATGATCAGGGCGCGAACGCCTTCAATCAGGTCGCCACGTTCGAACCATTGACGGTCCAGGTGCAGCTCCAGAGCAAAGCACTGTTCCAGCGGGAGGTGCCGGCCACGACGCAGCATTTGCAAGGTCACGGCCATGGCCAGGGGTGAGCGGGTCTGCATCAGATGGGCGGTAGTCAACGCCCATTCGTGGGTGTCGGCGACCGTAACTGCCTGCAATTGCTCGACGATGCTGGGTACATCCGGCAGGGCGAAGAAGTGATCAATGACCGGGCGCAGGGCCGCCAGCGGCGCATCGGGCAATTGCTGCACCGCCAGTTTGGCGAGCACACCTTGCAAATCCTTGAGGGGGGAGTCGCTCCATTGCAACTGGTCGAGCTTGTTGTCCAGGGCGGGGAGTCTGGCGCTGTCGATAGACCAGTCGGCCAGCCCGCAATACAGCGCATCGGCGGCACGTATCTGCACCCCGGTGACGCCAAGGTAAGTCCCCAGCTCACCGGGAATACGCGACAGGAAATAGCTGCCGCCTACATCGGGGAAGTAGCCGATAGCCACTTCCGGCATCGCCAGGCGACTGCGTTCAGTGACGACCCGCAGATCCGCGCCTTGTACCAGGCCCATGCCGCCGCCGAGGACGAAGCCGTCCATCAGTGCCACGACCGGTTTACGGTAATGGTGGATGGCCAGGTCAAGGGCATATTCCTCCACGAAGAAATCCTGGTGCAGGGTGTCGCCGTTCTTGAAGCTGTCGTACAGCGAGCGGATATCGCCGCCAGCGCAGAAGGCTTTTTCGCCGGCGCCACGCAGCACCACGGCATAAACCTGCGGGTCATCCGCCCACGCCTGCAGCTGCGCCGTCAACTGGCGGACCATGTCGAGGGTGATGGCATTCAAGCCGGCGGGGCGATTGAGGGTGAGGTGGCCGATATGGTTACGCACTTCACTCAGTACTTCCTGCTGAATATCGGCGTGGCTTGCTTCGGATGAAACCTGAGCAGTCATCACTAACTCCCTGCTTTTATTGTTCTTTATCAAGATGTTCGCGGGCGAACCTTCTCGCGATCCTACCAGTGCAAATTTGCCCAGTACAACCGGTAATCATGCAGGTCGTTTTTGCATTTATGCCGTAGGGATCAAGCCACGCGATTGGCCAGGACCTCACCGATACTGCGACGTCGTGCATGGCCTTCTGCTGCGTGAATCAGTTGTTCCAGCTCGGTGGGCTCGACATCGTAAAATTGCTCCATTTCGGCCAGCGCCAGCTTGAGGTCGGCCGCTGTAATCGATGGATCGCTCACGGGCTGAATGCCGAGGACGACAGGAGCAGGTTCGGCCAGCCCCTTGGGATAACGTGTGCGCGTGGCATTGTTATAGAGCAGTGCGCATCCCAGCAGAGCGCCGGCACCCAGCATGACCGGCGCCAGTTCATACCAGCCCAGGGTAATGGACGCAGGGTCGGCCAACACCAGGGTCATGGCCAGGCCACCGGCCGGTGGGTGCAGGCAACGCAGCCAACAGATCAGTATTACCGTCATGCCCGCCGCCAGGCACGCGTTACCCAGGGTTCGCCCCAGTACCCGTGCCACCAGCAATGCAACGATGCCGGCACACAGGTAACTGCCCATGATCGACCATGGCTGGGCCAGCGCTCCCGATGACACCGCAAACAGCAACACGGCCGAAGCGCCAAGGGGGCCGAGCAAATGCAGGGCAACCTCCATGCCGAATACCTGGGCGCAAGCCCAGACACTGAACATTGTGCCCAAGGCCATGCCGATGCCGGCACGACTCCATTCAGCGGGGCGGGTGTTGATTGCAGCGGGTAACCAGCGAGCGAGCATTAAAGACGATCCATAAACGGCGGGCGAAAAAAAAGGCCTGCCTGGTTTCCCGGTGCAGCCCTTTGAACGTTCCAACATTTGGGGGAGGAACCCGTGCAGTGTGCCGAGGTTGGTCTGATCGCACCACTGCATATTAATGAGGGTTAAACGCAAATATTATGCAGTTAAAGGGTGTCTCCGAACGTAATGGGGCCTGCCACAGTGGACGCTGGTGTGCAGATTTTGCCCAGCACCCGGTTATTGGCCTCTTCATTGAACAAGCGCTCATGCAGGTCTTCGCGCAATTTGGCGTCGTTGGCCAGTGGCCCCTTCAACGCCACCAGCGCGTCGCGCAATGCCATCAAACGATCCAGTCTTGGTAAAGGTACATTCAACAGTTCCTCTCGCACGGCATTGTCCTCTCAATGAAGTAAGCCATCGCGCGTGGGCAGCCTACAGAGTCCTTGTAGTTATGGCGTGCCTTGACCCAAGCGCTTTCGGGACAGCCCTGACGATCGGGTGGTAGATACTTAATGCACGTGGCAGCGAGTCTACCGTCGGGTTCCAGGCACAGGAAGGGAAAGTGCACCAGCTATTACGCAAAGGAATGTAGGCGTTTTCTTGGTGCCTGTGATGAAAGACGCCCACCGGTTAACGAGTCGACGTTCTTTCTTACAACGCCCCTAGAAAAGTGCTCATGGCACCGTGGTTTTTACCAAATGCAGCAATACGTAAGGGTTCTTGTCGAACTCGCCGGTCAGCGTGGGCGTGATCGAACGCAAGCGTGGATCGTCCAGCCCTTCGAAGTCGGCCTGGCTCATGACCAACCATGCCGGGGCCTGGATCGGCTTCAATTCAATGGGCAATTGGGTAAACAGCGGGACCTTGTCACAATCGAAGTTGACCATGAACTTGATGGCTTTGGCGTCTTTACCCAGCGCGTGCAGCACCACGGGCGCCGGTTGCTGCAGGACTTGAGCCTTGACGGCGAGGCTGAACGTGCGGGTGTCGTATAACCGACGCTCCAGGGGTTCGACCACCAGGATGTAGGTTGTCCAAAGGGCCAGCACTGCAGCCAGGGCCGGGCCATACGTACGCAGCCGGGACTTGAGCAGTGTCAGCAGCGCCAGGATCTGAAGCAGACCAAGCACGGCGAAGATCACTTCAAGGTGGGCCAGCGGCTCCGGATAACGCCGCCGTGCGGCTAGCAGGCCAATCACCAACAGCGTCGGCAATAGCGTCCAGACGCCCAGCATCAGGCCGCGCAGCCAGGCAAACAGTCGCCCCTGTGTCGCCTGGAACGGATACGCGGCAATGATCGCTGCCATCGGCAACATCGGCAGGATATAGCGCGCTTTTTTTGCCTGTGGCACCGACAGGCCCACCATCACCAGCACACCCGCGGCTGCGCAATACAACACCAGCTTCAATGCCGGATCCGGTGTGCGCCGCCCGCCGATCATGACAGCCGCCAGTACCAACACTGCCAGCGGATAAGCCAGCGCGTAGTTACCCATGGAGCTGGTGAAGTAATACAGCACACCGCCGGAGCCTTCGCTGCCATCCATGCGCCCCAGAAACTGCATACGAATCACGTCATGCATGAAGTCTTCGCCGCCGCTGAGCTTGGCCAGTAGCAGCAACAGACCGACGCACGCCGCCAGCAGCGCCAACGCCAGCAGGCCGAAACTGAACAGGCGGCGCCACTGGCGGTTGATCAGGTAATAGCTGCACAACACGCCTGTGGGGATCACCAGGCCAATCGGCCCACGCAGTGCAAACCCGAGCAGCAGCAACACAAACACCCAATGCAAGCGCTTGGCAGCAGCGAAGTGATCATGGGCATAGCCCAGATAGAACACCGCCAGGGTCACGGCGGCGAGCATCTGGTCCAGGGAGACCGCGCGGGTTTCGCTGACAAAGGTGCTGCTGAGCAGCAACATTGCCAGGCTCAACAGCCCCCAGCGCGGGGAGTAGGGCGCAGTCAGGCGGTAGACCAGCATTACGATCACTGCTGACGCGACCGCGGTGGGCAGCCATGCCGTCAGGCTGGTGACCTGGCCCAATGGCAACGACAGCAGCCAGGTCAGCAGCGTTGAAGTCGCCAGGTAGTCGGCATACGGTTGGCCGTAGGTCGTGGGGAAGAAACCTGGTCCGTGGCGCAGCATTTCCTGGGCAAACACCACGAAGCGTGAATCAAAGCCAATAATTGCCTGGTGCCAGTTGCCGGCGATAAACAGCACCAGCGCCAAGAGCCCAAGCCCCAGTGACTGGCGGCGGATTGTGGCGCTCTGCATGGATGGGAAAGCCTTGTTCACCTAGCCGACATCCCTGACCTGTTCCACCCAGTTTTGCTGGGGAATCGGCAACTCGCAGGAATCGCCACGGCCAATGGGGAAATACTTGAAGCCTTTGCGTGTCAGGCGTTCGCCGTCATACAGGTTGCGGCCATCGAAGATCACCGGTGTTTTCAAGCGCTGGTGAATCAGGTCGAAGTCCGGCGCCTTGAATTGCTGCCATTCGGTGCACACGATCAGCGCATCGGCGCCGCCCAGGGTGGACTCCGGGGTGCCCATCAGCATCAGGCGCGGGTCGTCGCCATAGATCCGCTGGGTTTCCTGCATGGCTTCCGGGTCGAAGGCGCGCACATTGGCACCGGCGGCCCACAAGGCTTCCATCAGCACGCGGCTGGGAGCGTCGCGCATGTCATCGGTGTTGGGCTTGAAGGCCAGGCCCCACAGGGCGAAAGTCTTGCCCTTCAGATTGCCTTTGAAGAACGCATTGATGCGCTCGAACAGCTTGCTCTTCTGGCGCTGGTTGATGGCTTCCACTGCTTCGAGCAGGTCGCTGGAGCAGTTGGCTTGCTTGGCGCTATGGATCAAGGCACGCATGTCTTTGGGGAAGCACGAGCCGCCGTAGCCACAGCCTGGGTAGATGAAGTGGTAGCCGATTCGCGAGTCGGCACCAATGCCCAGGCGCACCGATTCAATATCGGCGCCCAGGTGCTCGGCCAGTTCGGCAATCTGGTTGATGAAGCTGATCTTGGTGGCCAACATGCAGTTGGCAGCGTACTTGGTCAGTTCGGCGCTGCGCAGGTCCATAAAGATGATGCGGTCGTGGTTGCGATTGAACGGCGCGTACAGGTCGCGCATGACCTCACGTACTTCCTCGCGCTCGCAGCCAATGATGATGCGGTCCGGGCGGCGGCAGTCGGCAACGGCCGAGCCTTCCTTGAGGAATTCCGGGTTGGAGACAATATCGAACTCCAACTGACGGCCAGCGGCATTCAGGTTCTTTTGGATATGAGCGCGCAGGGTGTCACCGGTGCCGACCGGCACGGTGGATTTCTCCACCAGAATCACCGGCTGCACGCGATGGCGGGACACGGCGTCACCCACCGATAGCACGTATTTCAGGTCGGCAGAGCCGTCTTCATCCGACGGCGTACCCACGGCGATGAACAACACTTCACCGTGCTCGACAGCGAGTTTTTCGTCGTAGGTAAAATGCAGGCGTCCGCTTTCCAGGTTGTCCTTGACCATCGCGGCCAGGCCCGGCTCGAAGATGGTCACGTGACCTTTCTGGAGCGACTCGACCTTGCTCTTGTCAACGTCCATGCAAATGACATCGTGACCGACTTCGGCTAATACAGTGGCCTGTACCAGACCAACGTAACCACTACCAAATACGCTGATTTTCATGGGGTATTCCTGGGACTTGAGGTGCAAGCACGACGAGAGTTGATAACCAGTACGCCGAGGATGACCAAGGCCACCCCCAGGGTTTTTGAAAGCGAGAAAGCTTCGTTGAACACCGGCAGGCTGGCGGCCAGCAGGTAGACCAACGCGTAGCTGATGCTGAGCAGCGAGTAGGCACGGCCCAGAGGCAAATGCTTGAGTGCGCCAAGCCAGCAGAGCATCGACAGCGCGTAGGCAATGATCGCCAGGATCACCACGCCCAGGGCACTCAGGTCGATGCTGTTGCGGGTGAAGGCGGCCAGCCACTCGGTGGGCAAGGGCAAGCGCGTCATGCTCCAGCGCATGCCCAGTTGGGCGACACTCACCAGGCCGACACTGCCCAGGGCCAGGGCGAAACCCTTTATGCGGCTCATACCTGGCGCCCCAGCAGCACGACGCCGGCAATCACCAGCCCCACACCCAGCCAGTGGCGGCCATCAATGGGTTCGTGAAATACAAAGCGCGCCATCAGCGTGACCAGCACAAAATTCAGGCTGAGCATGGGGTAGGCAATCCCCACTTCCAGGCGTTGCAATACCAGCAGCCACACCAGCAGGCCCAGGCCCAGGCACACCAGCGCTGACCATAACCACGGCGAACGCAGCTTCAATGCCCAGCCTTGAGGCAGGTTCCGCCAGCTTTCCACGGCGAACTTTTGCGAGACCTGGCCCATGCAGGTGAGCAAGCAGGCTGTGAGCAACAGCAGCAGGGTGGTCATGGCGCGACCTGCGGGAAAATCAGGATCACGATCTTGCCTTGGGCATAACGCTTGCCATCGGTGGGCAGCAACGCGAGCTCGTCCTTTTCGCCCTGGCTGTTGACGCGCATCACCACACCCACGGCCCCGGTGCGGCGGGTTTGCGCCATCCACGCCTGGATCGCGTTACGGTCGACCAGCCGATGGGCCGTGTCGGCGTAGGCCAGCCCGTACTTGACCTCGCCCGAGGTGTTGTAAAGCGTGATATCCGGTCGTTTGAGGCGCCAGGACAGTGCAGAAGCAGCGCCCAGATCATTGCTCAACAGGGCGACAGTGGGCTGTAATTCCTCGATGTGATCGATGATGAACTGGTCCGGGGTCTTGTTATAAACCACCGAATGGGGCAATGCCGCAGGCACCAATACCACGAGTAGCCCACTGCCAATCAGGGGCGCGGCCCACAACGTCAAGGGCCGTGCCGCTTGTAGCAGGTTGACCACGATCCAACCGAACAGGAAGATGAACACCAGCACCAGGCTGAAGGTTTCCTCACCCGGCTCGTACACCGGTTTTTTCAACTGGAACCAGCTGAGGGCCAGCAATACCAGCACACCGATCGCCAGGTTCAGCCAGCCATTGATGCGCAGGACGCGACCGTGGCCTTGCTTGAGCTTGTCGCTCAAGGTCGAGCCCATCAGCAACGCCAGGGGCAGCATGCAAGGCATGATGTAGGAGGGCAGTTTGCCCTTGGCCAGGCTGAAAAACGCCAGCGGCATCAACAGCCATAGCAGCAGGAATGCGGTTTTCGGCGCGCGCTTTTGCAGCCATGCCTGCTTGAGCGTGGACGGCAACAGGGCTACCCACGGTAGCGCGAACGCTATCAGCAGCGGCAGGTAATACCAGAACGGCTCAGCGTGCTGGGCATCTTCCCCGGCAAAGCGCTGGATGTGCTCGTGCCAGAAAAAGAAATGCCAGTAGTCCGGTTCTTGCAGGTGCACAGCCAATGCCCACGGCACGCTGACAGCAATTGCAACCACCACGGCCACGCCGCCAAACGTGCACAACTCACCCAGGCGTTTTTGCCAGAGGGCGTAGGGCAGGGCGATCAATACCGGCAGCAACCAGGCCAGGAAGCCCTTGGTCATGAAGCCCATGCCGCACGCGAAACCCAACAGCGCCCAGGACCACAGTCGGCCGCGCCGCGTGCTGCTGTCAAAGCAGAACCACAACGCTACGCCGGTCAGGTTGACCCAGAAGGTGAACTGCGGGTCCAGGTTGGAATAACCACCGAGGGCCGCCACGCTGACGAAGCTCATGTACAGCAGGGTGCTGACCAGGCTTTTGTGCGGGTCGTTCCACAAGCGGCGGGATACCAGGTAAACCAGCACAATGCTCAAGGCGCTGCTCAAGGCCGAGGCAAACCGCACGCCGAACAGGTTCTGCCCGAAAATCGCCTGGCCCAGCGCAATCATCCAGTAGCCCGCGGCGGGTTTTTCGAAGTAACGAATGCCCATGAAGTGCGGTGAGGCCCATTTGCCGGTCAGCAGCATTTCCTGGCTGATCTGCGCATAGCGGGTTTCATCGGGAATCCACAGGCCATGGGTGGCCAGCGGCAGCAGGTAAAACGCGGCAAACGCCAGCAGGAGCAGGGGCAAGGCCCAGCGACGAATCATGCCTGCTGTACTCCCAACCAACCCTCGCGGCCGCTCAATGCGCCGCGCACCAGTTTTTGTTGGGGCAGGGTGGTTACATCTGCGGGCAGAAGATCACCCAAGGGTTTGAAATCAATGCCGCGTTGCCCTGCCTGGGCGAGCAACTGGCGAAAATCATTGGCCATCAGAATCCCTTCAACTTCTGCGTGGATTGTGTAGACGTTCAGCTTCGCTGCGCTGAACCGGTCCAGGATGAAGCGGTTGAAATCATTGGCAGCCACCACCGGCCCGACGACTTCGTCGAAGGTCGGCAGGTCTACCGGAATTTGTGGGGTGCCCGCGCTGCCATCGGCCAGTGTCGGTCGAAACAGGCTGCTGCCCCGGCAATCACTGTTGTAGCGAAAATTGAAGCCTTGCTTGGCTTGCACCACGCGTTCGTCGGCGCGCCACCCTGCGGCGGCTGAACAGTCCACGCGCTCGCCTAGGATGTCGCTCAAAGTCTGCACACCACGCCGAATCTGCTCGACCAGCTGTGCCTCGCTCCAACGCCCAGTGTTGGCCTGCCAGCCATGGTGATCCCAGGCGTGCAGGCCGACTTCATGCCCGGCGGCCTTGGCCTGGCGCATCAGATGCCCCAGGTCGCGGCCGATCGGCTTGCCGGGCCAGGCGGTGCCGGCCAGCAAGATGTCCCAGCCATACAGGCCGGCGGCGTTGGAACGCAGCATCTTCCACAGAAACTGTGGCCGAATCAGGCGCCACAGATGGCGGCCCATGTTGTCCGGGCCGACACTGAAGAAGAACGTCGCCTTTACCCCGGCTTCATCCAGGGATTCGAGCAGCCGCGGCACACCTTCACGGGTACCACGGTAGGTGTCGACGTCGATGCGAAGACCTGCCTGCATTACTTTTTATCCGCAATTTCAAGCATGGCTTCATGCAGGAAGAAATCCAGGGTGTTGCCGATGGTTTCACTCATCTGCACGCTCGGTTCCCAGTTCAGCAGGCGCTTGGCGTTTTCGATGCTCGGTTTGCGGTGCGCCACGTCCTGGTAGCCTGTGCCGTAGAACGCCTTGCTCTCGACGTCGCGGAAACCGGCGAACGGCGGGAAGTTGTGGCGCAGCGGGTGAGCCTCGAACTGACGCAGCAGCTCTTCGCCCAACTGGCGGATGCTGGCTTCGTTTTCCGGGTTGCCGATGTTGATGATCTGGCTGTCGCACACGCCATTGTCGTTATCAATGATGCGCGCCAGCGCTTCGATGCCGTCGGCAATGTCGGTAAAGCAACGCTTCTGCTCACCACCGTCGAACAGACGGATCGGGGTGCCTTCCACCAGGTTCAGGATCAATTGGGTAATGGCGCGGGAGCTGCCGATACGCGCAGAGTCCAGGCGGTCCAGACGCGGGCCCATCCAGTTGAACGGACGGAACAGGGTGAACTTCAGGCCCTTGTCGCCGTAGGCCCAGATCACTCGGTCCAGCAGTTGCTTGGACACCGAGTAGATCCAGCGCTGCTTGTTGACCGGGCCGACCACCAGGTTGGAGGTGTCTTCATCGAAATACTGGTCCTGGCACATGCCATAGACTTCGGAGGTCGAGGGGAAGATCACACGCTTGTTGTACTTGACGCAGTAGCGCACCAGCTTGAGGTTTTCTTCGAAGTCCAGTTCGAACACACGCAGTGGGTTACGGGTGTATTCGATTGGCGTGGCGATGGCAACCAATGGCAGGACCACGTCGCATTTCTTGATGTGGTACTCGATCCACTCGGTGTGGATGCTGATATCGCCTTCCACATAATGGAAATTCGGGTGGCTGCGCAGGCGCTCGATGGCGTCGGAGCCGATGTCCAGGCCATAGACTTCGTAACGGTCGTCACGCAGCAGGCGCTCGGACAGGTGGTTACCGATAAAGCCGTTTACGCCCAGGATCAACACGCGGGTACGACGTGGCTTGCGGCCAGACTCGGCGCCGCGCAGTACGGAGCCATCCACCAGGCCCAGTTCATCGGCCAGGGCCGGACCGGCCAGGTACAGGCCGTTTTCGTTACGCTGGCCAAACTTGATGACCAAGGAGTCTTCACCGCAGGCAATACGCAGCGGGTTGACGCTGATCACACGGCCTGGCGCCAAACCGTCGTTACCCTTGACCACGTCGGCTTGCCATACGATCAGCTTGTGCTCGCCCACTGCGCAGAAGGCGCCCGGGTACGGCTGCGTCACCGCGCGCACCAGGTTGAACAGTTGTTCGGCAGGCTTTTTCCAGTCCAGCTTGCCATCGGCGGCAGTGCGGCGGCCAAAATAGGTGGCTTGGTTTTCGTCCTGGGCGGTTTCGGTGAGCTTGCCCAGGGCCAATTGTGGCAGCGCGTCGCGCAGCAAGGCTGTGGCCGCATCACGCAACTTGGCGTGCAGGCTCAGGCCGGTATCGGTGCGGTCGATGCTGACTTTCTGCTGGGCGAGGATGGCGCCGGCATCGGCACGCTTGACCATGCGGTGCAGGGTGACGCCGGTTTCGGTTTCGCCGTTGACCAACACCCAGTTGGCCGGGGCGCGGCCACGGTATTTAGGCAGCAACGAACCGTGCAGGTTGAACGCGCCTTTGCGAGCGATGGCCAGCAGCGGTTCGCTCAGCAGGTTGCGGTAGTAGAAGGAGAAGATGTACTCCGGGTTCAACTTGGCGATGCGCTCGACCCACAGCGGGTGGTTGGCGTCTTCCGGGGCGTGCACCGGGATGCCATGGCGTGCGCAGAGCTGGGCCACGGAGCCGTAGAAATTGTTTTCCTTGGGGTCATCGGCATGGGTGAACACGGCAGCAATGTCGTAACCCGCACCGAGCAGGGCTTCAATGCCTGCACAGCCGATATCGTGGTAAGCGAAGACAACAGCTTTTGAACTCATGACTGAACCTGATCGGAAGGAGAAGTAGAAGTATGGGAAGACACCAGGCCGTCAACGACGACGACTGGAGTCGGTGCTGCCGGCTGGTTGCGCAGCACTTTTTCAATAAAGAAGCGCGGGCGGGCGCGTACATCGCTGTACATGCGGCCCAGGTATTCGCCCAGCAGGCCCATGCCGATGAACTGGCCACCGGTAAACACGAACAGCACCGCAAACAGCACGAACAGACCATCACCCGCCCAATCGGCGCCGAAGGCCAGGCGCATGACGATCAGCGCAAAGGCGAACAGCACGCCCAACGCCGCGAGGCTGAAACCGACGATGGACAGCAGGCGCAATGGTGTGGTGGTCATGCAGGTCAGCAGGTCGAACATCAGGCTGATCAGGCGCATGGCGCTGTATTTGGACTCGCCGTGCTCACGCTCGGCGTGGTGCACGAGGATTTCCGTGGTATGGCGGGCAAAGCCGTTGGCCAGGATCGGGATGAAGGTGCTGCGTTCACGGCAGGCGAGCATGGCGTCGACGATGGTGCGGCGGTAGGCACGCAACATGCAGCCGTAGTCGGTCATGGCCACGCCGGTAGAGCGCTGCACGGCCAGGTTGATCAAGCGCGACGGCCAGCGACGGAACGCCGAGTCCTGGCGGTTGTTACGCACCGTGGCGACCACGTCGTAGCCCAGGGCAGCTTGCTCAACCAGGCGCGGGATCTCTTCCGGCGGGTTCTGCAAGTCGGCGTCGAGGGTGATTACGACTTCGCCACGGCACTGTTCGAAGCCGGCCATGATAGCGGCGTGCTGGCCGTAGTTGCGGTTGAGGATCACCGCTACAACATGGCTGCCTTCTTCGGCGGCGGCGTCTTCGAGCAGTTGGGCCGAATTGTCGCGGCTACCGTCATCCACCAGGATGATTTCGTATTCGTAGGCCAGCTGCTTGCAGGCTGCCGTGGTACGACGCAGCAGCTCCGGCAGGCTCTCTTGTTCGTTGTAGACCGGGATAACGATCGACACGCAATGAATAGGGTAGGGTTTCAAAGTTTCATGACCTCGGCTGGAGCAACTTGACGCGTGAAAACAGCAGCAATTATTGGGCAGAACTACAGCCCGCAGATGACAACGCGGCGCTAAAGATAAAGCGTAATCAACAGGTTAGTCGATAAATCACGGAATGCCCTGAAGTACTGCTTACAAGGTTAAGCGCAAATGTGTGCAACGAATATGAAAGGCGGATGAAAAACTCGTTTATTTGACAGGTAGACAGCTAGGGTTCAGCTAAGTAATCAAGGCGTTACATGTGCAGGCCGGATGGTCAGATCGGAACGCTGTGCTGGGCGTTTGGTTCAATTCGGGCGCTCCCGCTAGGCCAATGCCAGTGATTGAACAATCTTCTCTGCATTGGCGCTCAAGTGCCGGTAAAGTAAGCCATCTCTTGCCAGGGTACTCGGATGAATAGCGTGCAGCTTTTGCGCGGCCAGTTGCGGCCTGCGTTGATGGGATTATTGATGACGATGGCCTGTGTCACCAGCGTACGCGCTGATGAAGGGATCGCACTGACCAGCATCGAACAGGTGCCGGAAGGTGTGGAAGTGCCCGGCAAGCAAGTCGCTGCTTATACCTGGGATGACCTTCAGGGCAAGAACCTGCTGGTACTCGCCGAGCAGGTCAGCGAGCGGGAGGATGATGGCACCCAGTCGGCGTTTGTTTACGCAGCGCAGTACCTGCTTAAGGGCGACCGCCCCAAGCGCGTCTGGATGCTGCACGACGACGTGCAACGCTGCGAGTTCGACGCCAGCCTGCGCTTTGATCAGGCGGCCACCAAAGTCACCGACCTGCTGCGCGACGGCAATACCCAGGTCACGGTCGGTTATTCGCGCACCTGTACCAGTGATGTGAGCCCCAATGAGTTCAAGCTGATCATGCGGGTCGGCAAGTCCGGCAAGTATCGCCTGCGCGGCCTCGATCGCGTCGGCGCCAGTTGGTGGGACGAAGATGCCGGTGCCCTGCGCGGCATGCCGTTGCCCACTGACTGCAGCGTCGAGGCCCAACAGAAGTTGGTCAGCCAGTACAAGGAGCAGGGCACCGAACTGCCACTGCCAGGCTGCTATGGCGACGAGAAGGACTTTGCCAAGGCCCCGGCTGGCTACCTGACGTTTATGCGTGGGCATTGGTTTGCGCTGATGCAGCGACAGGACGCTGACTGGAGCCAGTCCCTGGCGCAACCGCAGGAACCGGCAGAGGAAGTCGAATTGGCGCCGTGATTTTGTGCCAGGGCCGCGCCTGGGTTAGACTCAGTCTTCGCCAACCCACTAAATACATCGATTAATCAATGAGTTGATTGATGTATTTAATCCAAAGGCTGATCCCTTGACCGAGACTATCCGCAACCCGCTGACCCTCTACCTCACTCGCCTGGCGCCCTCCAGCCAACTGACCATGCGCTACGTGCTGCAGGATGCCGCCGACCGCCTGGGTTTCGAAGACCTCAACCTCGAAGACATCGACTGGCATCTACTGCAACCCGAACACGTCGTCGCACTGGTGGCCGCATTGCGCGAGGACGGCTATGCGCCGAATACCTCATCGCTGTATGTGAATGCGATACGTGGGGTGATGAATGAAGCGTGGCGCATGAGCTTGATCAGCCAGGATCACCTGTTGAAGATGCGCTCGGTCAAGGCTGCCGCCGGTACGCGCCTGGGGCAGGGCCGCAACCTGCGTCGTACACTGATCCGCGAGATGCTCGATGTATGCGCAGCCGATCCTCGGCCCCAGGGCCTGCGGGATGCCGCGGTGATCGGCCTGTTGTATGGCTCCGGGATGCGCAAGTCGGAATCGGTCAATCTCGACCTCGCGCAGATCAATTTTGATCAGCGCAGCCTGCGGGTGATCGGCAAAGGTAATAAGGAACTGATCAAGTACGCGCCGGACTGGGCGTTCGCAAAACTGCGGGCGTGGCTTGAGTTTCGTCGTGAACAACTCAAGGAAGGTGAGCAGGACGACACCTTTCTGTTCAACCGTATCCGCCGGGGCAGCCACATCACGCGCGAACGCATTACCAAACATGCGATTTATTACATTGCTCGGCAGCGCGGTGATCAGGTGGGTGTGAAAATCATGCCCCATGATTTCCGCCGTTCGTTCATCACCCGAGTGATCGAAGAGCATGATTTGTCGATCGCCCAGAAACTGGCGCATCACACCAATATCCAGACCACCGCCAGCTATGACGTACGCGACGACAACGAGCGGCGCAGGGCAGTGGACCGCTTTGATCTGTGAGCTGGACGGGGTAGGGCAAGCCTCAGGAGGAGGGCGGGACGCTTGAGGCCAGGTGCGCCGGCAACCGGCGCAAGGTCCACAGCGTGGTGAGCATCGCGGCAAGCGCACATAGCGCAATGCCGATCAACATCGGTGCAGGAGTATGGTCGGCGAACACGCCCACCAGGGTCATCGAAACGGCCGCGGTAACCATCTGGATCGCGCCAAGCAAGGCAGATGCAGAGCCTGCCACCGCGCCATGATCTTCCAGCGACAGCACACCTGCCGCCGGCAGCAACAGGCCGAGAAAACCGAACCCGACAAACAGCAGGCCCATCATCAAGGACAGGCTATCACCCCAGAATGTGGTGGCTGCCAACAGGGCCATGACCGTGGCTACTGCGACCACCGACCAACGAATAAGCGGCGCCAGACCAAACCGTGCGCTCAGGCGTGCGGTCAGTTGGCTCATGGCAAAAAACGAGGCGGCGTTGAGGGCAAAACACAGGCTGAACTGCGTCGGTGTCAGGCCGAAATATTCGATGTATACGAAGGGCGCGCTGCCGATAAATACAAAGAAGGTCGCAAGACCAAACCCGCACACCACCGATAACCCGGTGAATACCGGGTCGCGCAACAGCGCTCCATAACTGCCGAATGCATTGCCCAGGGTCTTGCCCAAACGGCGTTCGGCCGGGTGGGTTTCCGGTAGTTGCACGATGGTCATGACCAGGCACAGCACGGCGACCACCGCCAGCACAGCAAATACTTCGCGCCAACTCCAGATCGAAATCACCAGGCTGCCGGCCAGCGGCGCGAGGATTGGCGAAACACTCATCACCAGCATCAGCAAAGCCATCAGGCGCGCTGCCTCATGGCCGGTGTACAGGTCGCGCACGATCGCCCGCGGGATCACCATCCCCGCACAGGCACCGAACGCCTGTATGGCACGAAATCCAATCAATACTTCGATGGTCGGCGCCAATGCGCAGCCGATACTGCCAACGGCAAAGATCACCAAACCCGCATAAATCGGCAGTTTGCGCCCGAACACATCGCTGATCGGCCCGTAGAACAACTGGCACACACCAATGACCATGAAAAACACGGTGAGGCTCATCTGCACCGCCGCCGGTGAGGCCCCAAGGCTTGCGCCCAGGGTTGGCAGCGCGGGCAGGTAGATGTCGATGGCAAACGGGCCGACGGCGGTGATCAAGCCCAGCAGCAGGGCGAGATGCATCCCCGCACAGGCACCGAACGCCTGTATGGCACGAAATCCAATCAATACTTCGATGGTCGGCGCCATGCGCAGCCGATACTGCCAACGGCAAAGATCACCAACCCGCATAATCGGCAGTTTGCGCCGACACATCGCTGATCGGCCGTAGACACTGGCACACACAATGACATGAAAACACGTGAGG